>NC_008609.1:2890000-3190000 GCF_000015045.1 Pelobacter propionicus DSM 2379
CCCGCAATGCAAGAGCCACCTCATCGTTCACCCAGCTCCCCTTTGAGCTTGCGAATCTTTTCGGTCAGCTCCTTGCGGCTCGGATCAAGCTCCTGCGCCCGCTTATATGCATTTAAGGCCTTCTTAAAATCGCGCTGGGCCAGATAAGCATCACCGAGGTGTTCAATAATGGTTGAATCATCATCAGCAAGACGACTGGCTTTCTCAAGCCATCTGACAGCCTCATCATATTTCTTCATTTTATAGTATATCCAGCCGAGGCTATCCAGAATGAAGCCATCGTTTGGACGGATCTCAACCGCCTGTTTGAGGAATCCCAGTGCCTCATCAAGATTCACTCCCATTTCAGCATAAGTATAACCCAGATAATTGAGAGCCTGTGCATCCCTTGGGTTGATGCTGAGCACCTTTTTCATGCGTTCAATTGAATCCCGTTTTTTGCCCAACGTGTCATATAACACACCGATTCGAAAGTGTAGGCGCGGTTCATTCTCAAAGCGTTTTTCGCAATCAAGGAGCAAGCTTAAAGCGGTTTCGGATTTATCGAGTTTCTCATAAATGGTAGACAGATTGAGATATGGCTCAATCTGCGCGGGATTGTGCGCAATCGAATTTTTCAGGATATCCACGGCGGCATCGTTTTGGCCTCTTTCCGAAAAGATAAAGGCAATATGGCCTACGGCGTCGGTATATACACTGGAATCAGAGGGAATTTTCAAAAATTCTGCCTTGGCGCGATCCAGATCCCCCTTTTCCTCATATGCCACCCCCAGGTAGAGCCTGACATGATGGGCAGAGGGATCTTTTTCCAGCAGATCGTTAAAAACGGCAATGGCCTCGTCATATTGTTCCAGTTCAAGGTGGATTAAGCCGATTTTTCTCATGGTTTCGGCACTGCTCAAACCGGACCCAGCGGACTGGTTCAAATACTCAAGAGCCTCCTGAAACCTGCGCTGCTGGATCAAAAGCTGAATCAGGCGCTGCTGAACTGCGGTACGACTCTCGTCTTCATCCAGAAGATCGTGATAGATTTCAATGGCCTTGGTATAGTCACCGAGCGCCTCGTACGAGGCAGCCATGTCGATGGCAGCCTGGCTGAATTCAGGGCGAAGCTCAATACTCTTCTTGAAATAGCCAACGGCATCGCGATAGAGTTTCATCTGGCTATAGGAACGGCCGAGATAGTAGTATCCCAACACCGATTCGGGGTTCTGTTTCACAAGCGACTTGAGGGTAGTTACCGCCTCTTCATATTCAAACATCCTTGTCAACGAGACCGCCAGATGAAGATAGGCGTCCTCCTTGGACGGGTCCAACTGGATTGCCGTACGGAGATAACCGACCGCCTCGGTATCCTTGCCTGCAGAGGCCATCAAAACGCCGGCCATGACATATGGCTCACGAAAGGACGGGTCCTGTTTGATGGCCCTGTTGATATTCTCCAAAGCTTCCTGAACCTGGCCGATCTTAAGTTTGTTCTCGGCCATCGCTGAATACAGAAAAGCGGAAGAAGGGTCCTGTTCGATTGCCTCCCGCAGGCAGTTCAGGGCAAGGGCATACTCCCCCTCCAGGCTTGCCAGCCTGGAGCGCGAGTAGAGATACAGGGCTCGGGAGTAGGCGTCATAAGCAGGAGATGACAGGGAGGGAGTAGAAGGCGCATATTCACCAAAGGTGGCGCATGAGGAAAGCATTGTGGCGCAGAAAAGCATGCTCAGGACGTATTTCATTGTAAAGTCGATCCATTTCTCGAAAAATTATAACAAAAGCTAACATGAAACCATAGCCTCGTCAAATGAATATCATGATGTTCAAGAGCTTGCGGTTGAGGTGGTTTGATGCTACTCTTCAGCTAAAATGAGGCGCGCCTATGATGCGAAGCGTATTGAAATCACTTCTGAAACCTGACGCATACCCGGAGACGACCACCAAGGTTGAGCTGCTCCAGACACACGTTTCATGGATCTTCCTGACCGACAGCCACGCCTACAAGATTAAGAAGCCGGTCGACCTCGGCTTTCTCAATTTTTCCACCATAGATCGTCGACGTTTTTATTGCAACGAGGAGATCAGATACAACCGACGCCTCTGTCCCGATATCTATATCGGAGTAGTTGAACTGCGCCAGACGAATGGATGTGCCAGCTTTCGGGACCAGGGACAGATTATCGACTACGCCGTCAAGATGAAGCGTCTACCGGCGGAAAGCATGCTGGATCGCCTGGTAATGAATAACACCGTCTCGATCGCCGAGATACGGGATGTCGCCCGGGTGATAGCCGAGTTTCACCATACCCTGCCTACTTCGCCCGCCATCTCGGAATACGGCCGTCCCGACCGGATTCGATTTAACTGGATCGAAAATTTTGAGCAAATTCTTCCCTTCGAGAGCTCGACTCTGCCAGCACCGGAACGCCAACAGATCCGATCATGGGTTTTGTCGTTCATGGAACAGAATGCCGATCTTTTCGCCGCAAGGATTGATAACGGTTTTATCCGGGAATGTGACGGGGATATCCACCTCGAGAATATCTGCCTGACCGGTGGAAGGGTCTATATCTTCGACTGCATCGAATTCAGTGAGCGCTTCCGCTGCTGCGACACCACTGCGGACCTGGCTTTTCTGCTTATGGACCTGGATTTTCGCGACAGAAACGACCTATCTGCGGAAGTGCTCGCGACCTATAGTGACGTTTCGGGTGACAACCTCGTCCCCGCCCTGCTCAACTTCTACAAGATATACAGGGCCTTTGTCCGGGGCAAAGTCGAGAGCCTGCACTCCATTGACGCCGACATGAATGAGCAGCAACGGAACAACGCCATAACGAGGGCTATTAGATATTTCAGACTTGCACGTGGTTACATTGAACGCAGCAGGCTTCGCCCAACCCTCTTCATTACCTGCGGTTTGATGGGGTGCGGCAAGAGTACGCTTGCCGCCCAACTTTCCTTCGAACTGGGCATCCCCAGTTACAACTCCGACACTATTCGCAAACAAATGGCCGGCATTTCCCCTGAAACAGAAATCCGCGTTGCTTTTGGCCAAGGCATCTATTCAGACCAGACTACCCAGGACACCTATAGCGAACTTTTGATACGGGCTGAGGAAGAACTCAAAAGCGGGAGTTCCGTAATCGTCGACGCTTGTTTTGTCAGTAGAGAGTCACGCATGCTTTTTGCCAACCTGGCAAAAAGCTACGCATTTAACTTTGTAATACTTTTTATTTCATGCAGTGAGGCAATCAACAAACGCAGGCTCAGCGATCGCTCAGCGTCAGGCCGCTCGGTATCTGACGGAAGAACAGAACTGCTCAACCTCCAGCGCAGAATATTTGAGGCGCCCGACAACGGAGAGGGCCTGCTGATCCCCGTACGTACCATTATACCGGTAGCAACGCTGTGCAGCACGATCTACGAGAGGCTCGCCTGACATGCTAAAGCGACTTCGCACCGGATTGCTGCACCGTCTTCAGCTACGAGAATCCTGGGTGATTCTATTTGTGCTGGGCGTGATACTGCTTAACTTCCCTTTTCTCCAAATTTTCAACAGACCAGCCACCATCTTGGACATTCCGCTCATGTTTATCTACCTTTTTGGCGGATGGGGTGTATCCATCGTCATAATATATCTGTTCACTCTCGCTATCGGGAATAACGGCAAACGGGCTACGGAGACACGTAAGCCGTGAACAGCGGCATCTTCCAAACAACACTCATATCTCTTCTCTACACCCTGCTGATCTTTCTGATCGCCTGGTACGCACATATCCGCAAAGAACACGGCCGTAGTATCGTCGACAATCCCTACATCTACACTCTCTCCATCGCCGTCTATTGCACGTCATGGACCTTCTACGGCAGCGTTGGCAAGGCCGCCACAACCGGCATAGATTATCTCATCATCTATCTTGGTCCCTCGCTCAGCGCGTTTGCCTGGATTTTCCTGTTGCACCGCATCATACGGATCAGCAGAGAGAACAACATAACGTCCATTGCCGACTTCATCAGCCTGCGCTACGGAAGATCACCACTCCTGGGTGCCCTGGTAACGTTAATCTCCCTTCTGGCTATCATGCCTTATATCGCCTTGCAGCTACGGGCTGTTTTCATCAGCTTTCATATCATGAGCGGCTTCAGTGGCAACCACATCTTTCCCCTCCCACCACCACAGACAGGCCACTTTGGAGGAGGGCTGTTACTGCCTCTGATTCTGTCGGTTTTCAGCATTATGTTCGGAGCACGCAGACTGGTTTCATCAGAGCGTCATGAGGGGCTCATAGCAGCCGTTGCGTTCGAATCATTGATCAAGATGATCTGCCTGCTGGGTATCGGTATGTTTGTTACCTATCATCTGTATGACGGTTTTATCGATATCTTTTCGCGCTTTCGCGAGACCGCCCCAGAAAGATTCAATGTTCTTTTCACCTTTAACAACGCACAAAACAAAAGCGGAATCACGCCGCCGTTCACCATGCTGTTCATGTCCATGGGCGCCATCATGCTACTCCCGCGTCAGTTTCACGTCATGGTTATCGAAAACTGCAACGAGCGGCACATCAGCACAGCCATGTGGCTTTTCCCACTGTATCTATTCCTGATCAACCTATTCATCATGCCCATAGCCTTGAGCGGAATCATGACAACCGGTGGCACGATCAATGCGGATTTCTTTACTCTCAGCGTTCCACTGCTGACCGGTCACACCACCATAGCGATGCTAGCCTACCTGGGAGGCTTGTCGGCCGCGGCCGGCATGGTCATGGTAGAATCCGTGACCATCTCCACCATGCTGCTCAACCATATATTCATGCCGGTCATTGTCCGCTTTACTCCCCGGACCTGGTTTCCCGATCTATTGTTGCAGCTGAAAAGGTTCGGCATTTTTCTGGTAATTTTCCTCGGCTATTTTTATCACCTCATTGCGGGCAGCGAGTTCATGCTGGTCAACCTGGGCATGATTTCCTTTACCGCCATCAGCCAGTTTGTGCCTGTCATGCTCGGAGGACTGTACTGGCGGCGCGGCAACAGAACCGGTGCAATCGTCGGCACCCTGCTCGGCTTTCTCATCTGGTTCTACACCCTGTTTCTGCCATCTTTTTCTGCATTCGAGGGGCTTCGCTCGGCGATTCTGGATAACGGCCCGTTCGGCATCTCCCTACTCAAGCCCACGGCTCTGTTCGGTCTCTCCGGCATGGACATGTGGAGCCACGCCCTCTTCTGGAGCCTGTTTTTCAATGTGGCCAGCTACATCGCCTGTTCGCTGATTCTCCAGCAGGACGACCAGGAAATTGACCAGGTCAGCAAGTTCATCGACATATTCAGACCCGAGCGCCACCGCCACACCCATACGGAGACAAAGCGCCTCTCAAAACCGGTAACCATTGCCCAGTTTGTCGCGCTCATGGCCAAGTTCATCGGTGAAGCGGATGCGCAACAGGCCATTGCAACCTATATCGGTGACCGCCGGATAGACGTTGACGGGCACATATCAGAATTCGAACTACCGAACCTGAAGCGCTTTACGGAAAAGACCCTGGCCGGTTCCGTCGGCGTTGCCGCGGCAGGAGCCATTGTGGACAGTTTTCTATCCGATATGGGGTCACGCATGGAACTCGTGTACGACATTTTCAGCACCGTCAAGACATCCCTTGACCAGAGTCGCGAAGCCCTATCGGTACGTATCAAGGCTTCGGAGATCATCAACCGCACCCTTGATCTCCACATCATCATGGACGAGCTGCTACTACTATTACTGAAAGAATTTAACCTGGATATCGCCGCAATCCTGCTGAAAGACGACGACGGCACGTTTTCTCTCCAATGCTGCCAGACAACAAACCACGATTCCCCCCCAGATCTGCACTGGCTCGACGAGAGCAAGCCCTACTATGGCCACGTCGACCGCAGCCGTAGGACATTTATTATCAACGACACCCTCCTTGAAAACCCGTTGTTTCCCCTGAATAGAACCATGGCAGGCGGTATTGTTTCGTGTGCGCACATACCGATCCAGCGAAAGGGAGAGACGCCACTCGGCATTATATCCGTTTTCTCAAAATCCATTCCCGGATTATTTACGGAAGAGTTCATAGGGCTTCTGGAGAGCCTCGCTGGCCAGTTGGCGCAAACGGTTACGATAGCTTGTGAAATCCAGGCCAAGGAGAAGGAGCGGAACCAGAAGGAGCAGGCCTTGCTGCAGAATGCCCGTATCAGACGCGACATGGAAATTGCCCAGCAGATACAGATTTCTCTGCTTCCAGAGCACCCGCCGCATCTTTTTGGCGTAGATATGGCTGGGCGCTGCGTTTCAGCCACCCATGTGGGAGGAGACTATTACGATTTTTTCCTTCGGGACGAGCATACTGTCGACCTACTCATAGCAGACGTGTCCGGCCATAGCGTTGGAGCAGCCTTGATCATGGCAGAAGTCCGGACGCTTCTTCGCCCCCACGTCAATACGGCTCAAAATGCCTCTTCAATACTGAAACTACTCAATAGCCAGCTTTACGACGACCTGACCCGGGCCGAACTTTTCATAACCATGTTTTACGCAAAGTATAACTCTGCCACGGGTCGCCTGTCCTATGCAAACGCCGGCCACAACCGCCCACTTGTCTGTCGCGAGAGAGTTGAAGCCTGCATTGAACTCGATGCGGAGGGTCTTATTATCGGAGTCAAGCCTTCAGTCATCTTTGAAGAACGGAGCACAGAACTCTTGAAGGGCGATGTATTGCTGTTCTACACTGATGGCCTGACCGAGGCAACGAACGCAGAAGGAGCAAGCTTTGGTGTTGAAAGGACATGCAGCCACCTCAAGGCTGTTCGCAACCTTCCCTCGCAGGACATACTAGATTCATTTTACTCCGCCGTTACCGAATTTACCGGCCTGGATACATTCCAAGACGACATATCCCTGGTCGTAATAAAGATTCTGTGATTACATCCAACGTGATTTTATGATTGCAGTTCAATGGTTAAATGACCACATACAATAAAAGGAGAGGCTATGAACTTTAAGACAGAAACGAACGGAAAGCGTAGGGTTATTTTTGTGCGCGAGGAGCGGCTCGACGCTCATAATTCCGATGAATTGAAGACTGAGATGAACAGGCTTTTCGCGGAAGGCTCAAATGAATTGATTGTAGATCTGAAAGAGGTTCGTTTCATCGATAGCTCAGGCCTTGGCGTGCTAGTGTCCGGATTCAAGAATGCTTCCGCACGCCAGGGATCGCTCAAGCTCAGTGGGCTCCAGACGCAGGTAAGATCGATGTTCGAGTTGACTCGCCTGCACCGTGTTTTTGACATATTTCAAACCACGGACGAAGCGCTGGAGAGCTACTAGAGCTTACGCCGTCATGAACGGGGAAGCCATGAAGAACCAAATTGAAATTAAGATCAGGGTTCCCAACCAGACCCGCTATTTGCGTTTAATCGGAAATCTCGGAGAAAACATGGCCCGGGAAATTAGCGGACTATCCGATGACAGAGATGCGTTTGCCTACAATATCAACGTAGTACTGACCGAGGCCATGTCAAACGCAATAAAACACGCAAACGCTGCCAATCCGGATAAGGATGTGACAATACGCATCACTGTCAGCGACACGGAACTGGCCGTACGGGTGTACGACAACGGCCTGGGATTTGATCCAAACTCGGTTCCTATCCCGGGACTCAACACTGATTGCCTCAGCGAAACCGGCCGTGGGTTGTTCATCATCAGATCACTGATGGATTCCGTGGTGTACAGAAAAGCTGATGGTGGAAATGTTCTGGAAATGAGGAAGTCATTGAAGATCAAGGGGGGATCGACAGCAGGCAGGTGAAGCAGTTTACGAGAGTGGTGCAGAAGAAGCTTCATGGGTGGGCACTTCCCCGTCAAGCTGCCAAAGGAGTAACTCAAGCCGTTACTCAAGAAATTTGTTGTGGATGACATGCAGGCGAGGCTGGTGGGTGATCCGACGAAGATGGCGTGCGCAGCGAAAATTTCCGCAAAAACAAAGAACCTGAGTACCCAGAATGCGGTACTCAGGTTCAATAGTAACTGGCGCGCTTGGAGAGATTCGAACTCCCGACCTACGGATTCGTAGTCCGTTGCTCTATCCAGCTGAGCTACAAGCGCATTCCTCAACAGCTGAGGAAGGAGAAAATACTATCATCAACGACTGTTGTCAAGCAAAAGTATGCACCACACCCCCAAAAGCGATATTGCCCCCAAACAGACAGGCGCTTGACACGAAAAACGTTCCCTGATAGCGCTGTAGTCGTGTAACCTTTTCGAATCTTCCTCCGTCTGAAAGTACAGAACACACCACACGAAGGAGGAACACCATGAAAAGAATTACAAAAACCATCGCAGCCATAGCCGCAGTCGTCACGACCATCGGCCTGGCCCCCCTCTCCGCATCAGCTTTCGGAGGAGCATGTCCTCCCCCCACGGGACGGAACTACAACAAGATGGGGATGGAACTGGGTCTCTCCGACAAACAGAAACAGGATATCCGGGAGATCTGCACCAAGAGTCGCGCACAAAATGAACCGCTGATCAGACAGATAGCCACGGAGAGGCGCGCACTGAGGACATTGATACACGCCGACAGCGTCGATGAGGCCGCCATCCGCGCCCAATCCGGCAAAGTGGCAGCTATAATGGCCAACTTGGCGGTACAGCATGCCCAGACAGGTCACCAGGTTCGCGCTCTCCTGACACCGGAGCAAGCACAGAAGTTCAAGGAGATTCAGGCAAAACGCGACAGCAGGATGGATGACATGGGGAACTATGGGGCACGACACCACGGTCAGCACAGGCAGCACAGATAGCATCGGTATGGGGAACGTGGAGCACGAGATATCCGACGAAAGCATAATCAAGGCCGTACGCGCCGGAGATGACACGGCTTTTGCCCAACTGGTCGGCAGGCACAAGCGGCGGGTCTTCAGACTCGCCGCACGCTTTGCCAGAGACAGCGACGAGCAGGAGGACATCTGCCAAACTGTGTTCCTCAAGGTTTACGAACACCTGCCATCCTTCCGAAATGACGCCCCTTTCGAGCACTGGTTGACCCGGATTACCGTGCGCTGTTGCCACGACGCACTTCGCGGCAGACGGCATGAAAAAATCACCCTGCGCCTGGATGACCAGGTATATGATATTCGCGACAATGCCGAAAAGGCCCGCCATGAGGCGCGCCAGGCTCGCAACTTTCTCCGCTTCGCCCTTTCTCGACTTACGGCGGATGAACGACTCGTAATCACCCTACTGGAGTTGGAGGAATTTTCCGTACGGGAGATAGCAACGGCCACCGGTTGGAGCGAATCAAACGTTAAGGTAAGGGCGCACCGCGCTCGGCAGGCATTGAAACGGATAGTGGAGGAGCATGATGACCAGCAGGCTTGACGAACGACTCGCGCGACTCTTTGAGGCAGCCCGAGCCGAGGAGGTCGACACAAGCGCAGGGGAGGAGCATTTCGAAACCCGTCTCCTGGCACGCATCAGAGAGATGCGCAGCGCCCCCCCTCCCTGGTATGCACTGGCATGGCGGATGGTGCCGGCATTCGCCATGGTTGCCATGCTTATCACCATCGGAGCGTACCTCTACGCCCCCCCTGCGCAAAATGACCTGTTTGCGTCCATCACCGACGAGCAGGAAGACAGTGCCGAATCAAGTTTCCTCACAGGAGAGTAGCATGAAATCAACCAAACCGGTCTTAGGTCTCATACTGGTTTTCATCCTGGGAGCAGGCAGCGGTTCGCTTACAACCTACCTGCTTTCCCGAACGCATTTTGAAACATCACTCCGCGCCCCCCGTCACAACAAGGAGGAGATGCTGGTCAAGCGGCTCAGCACGGAGCTATCCCTGGACAATCAGCAGCAAGCTCAGGTCAAGGTCATCATCCATGAGACCCATGAAAAAATACGCCTTGTACGCCGCAGCGTGCGTCCCGCGATAGAGGCCCAGCTGACGGAGAGCCAGCAGCGTATCGGCAAACTCCTGCGCCCGGACCAACAGCAGGCATTTGATAAGATTCTCGCGGAGAGAGAGACGCGCAGACACCGGAACCAGCGCTGACCCTCCCTGGCCAGACTCCTTTCCATCAGACAACGACGCTTCCGCTTGGGGGCGGAACGGACAAATACGAGCGTTTCAGACACATCCAGCCTCGTCTTCCCGCTGTTGACGGTTAATCAGGCACCTGCGTCCCAGCGCCTGGCTGACCGGCAACCGGGATAACCATCCCACCACTCACCCCCTCAACACACTGTAAGTACGCAGCTTTATGCTTGTCATTTTGCAAGGCCGGCCCCGGCAACAGTGCGGCACCAGACAGGGCACGCTCCATCAGTCACGACTGAAGAATCTTCCCGTCCGCAGTCCGATGAGGCGTGATCACAAGTTTGTCTTGTAGCGCCCGATTGTTATGCGGTATAAAACAGCTAAATCTCAACACTGGAGGAATCATGACAAAAGCAGAGCTTGTAGCAAGAATGGCAGAGAGCGGCGACATCACCAAAGCCGCGGCGGAAAAAGCTCTTGGTGGCTTCATTGAAGCGGTGACAGAAGCGATCAAGGCCGGCGAAAAAGTGACGCTTACCGGTTTCGGCACCTTCAGCGCAGTTACACGGGCTGCCAGGATCGGCCGCAACCCTGCCACAGGTCAGGAACTGCAGATTGCGGCAAAGACATCCGCCAAATTCAGCCCGGGCAAGGAACTGAAAGACCTGGGCCAGAAATAACTCCCTCGGACCGGGGGCCGAGTAAGGCCCCCCGTTTCTTTCAGTCAACACGGCACAGAGCCCTCCCGACACCCACTATCCAGGCCTCACTCACGACCCTACTAACAGACCAGCGCATGGCGCACTGTCATCACATCAACCTTGACATCATCGCCCCGCATGCTACCATCCTGCGAACAAGTATCAGTAACTATTACTACAACCCACTCCAACTCCCCCAAGGTACCGAACAGCCATGAAACAGGACCGTTCCAGCGCACTCTTCCAGCAGGCCAGGCAATCCATTCCCGGCGGCGTCAACAGCCCGGTCAGAGCCTTCAAATCAGTCGGCTCAGACCCGCTCTTCATACAATCTGCATCCGGTTGCACTATCACCGATGTGGACGGCAATACATTCATCGACTACGTCGGTTCCTGGGGGCCGATGATAGTTGGACACTGCCATCCGCAGGTCGTCGAGGCCGTCAGGCAGGCAGCCGGGAGTGGCGCCAGTTTCGGCGCCCCCACGGAGCGCGAGATAACCCTGGCAAACATGGTGATTGACGCCGTTCCCTCCATCGAAATGGTCCGCATGGTCAGTTCCGGCACGGAAGCCACCATGAGCGCCATCCGCCTGGCCCGCGGATATACCGGTCGCGACAACATCATCAAATTCTCCGGCTGCTACCACGGCCATGCAGACTCTCTGCTGGTCAGGGCCGGCTCCGGGGCAGCGACGTTCGGCATTCCCGACTCTCCCGGTGTTCCGGCCGATTTTGCCAAACACACCCTGACGGCCGAATTCAACTCACTCGACTCGGTCAGGCAACTGGTAGCGGACAACCCCGAAAGCATCGCCTGCATCATCGTCGAACCGGTGGCCGGCAACATGGGCACCGTCCCTCCCCGGGACGGTTTCCTGGAGGGACTGCGTCAGATCTGCAGCAACGAGGGAATCGTGTTGATCTTCGACGAGGTCATGACCGGTTTCCGCGTGGCCTATGGCGGGGCACAGGAACGCTACGGCGTCACTCCCGACATGACCACACTGGGCAAGATCATCGGCGGCGGACTCCCGGTGGGCGCTTTCGGGGGCAGGCGAGAGATCATGGAAATGCTTTCCCCCTCGGGAAGCGTCTATCAGGCAGGCACCCTGTCAGGCAACCCCCTGGCCATGAGCGCCGGGATCGCCACCCTCTCACTCCTGAAACAGCCCGGTTTCTACGAGAGCCTGGAAGAGAAGAGCCGCCATCTGGCAGAAGGCATCACCGATGCCGCTCGACTGGCGGGATACCCCATCCAGACGACCAGAGTGGGAAGCATGTTCTGCGCTTTTTTCTCGGGCCAGGAAGTCTACGACTGGGCCGGAGCCTCAGGCTGCGACACCGCTGCTTTTGCGGCATATTTCAAGGCCATGCTCAACGAGGGGATCTATCTGGCGCCATCCCAGTTCGAGACCGCCTTCGTCTCTGCTGCCCACACTGACGCCGATATCGAGGCAACCATCCGCGCTGCCGCCAGATGCTTCAAACTGATTTCGTGATGAACAGCATTACAGGTGCCACACGGTTTTTTTCGGTCATGGATCATGAAACCTGACAGGCAAAACCTCTTTCACAGCCTAGCCATGATTTCCGGCATGGGTATATCGGTGGTCCTGGCGATTGCCATCGGCGTCTGGTTCGGCCTGACCCTTGACCGCTGGCTGGGCACCAAGCCCTGGTTCTTTTATATCTTCCTCTTTTTCGGCATCGCGGCCGGTTTCAGGAACATCCAGGTCATCGCGGGCAGGGAGATTCGCAGGGATGATAACGGCAGCAGGTGAGGACATTTCCTGCGGCACCCCTGTCAGGTGGAGTATGGCGCTGCTACTGGCCCTCTCCCTTTCCGGGGTGGTGCTCTTCTCCCCCAGCACCGGACTGAGCGTTCTTGCCGGCGGCATCCTTGGCATTGTTCATTTCCTCTGGCTGCGCAGCACACTCAGGGCAATGCTGGACGTACTCCCCGCCAATCCGGGGCGCTACGCAGCACTTCGTTTCGTGGCACGCATGGCGGTTCTGGGAGCGATCCTGTACCTGCTGTTGGTGTCAGGGTCCTTTTCACCACTCGGTCTGCTGGCAGGGCTTGTCATCACTCTTATCACCATGGTTGCGTTCTCATTCCGTGCTGCACTGCGTCCGGGAGCTTAGGCAGACGATCCATCCGCCACTGTTTCTGGAGTCCGAACCGCTGCACCTCCCCGCCTCCAGCGCGGACGCCATCAACTGCACCTGGCCGATTGCGCAAAAAGATTGGCCGGCGGCGAACCTTCTGGCATCAAAATCAGGAAAACGTCTACACACACTACAGCAAGAGTGCCGGCAACGGGGGTAACGCCCTGTATCGGCACAACCGGAGCCGGTTCGCGACCGCTCCGTGCATGAAGGAGGCTGGCAATGAGGATACTGGTTGTTGGCGCAGGAGCAGTGGGGGGATACTTCGGTGGCAGACTGGCCGAGGCGGGATGTGACGTCACATTTCTGGTCAGGGAGCGACGCGCGGCCCAACTGTCCCGAACCGGGCTGGCCATCAGGAGCAGCTTCGGTGACGCGCTTCTCCGTCCGAATCTCACGAAAGCCGAAGAGATCAAGGAGCAGTATGATCTCGTCCTGTTGAGCTGCAAGGCATATGACCTGGAGTCGGCCATGGATTCATTCGCCGCCGCAGTGGGACCGCGGACCGTCATCCTGCCGGTATTGAATGGCATGCGCCATCTGGAGTGTCTGGATGCACGCTTCGGTGCGGATAAGGTCCTCGGCGGGCTCTGCCAGATCGTTGCCACCCTTGATGCAAGCGGCACCATTCTGCACATGAACGATTCCCACCTGATCGTGTTCGGAGAACGCGACGGGACCAGATCGGAACGGGTGGAAACCATCTCCGCCCTGATGGCAGCCGCTGTTTTCGGGTCAAGGGCCAGCGAAACCATACTGCAAGACATGTGGGAGAAATGGGTATTCCTGGCCACCCTGGCCGGTATCACCTGCCTGATGCGCGCCTCCCTGGGCGACATTGCCGCTGCTGGCGGTGCCGAAATCTCACAGGCCCTCTTCCGGGAGTGCTGCCTGATCGCCGAACACAACGGCCACGGGCCCGGCCCCAAATTCACAAAACGGATTGAGGGGATGCTGCAAGCCACGGATTCTTCCATGACGGCATCAATGCTGCGCGACATCGAACGGGGTGGACCGATCGAAGTCGATCAGGTCATCGTCGACCTGCTGCGGCGCGCACCGGAAGGCATGGGACCGACAGCCCTGTTGCGCATCGTTCAGGTGCATCTCAGGGCCTACGAAACCAGGAGGTTACGCGGCCAAGCGACTGCCTGAGCAGGCTGTGTTCCTCACCCCCAAAAAAACGCTGAGGCCGGCTCCCCAGGGGAGCCGGCCTCAGCGTTTTTTGCATTCAAGGCAATCACAGATCGTCACTCACACCTATTTCTCAGTCTCCGCCGCCGCACGGGCCACATAGGCTGTGCTGCGCTGTTCGGCAAAGGTAAGGTGCTCAATCATCGCATCACGGGCAGCCTCCGCATCCCTGTGGCGAATCGCCTCGAAGATTCGGCTGTGATGGGTGTAAAGCAGGTGGTGGTCTTCACGCGTGAGGTAGACGGCGCGCCAGACGCTCTGCTGAAATTCCTTCATGGCATCGAAAAGGCTCTGCATCAGGTGCAGCCAGACGATGTTGTGGGTGGCGCGGGCAATGACCACGTGGAAGTTGGCATCGAGATCCTCGGACGGCTTCCCCGTATCCAAATTGCGCTCCATTCCCATGACAATCTCCTCCAGGCGCTGGATATCCTCGGGGAGGGCACGCAGGGCCGCATAGTACACGGTCCACGACTCCATCCCTTTGCGCACCTCGATAACATCCAGCGCCCGCTCCTGCTGGACCCGGATCAGTTCGGAGAGGAAGTTGCCGACCGCCGTATCCACCAGCGACAGCACCACCGTCCCGCCACCGTGGTAGGACATGACCATTCCGGCGGCTGAGAGGATATTGAGCGCCTCACGCACCGAGGGGCGGGAAACACCGAACATCTCGGCAAGTTCTCGTTCAGGGGGAAGCTTGTCGCCGGGAACGAAATCACCGGCCAGAATGGAATTCCGTATCTGCTCGGCAATCTGAAGAGATACCTTCTTTGGCTTTATGGGCTTGAATTTCATAGGATTCGATGCATGTGGGGTATTGCTACTCCAGACCTTTCAATGGCGTTTATTCTTTAAGAAAATGCTATTAACAGCGCTTGGGGACAAAACAGCCGGTGGCTTGCACACGCAACAACCTAGCTGAAGCGCCACCAATGCAACTTGTAATACCACATTACCTTTTTCTTTTTTAATGTCAAGAAAAAAGGGGATTACACAAGGCCCGGCAACACGACCGAAACGAAACCCCTGCTTCCAGCCCGCAGAAGCGGATGCAACAACAGCAACCGCCTGCGTCTATCTCATCAGGGATTTCAGCGCCTGCTTGAGCACCCCCTCCAGCGAGGCATCCGACCCGGGGTTCAAACCAGCCAGCACCTTGCGTACCTGAGGCTCCTTATAGCCCAGGTTAAGAAGCGCCGAGACCACATCCTCAAGCAGATCATCCTCCGGCATCTGCCGCGGCTCGGGCACCACCACGGATGACAGATCCAGCTTGCCCACCTTTTCCTTCAGCTCCAGAACCAGGCGTTCAGCGGTCTTTTTGCCGATGCCTGGTACGGCAGAAAGCATGCGGATATCGCCCTGCCCAAGAGCCTGGGCCAGCTGAGCTGGTTGGATATTGGAGAGGATATCCCGTGCCAGACGGGGACCGACTCCGGATACGGAAAGCAGCAGCTGGAAGAACGACTTCTCCAGGCTGGTGCGGAAACCGTACAACTGGATGGCATCCTCGCGCACGCTGGTGTGTATGTGCAGACTGACCGTTCCTTCTTCGGGAAGGTCATAATAGGTTGAAAACGGTATCTGCACCCGATAGCCGACGCCGTTCACATCGAGGATGATATGATCAGGAGACTTTTGCGCGATCTGACCGGTCAAAAGAGCAATCATGGTTTGAAGTTCCTCCATGATGTCGCGCGATGCGGCACCGCGGAAGCGGATGTGCGGACAAGGTGGTGGGAGTGCAAATGACAGACGGCTACTGCCAGGGCGTCGGAGGCATCGGCTTGGGCGACTTCGGGAAGGGACAGAAGCGCAGTGAGCATCTTCTGCACCTGCTCCTTCGCGGCCTTGCCGCGCCCGACCACGGCCTGCTTCACCTGCAGCGCCGTATATTCGGCCACCGGCAGGCCGGCGTGGACGGCAGCCACAATGGCCGCCCCACGTGCCTGGCCCAGCTTCAGGGCGCTCTGGGCGTTGTTCGACAGAAAAACGTTTTCGACCGCGACCTCATCCGGTTCATACTCGGCGATCACCGTGGTCAAACCATCGAAGATGGACTTCAAGCGTCCGGGAAAATCCAAGGCGCTGTCGGTGAAGATGGCACCGTTATCCACATGGATAAGGCGACTTCCCGCCTGTTCCACAATGCCATACCCCGTAATGCGCGATCCTGGATCGATACCGAGAACTCTCATGATCACCGACAGCCATTGGCAAGAACAGGGAGGCGGCCATGGAGAATGTGTCCACCGCGCCCCCTCTCGCCCTGGCCTACATCATCTTTTCCATCTCATCGGCCGAGATGTCGAAATTGGAGTACACGTTCTGAACGTCGTCGTTGTCCTCCAGTTTGTCCATCAGCTTGAGCATACTCTCGGCCTGCTTCCCTTCCAGGGCTACCATGGTCTGGGGGATCATGGTTACCTCTGCATTGGCAAAGGAGAATCCCTTGGCCACCAGCGCCTCGCGCACCTCAATGAAGCTGGACGGATCGGTGGTCACCTCGAACTGTTCATCCTCTTCACTCACGTCCTCGGCGCCAGCCTCAATGGCTGCCTCGAAGAGCTGTTCAAAATCAAGCCCCTTGTCGAAGGTGATCAGTCCCTTCTTGCTGAACATCCAGGCGACGCACCCCGCCTCGCCCATGTTGCCGTTGGCCTTGGTAAAGATACTGCGAATCTCGGAAACGGAGCGGTTGCGATTGTCGGTCATGACCTCCACCAGCACGGCGGCGCCGCCGGGACCGTACCCCTCGTAGACGATCTCCTCGTAGGTAACGCCTTCCATACCGCCGGCGCCCTTCTTGATGGCGCGCTCGATGTTGTCCTTGGGCATGTTCTCGGCCTTGGCCTTGTCAACCGCCGTGCGAAGACGCGGGTTGGCCGCCGGGTCACCGCCCCCCAGCTTTGCCGCAACGGAAATTTCCTTGATGAGCTTAGTAAAAACCTTGCCGCGCTTGGCGTCGGCAGCACCCTTCTTGTGCTTGATCGTGCTCCATTTATTATGACCTGACATCTTCCCTACTCCCCTGATATTTATGTGTTAAAATAATAACGACATTTAAACTGTTGCCATATAAAGCGCGAAATACTAGCATGCGGTTCAACAGCTGTCCAGAAGGAAATATGAACACCAAAGGGAGATCCCACGATGCCCAGACCACGCAAACCGCTCACCCTCGTCTCTCTTCTGTTTCTGGCTTTCCTGTTCGGCGGATGCGCCATGCTGACGGTCAACACCCCTCTCCCGGGCAACGCCCCCCCCATCCTCTCCCAGGACGAACTCATCCGTCCCTACACAACCATCGGCAGGATTCAGATCACCCGCGAGGTATACGGAATCGTCGACCCCATGCCGACTCCCGACATACGTGAATGGGGCTACAGCGCGATCCGTGCCGAAGCGGCAAAAATGGGAGCAGACGCCGTCATACTGCCGGAAGTTTCCGGTCGCAGCATCACCTATCTGGTCATACCGACCACAGAGTATCGCGCCACCGGAGTGGCCATCAAGTTCAAATAGCATCTCCCTCATTTGCCTGAAAAACACCTGTTATCAAGCTCATGGCAATGCCGGAATCCTGACTGGACAAAAAGGGATTGACAGAACAGGGGTGAATTATATATAAACAGCACTCTCAATATACGGCGACGTAGCCAAGTGGTAAGGCAGAGGTCTGCAAAACCTTTATTCAGCGGTTCAAATCCGCTCGTCGCCTCCAACAAAATCAAAGGGTTAGCAAGTTTTTGCTAACCCTTTTTGTTATCTCGTGGCATCTCAAGCCTCCATCTTTTACGCCCTCATCGGATCATCCCCTCCCCACAATCGTTGCGCACATGTCACACACCTGCCCGTTATTCTGAGCTATCCTGCGCTCATTAAAACCACTGACAACCAGGCACAGGTTTTCACGTTCCCTTTGAAAAGAGACCGTCACAATGACAGCGAAACACTTCAGAGCGTTCAGGCTCCCTCCCCTATCCCGTCCCTCCCCCCTCACCATCGTGCTGTTCTACGCCCTGACCGGCATGCTCTGGATAGGGATCTCCGAGATGATAACAGAGGCCCTAGCCGGGGAAATCCATACGTTTCCGCGCCCTGGCCTGCTCAAAGGCACCCTGTTCATCCTGCTGACAAGCATCCTGCTGCACCTGTTGATCCGCTTCTTCGTCAGGGAGTTACGGACAACCGGGAATATCCTGCAGGCAGCCTTCCAGGCATCGCCGGATGCAATCAACATAAAACGGCTCAAGGACGGCGTCTTCCTGAAGATAAACAGCGGCTTCACCAGGACGTTCGGCTACTCCGAAGCGGAGACCATCGGCAGGACCGCCAGTGCCCTGGAACTATGGGAGAGTTCAGCTGACCGCCTGCGGCTTGACTCCTGCCTGGAACAGAGCCGTGACGTCCGGGACTTCCACGCCCTGTTCCGGACACGGGAGGGGAAGCTGTTCAGAGGCAGCCTGACGGCGCGCAGGGTGAACCTGGAAGGAGATGAGTGCCTGGTAACCATCGTTCGCGACCGCACCGCGGAGCTTGAGGCCAGGGAAGAGGCCGAGAAACTGGCCAACTACGATCCCGAGACCGGGTTGCCCAATCACAGCCTGTTCATGGACCGCCTGGAGCGAACGATCGGCCAGGACGCGCGGGATCGAAACAAGACCGTCATCATCTACATCAGCCTGACCGGATACAAGGCCATCGTGGATGTCTTCGGCCATGACGGCGAAAGCCGCATAATCAAGCCGCTGTCCCGGCAGATCGTGGCGGCCGTGCGCCAGCATGACAGCGTTGCCCGCATCAGACACGATGAATTCGCCGTCATGCTGGGAGGGGTGACCAACGATGGGGACGTCACCACCATCCTGAACAGGCTGCAGCAGATCTTTGCCGTGCCGCTTCCCACCTCGCAGGGGGAGTGCGCCATCCCGGCCTGCATGGGTGTTGCCTGTTTCCCGACGGACGGGCTGACCGCGAACATCATCATGCAGAATGCCCACATCGCCATGAACCAGGCCCGACAGGCGGGCATACCCCTTCAGTTCTACTCGGAGTCCATGAACAGAAAGGCCATGGAGCGTTTCGCCATCGAGACCTGCATGCTGCGAGCCATAGATGCAGGAGAGTTCTTCCTCTGCTACCAGCCCAAGGTAGAGATCCACGACATGAAGCTCACCGGCGTGGAGGCGCTGGTACGCTGGCAACGGCCGGGAGAGGGGGTTATTCCGCCCGACCGGTTCATCGCCCTGGCGGAGGAGAACGGCATGATCGTGCGGCTGGGGGGATGGATCCTGGGGGAGGCTTGCCGTCAGAACAGGGCCTGGCAGGATGCGGGCCTGCCCCGGACAGTCGTCTCGGTGAACATCTCGGCACGCCAGCTGCGGGAAAACTCCTTCGTTGAACAGGTGGAGAGGATACTGGAGGAAACCGGCCTGGAGCCGTGCTACCTGGACCTGGAGCTGACCGAAAGCGTCGTCATGGCAAACTCCGACGAGATCGTCCAGAAACTGACCCGACTGAAGCAACTGGGGGTCGGCATCTCCGTGGACGATTTCGGAACCGGTTATTCATCGCTCTCCTACCTGAAGCACCTGCCCGTCGACACCATCAAGGTCGACCGCTCCTTTGTGCGTGACATCGTCCATGACCCGGACGACAAGGCGATCGTTGAGGCTGTCATCGCCATGGGACACGCCCTCGGCCTGACCGTCATCGCCGAGGGGGTTGAAACCCTGGAGCAGCTGGAGTTCTTGCGCAGCCAGAACTGCAACCAGGCCCAGGGGTATTATTTTTCTAAACCATTGGACTCCGGTCACCTAGCGCGCTTCCTGAGCAAGCACTGCCAGGAGATGTCTTTCCCCCCCGCAAAGGCGCTGCCGCTCTCCCCAACAGCGCCCCTCATCAGCGCCCCCCTCTGCCTGGCCGCCCCTCCCCTCACGCCCCCCGCGGAAGCACTGACTGCCGGCGAACCGCACTGCATTGGTGACGTCAGCCTCCCCATCCCCCCGGCCCATCCCAGCGACAATCTCGCCATCGTCCTGAAGCGTTTCCAGACGGAGAAGGGGTTACTGGTCCTGCCGGTCGTTGATGCGGGGAACATCATCGGCATCCTTAACCGCTCCATCTTCCTGGAGGAGCATGTCATCGGCATGCACGGCTTCGCCTTCCAGATCAACCACTCCAGGAAGATGCGCGACCTGATGGCGCCTGTCCCCCTGATCCTGGAGGCTTCGACTCCCATCGAGGAAGCTGCCCAGACAATTCAGGGGCTGGGAGAGGGGGTGAGAATAGATAACGTCTGCGTGGCCCGCGACGCATGCTATCAGGGGATCATCGACGTCAATCGCTTCATCAGCGCCATTACCGAGATCAACCTGAGTCTGGCCAAGGGGGCCAATCCCCTCACCGGGATGCCGGGAAACGAGAGCATCCAGCGGGAGATCAACAACCGGCTCGCCTCCGGACACCCCTTCGACATCGCCTATATCGATGTGGACAACTTCAAGCCCTACAACGACTATTACGGCTTCCAGAGGGGGGACACGGTCATCAAGGTGCTGGGCGAGATCATCACCACCGCCACTGACACGACCGGATTCTGCGGCCACATCGGCGGCGACGACTTCATTGTCATAACCGAACCACACCAATCTCCGGGAGTGGCCTCACGGATCATCCGCTCCTTTGAGGGATACCACCCGCTCCTCCACGGTAGTGACGACTGCAGCACCGGATATTACGTCTCCACCAACCGCAAGGGGGAGCGGGAGACCTTTCCCCTGCTGTCGCTCTCCATCGGCATCGTCAACACGCTGCAGACGCCGGTCAGCTCCTACGGCCAGCTGGCATCCCTCTCCACCGAGGTCAAGCGGCTGGCGAAACGGCAGCCAGGCTCTTCGGTTGTCATCAACAGAAGGCTGAGAGCGGATACGGAGGAGGGGGGAACCATCGCCCCCGGATTCAGTCACGAGACTTCACAGCACATTTTCCCCATTGCCACGCCGTCGTGACAGGCACACGGTGAGGCAATGAAACACTTAAACCCTCACCCACAGGTTGGCCCCCTCCACCTCCAGCCCCCGGAATGCATAGCGCGACCGAAAGCGTCCGATATCCTCATTCCATGAATGAGCGAAGAGCTCGCGCTGCAATTCTTCCCATGAAGCAACGATAACCGTTTCCATCAGCCCCCTTCTCCTTTCCTCCGCAGCACAAGGCCAGAGCCCACCTTTTTCTGCTTCGTGTATAGCACAGCACTGTCACGAAAGAGCTACAGCCGGGAGAATTTCCCGCTACAACTACGCACAAAAAATGAAACAATATCGTAACTTTACCTTTAAACACCGGTATGGTACTCGATAACAGAACCTCGCCATCATGGAGAACGAATCCAATCCATCGACGCGATGTTTACCGGCATCAACACCCACCACACACGATAGAGTTTCCAAGGAGGAACGATGAAGAAAACGGCACTGTTGACCATGGCACTCGTGGCATCCCTCAGCCTGAACGCAGCGGCGGAAACGATCAGGCTGAACGGCTCTTCCACCGTAACCAAGGCGGTAATGGCGAAGATCCAGGAGCCATTCAAGAGGGCGACCGGTATCGACCTGGCCATTACCGGAAACGGCTCGGGCAACGGCGCCAAAGACCTGCTGGACGGCACATGCGATGCTGCCATGGCTTCGGAATCAATCACCGACCTGGCGCTAAAGCTCCCTGCCCTCTCCGCGCCAGACATCAGAACGTTCGTGGTTGCTGAAGATGAAATCAAGGTCTTCGTCAACAGGGGAAACCCGGTGAACAGGCTCTCCAGAGAACAGATCAAGGGACTGCATACCGGAACGATCAAGAACTGGAAAGAGGTGGGCGGCCCGGACATGGAAGTCATCGTCGTGACCTCCCATAAAAACTCCGGCAACCGCGCGGCATTCCGCAGTATCGCCATGGATGGCGAGCCGTACACGAACGACGCCATCGAGGAGGCAACGGACATCGCCGAGATCAAGGAGGTGGCCACCATGAAGGAAGCCATATCAGCCATAGGTGTGGCATTCCTCGACGACAGCGTAAAGGTCGTGGAAGCCCCCAGGATGGCCCGCCAGCTCCTGCTCATCACCAAGGGCGAGCCGGGACCATCGGTCACAAAGCTCCTGGCGTTCATCAACAATGAGGGCTCCCGCTACATCAAATAGGGACGCTTCCCCCACACCACCATTGCACAGCGCTCCGAAGCCATCCTGTCCGGCGCGGCATCCCCTCGCACCGCGAGCGGAACTTTTCCGACAAATCACTGAAATACGACAGAGGCGGGGAAAGACCTCCCCGCCTTTCCAGACCTACTCCATTGCCCAGGAATATCCATGACCATACGAACCAAGCTCACCCTGAACGTGACGGTCGTCGTTGCCATAGTTGCCATCTACGCTGCCGTCAGCATCATCGGCCTCGGCCTGATTCGCGGGAAGGTCGGCTATCTGCTGCAGAACAGCACGCCATTCCAGATCAGAACCACCGAACTGCAGCGGGCGCTCCAGGCCAGTGTCGCCGACCTGGTAAAGGTAAGCGCATCATCCTCTTCCGATGAATTCGCACGCTTCAAAGGCCTCTCATCCCAATCGCTGAACGAGGTACTCAGCGCGGAAGAGGCGCTCTCTGCACTTTCCGGAAAGAAGCGCGGACTCTCTACGGAGCTGAACCACATGTCCGACCAGGTTAGGGGCATCACGGAGAAACGCCTGCGGGCGGAAAGGGATGTAACGGAATCCCACAGGGTGATCACCGAGCGCAGCAGAGAGATGGCAGCAGGGTTGCGCGAACTGGCCCGTCGTGTCACGGCACTCCAGTCATCGTATTCACGGGTGTTCGTGAACGCCTTCGGCTCCTCCAAGAGCAACAACAGCAGGCTCAGGGAGATGGAAAACCTGAAATCATCCCTGGAACAGTTGCAGACCTATCTCCTCACCGTCCAGACGGCAAAGGAGAAACGGCAGCTGACAATTCTGAAGAGCAGGCTGAACGGTATTGTGGACAATTTTCTCGATAACCGGCTGGTGAAGGAATCGGCTGAGCTGACCTCGGCGGGAAGAGGCATCAAACAGAAACTGCCCAGCCTGCTGGATGCCCATGCCACCGTGCTTGCCAGACAGGATGAGGCCAGCCGTCAGCAGTACGACACGTTACTGGTGGAACTGAAGGATCGCACCATCGGCACACTGCTCCTGAACTTCGACCTGGCGGTCTCATCCGCCTCCAAAGAGGCCAGCTCCGCCAATCACCGCCAGGACAGCGCATTCTCCCAGTCCGCGGCATCCGTGGACATCCTCGCCAACAACAGCGCCCTGTCTGCGGCAGGACTCTCCATCGACGGCCTGGCCTCCCGCCTCTTCACCGCGTCGTCCCCAGAGGAGGTGGACCGGATCGAGGCGGAGATACGCTCCCTCCTCGGCCAGGTCTCCCAGCACCGGAGAGCCCTGGAACAGGGATTGGGCAAGATAGGCGCCAGGGCTGAGATCAGTCTGCTCCATCGCGCGTCATCTTCGCTCCAGAACATGCGCGACCTCCTGATTAGGCAGGAGGGGGTGATAGCCAAGGTGCGGCTGCAGCTGGAGATGAAGCAGAGCGCCCTGCAGGTCAACGACAGACTGCGCGACATGGTCATCGGCTATGCGACCGATGGCAGGGAAACGGTGCTGGCGGCCCACAGGGAGCAGGAAAAGGCCGGCAGGGACGTGAACGCCATCCTGCGGCTGAGCATCCTGATGAACGTCGTCGTCGGAGCAGTGGTAATCATCATCAGCAGCATCTCGGGAGTCGCCCTCTACCGGACAATCGTGAAACCGGTCACCTCGGCCAGCAACGCCCTGGAAAACGCCGAAAAGAGCAACGACCTCCGGGCACGCTTTACCGCGGCGCGCGAGGACGAAATCGGCGTCATGTGCAGGGCATACAACAGCTTCATGGAACGGGTGCATGGTGCTGTCTGCCAGATCTCCGATTTCACCGGCCATGTGGATTCAGCCTCGGATGCGCTCTTCCGCTCATCCCGCTCCATGGCCGGACAGGCCAAGACCCAGGCCGAGCAGGCAACCGCCATAGCCACGGCAGCGGAACAGATGTCCGCCACCAGCAACGACATGGCGCAGAACACCCAATCCGCGGCTGATTTCGCCCAAGGGCTTAAAGAGACGGCGCTCCAGGGAAATGACGTCGTACAACAGGCGATCGCAGGCATCACGACCGTTACCCTTTCCATCGGGGAGGTGACCAGGGCGATGGAGCGCCTGACGCTGAGTTCGGAAAAAATCGGAGACATCGTATCGGTGATTGAGGAGATAGCCGACCAGACCAATCTGCTGGCGCTGAACGCAGCCATCGAGGCGGCACGGGCGGGGGAGCATGGGAGGGGGTTCGCGGTGGTTGCCAGCGAGGTCAAGAAACTGGCCACGAAAACCGGGGACTCCACGCGGGAAATCGCCGACATGGTTCTCGCCATGCAGGCCGAGACAGCACAGGTGGGCCTTTCCATGGAGAGGAGCGCCGCCGACGTAGATTCGGGAGTGGTACTCACCAACCGGGCGGGAGAGGCTTTGATGAAGATTGTCGGGCAGGTGGAAAAGGTCACCGAAATGATCGGCATGATGGCCAGCGCATCCCGGGAACAGTCATTAACGGCCACAACCATCACAACCACCATAAGCCACATATCCAGCGCCGTCGTGGAATCAGCCTCTTCCCTGACGCACAATTCAGCGGCAGCGGAGCGGTTATCGGGACTGGCGGCCCAACTTCAGACCCAGGTCGCGGGCTTCAGGCTCTAGACGGCTGCCCCCAGCCGCTCCAGCGCGCATTCCTGGCGATTCACGCACCCCACCCCGAAAACATTTTCTCCTGGGGGATATACTGTGAATATGAGGAGGGATCACCATGAAATGGATTCGCCCGAGAGTATGGAGATGGACTGAAATAGCCCAACTCAAATGGAGCGCCATTCTGTTTGGAGTGGTGGTGGGAGGTTATTTTGCCGAGTTCGTAAAGCAGTATGCACTTGCGCTGATCCTGCTGGCAGCCCTGCTGGCCGTCAGGCCTTTGGTGTACTTTTTCAAGGACAGCGAGTAACATCCTCTCCCGGAAGCACTATCGGCAACATGAAGGAGAAACTCTCTCTTCGCCAAGGGGCGAGAAATATGCCAGGATTTCGTCCTTGGGCATTTCCCTCGCGGGTTCAGCGTAAAAATCCGCGAAACACCTCTCAAGCCCCAGGCGTTGTATGGTCTCCAGCATACCTGCGGGCAAATTGCTCAACTCAGGTTTCAGACCATGAAGTCGAGCACACTGCATCCAGACATGGAGCACCTGCAGCCCCTCCCTATCGATACTGCCGATCCCCGCGCAGTCAATGCTGTAACGCTCGGCTCCTCCGGACCCCAACTGCCGCAACGCAGACAATAACTCAATCTGCCGAATCACGCTGGAGAGATCCCAATGCCCCCACAGCGTCACCCTTGTTCTACCGTCATAGCTCACCATATGCGTTACCTCTCTTTACCTCCTGCCACCGGGTGACTCCGTCAGGCGTCGCCCGCGGCAAACAGCCATTCCGATTTTGCATCCCTGTCAGGAGAGATGACACCACGACGTCTGGATGATCTCATTTCCTGAAGGAGGCTGTGGATAGTTGCGAGTTGGAGGCTAATCCGCGCAAAGATCTCCTTCATGGTCTGTTTTCCCTGAATGTTTTCGTCGTTGCGCTGTTTCATACCAGAACTCCTCTTTATGCATGTGATGACAGAGTATAACCGGATGAGTACATCGTTACAGAAACACCACATCCAGTTCTCCCCAGAATGCTGCACGGCAATTAATAGCAAAAGTTTTTTTCACGAGAGTTACAGGCATGGGAAAACCATGAAAAAACTGCTCGCAAACACCGCGCACCACGACAGCAAAGAACACCATAGTAAGCCACATTTGAAATACGACCCGGCCCTAAATCCGGCACCAGCACCGGATTTAGGGCCGCTTTTCAGCACCTTATCGTAAAGGTTCGATTTATGGTGTTCAACCTCAACGCCGTAACGAATCCATGTCCCCGCTGGCACACACCAGCCACTCCTCCCGAATCGAGGCAGGACACGACCTCCTGGATACCGGCCAGATCCATGTTTTCTCCGTTGCCCCCCTGCCCCCCCAACAAACGTCATTGACCAGCCTCATGATTGCCTCCCCTGGCCCCTGGTGGGCTTTACATGCGGCGTTCCGATCCTTCGAGCGCTTATACATCCGGGGTCTTTCCTTTTTCCTGCAAAACCGGGAATGCTCGCAAAAACAGTTGCCTTCAATGCGGCCATCAGCACCCCCTGTTTAATGAAAGTTTCCCTTTTGCGCCACTTCAACTCCTGTTACAATCATCCACCTGCCGCCGCAGTTTTTGTGTCTATGGATCGCTTGCCTGTCCTGCCACACCGGGTATAACCGCGTTCGGTTGACTTTTTTTCGGCAACTGAATTGCGAGACCTCTCTGAAAGAGGGGCACCTCGCCTCCCGTTTCACCCCCTGCAGGGGGCGGCTTCACATAAAGGCATTGTTCCTGGTCATCAGGAAGCCTCGGGGCGTCGTGTTCGCTCCACGGGGAGACGGAAAGCTCCGAGAAGGGAGGAATGTTCATGAAATTCCAGAAAAAACTGCTGCTCGCGTTCCTGTTCCTGGTGGCAATCACGTTTTGCGTGAACTATTTCAGCTTCGATCCCGTTATACGATCCTTCTTTGTTGCGGAAAGCACGGAAGAGTATCTGAAGCAGGCCAAGGTAGCGCGATTGCTGATCATGGCGAGCGATTCAAAGGGTGCCGCCCCCCAGGTGATTGCGATGAAGATCGGGAAAGAACTGAATGCACGCGTAACTATCGTCGACCAGCGGGGAGTCGTGATGGGAGATTCCAGCCTGAAGGAGACCGAACTGGGGCGGCTTGACAATCACCTGCAGCGACCGGAGATCCAGGATGCCTTGCGTCGCGGAAGCGGCCATGCCGTACGTTATTCCGATACGCTCAAGACGCCGATGGTGTACGCGGCAGTGTCTTTCGATGGCGGTGTCTCTTCTGGTGTCGTGCGGGTGTCACGTCCGCTCACCCATGTGTCCGCCCGCATGGCCAAGCTGCATATGATGGCAGGGAGAGCCCTAGGAGTCTGTCGGGCTTAACGCATTCAGCCGTCATCTCCAGGGCGTTTTCAATTGGTTAACCTGCTGTATTTATTGAATAAGTCGTCAGCTTTAGCTTGCGTTTTCTTGGTGTATCCCGTATATTTGTCCGGTAATATCAACTGGTTAGGTATCGGGGTTGACTATGAAATCAAAGTTTATTGAAGTTGACCGGGAAACACCCTATCTGCTCCCGCCATCGCTGCAGGATTGGCTACCAGAAAAGCACTTGGCCCGGTTTGTGGTCGAAATTGTCGAACAGCTCGACCTGCGCTCTTTGAAAGCTACCTATGCCGGCCGAGGCTCGCAGCCCTATAACCCTGAGATGCTGGTAGCATTGTTGTTTTACGGTTATGCGACAGGCGTATTCTCCAGCCGGAAGCTTGAGCGCAGCACCTACGACTCCGTGGCATTCCGGTTCATAGCGGCAAACAGTCATCCTGACCACGATACCATTGCCACCTTCCGCCGGCGTTTTCTGCCGCAACTGAACAAGCTGTTTGCCCAGATTCTGCTGATCGCTCATCAGATGGAGGTGCTGAAACTGGGCAACGTTAGTTTGGATGGCAGCAAAATCAAGGCGAACGCCTCCAAGCACAAGGCGCTGAGCTATGAGCATGCCTGCAAGCTTGAAGAGCAGATCAAGGCTGAGGTTGGCGAACTGCTCAAAAAGGCCGAGGCAGCGGACCGTGCCGATATTCCGGACGGCATGAACATCCCCGAAGAACTGGAACGTCGGGAAAAGCGTCTTTCCGCCATTGCCGCAGCCAAGGTCGAGATCGAAAAACGAGCCGCTGAGCGCCATGCTCGTGAACAGGCCGCTTATGAGAAGAAAGTCGCCGAACGGGCCAAGAAGGAGCAGGCAACGGGCAAGAAGGCCAAGGGGAAAGAGCCGAAACCGCCCAAATCCGGCCCCACTGCCAAAGATCAGGTCAATCTGACCGATGAAGAGTCGCGGATCATGCCGACCTCCGGTGGCGGATTCGAGCAGACTTACAACGCCCAGGCCGGTGTGGATACAGCATCAAAGCTCATCGTTTCGGCCCATGTTACCCAGAATCCCAATGACAAACAGGAGCTGACACCGACCCTGGAGAACCTGGCGGCGCTGCCTGAGAAGCTTGGCAAGGCAACCGATCTGGTAGCTGACAGTGGCTACTTCAGCGAAACCAATGTAACTGCCTGTGAGGAGAACGGGATAACTCCCTACATTGCCGTAGACCGGCAGAGTCACAACGTGCCACTGATGGAGCGCTTTGCCGAACCGCCGCCGTTACCCGAAGATGCCGATTCCGTGGCCAGAATGAAGCATCGCCTGAAGACACCTTCCGGCAAGGCGATCTACGCCCAGCGAAAAGTCACCTCGGAACCGGTCTTCGGCATCATCAAGGCGGTCATGGGATTCAGAAGCTTTCTTCTTCGTGGCTTTGAAGCAGTAAAAGGCGAATGGAACCTCGTCTGCATGGCCTACAACATCAAACGGCTGCATGTCTTGGCCGGATAGAATGAGAAATAGCGAAAATCAGCCTGTAATAACCGCAGTCATCGCTGAAAGGGCTGAATTAACCAGGTTGCCGGTGGGAAGACGAACACATACGGAACTTTTTTAATCGGCTTGGCCACAAAAGAGGGCGCCCCTGAGGTCAAGCCCGACAGACTCCTAGTGCTGACCATGCTGATGGCTCTCGTTCTCAGCTTCGTCATTTCCCGGATTATCTCCCGTCCCCTGGTTGAGATGGCCGATTTCGCCACCAGTGTCACCAGCCAGGAGCAGTATCGGCACATTTCGATCAAATCAGGGGACGAAATCGGCGCCCTGGCAGGCGCCCTGAACAGCATGGGCGATCGCATCACGTCCCAGATACAGGAACTGGAATCGGAAAAAAGCCGACTGGACACCATCCTGAGGGGAATGGGCGAAGGGGTCATGGTGGTGCTGACCAACGGCACGATTACCCTGGTCAATCCCCCCTTCCAGAGCCTCTTCTCCTTCAGGGGGGATGAGGAGGGAAAGAATATCCGCGAGACCCTGAATATTCCGGAGATGATCGCCACCTTTGACGAGGTGCGGGAACAGGGAAAAGAGCTGGTCAGAGAATTCCAGATTCAGGATGCCGGCACCACCCTGCTGACCCACTGGGTTCCCCTGAAGGTCAATGAGGGGGACGAAGGGGTCGTCGTAGTCTTCCATGACATAACCGAGCGCAAGCATTACGAGGAAGCCCTGGCCAGGTCCGAAGATCGATTCCGCAGCGTCGTGGAATGTTCCCTGACCGGGATGCATTTCATCTCTCTCGAAGCAGACGGCCGTCTGCTACTGACCGGAGCAAACCCAGCGGCGGACAGCATCCTGGGGATCTCCCATTGGCCCCTTGTGGGCAGTGACGTGGAAGAAGCTTTCCCCGAGTTGAAAGACCATTTTCTGCTGGACCTCTACCGCAGGGTAGCCGCCGGCGAGCTCGGGCCCCAGTCCCTCGAACATGAACGGAGACTTGAGAGCAAAACCAAACATTATGACCTACGCGTCTTCCGCACCGGTCCCGGCACCATATCCGTGGAATTCGCCGATATCACCGAACGCACGCGTATGCAGGAGGAGCTCCGCGAGGCTTCGGAGCGGGACCCGCTGACCTCACTGTACAACAGGAGAAAGTTGTATCAGCTACTGACAGTGGAGTTGACGAGAACCAGGCGGCACGGTCATCCCCTGACCCTGATGCTGCTGGATATCGATCACTTCAAGAGGATCAACGACACCTTCGGCCACGACAGCGGCGATCTGGTTCTGACACAGGTGGCGGAGCTGATCTCGGCCATACTCAGGTCGACGGATATCCTCGCCCGCTACGGCGGCGAGGAATTTGTGATCGCCTGTCCGGAGACAGACATGGATGGCGCTGCGGTGCTTGCGGAGAAGATTCGCTCTTCCATCGCGATGTTCAGCTTCCCAACGGTTGGAGCGGTTACGATTAGTGTTGGGATTTCACTGTTGGAGAGCAAAGACGACATCAACGCGCTGATCAAGCGCGCCGACACAGCACTCTATGCGGCCAAAGAGATGGGCAGGAACAGGGTGGTGCGGTCAACAGAGGACGGCTGCCCGAATCCTTCTTCTGACGCATGCAATCCGTAACGAGACAGAATTACATCGTCCGGTGTTAGCCGCCCCCAGCTCCACAACTTCGTTTCGCTCCTCTTCGGCCAACAAATGCCCCCTGAACCACGTCACAAGGGATTCTCTGGGCTGATTTTGCGTTTTTCCCAGCCTGCCCCATGCATTTCACCTGCCCTACGCCTCACAGCCGCTGCCGTCACAGTTCCCTCTCGCATTTCACAAACAAGTAACCCGATGACCACATGGCTGTCATGGGAGCGGCGTACTATTCGTGCCGATGGATGCCACGGGAGGCTGCTGGCGCGTTAGTTCCGCCGTTGCACCCCGGCACGCCCCACTCCCCACACCAGCACCCGGAGGTCCCCATGAGAAAGCGGAACCAGGTTGTTCTGACCGCGGTGAGAAAAGAGCACGGCACGGCCTCGGCCACGCCGACGGAAAACATCCCCCGGGTTCTGGAACGGGTGGGAGTCTGTTTTGACACCAGGGATAGTTTCCTGAGCACCCTGCCCTTCTCCATGAACGACGTGACGGCCGGATCGGAAAACGAGCTCCAGGCGGTTGTCGCCGGAAGCCGGGAACGGGTTGACCTGCCGCTGGTCATCGAGGAGTCCAACTACTTCACCAACATGATCCGCCGCGCCGAGGCGGGCGAGTCTCCCCGGCGAGTGGTGACCGATCTGGAACAGTATCTGGCGGAGAATCCGTCCGGAATCTGGGAGAATAGCTGGGTACGCTTCCCCCGCAGCCGCCTCTCCCCCTTTGCCCTGGAGGTTCTGGAACGGGATCTCTTGGCAGACAAGCGGGATCCCGCACGCGGACAGCGCAGTGACGCAGGTCGCTTTGTCCGCCAGGAGGCCTCCGCTGACGAGATGCTACGCGTTCCCATCAGCTACCTGATCAAGCTGGCCCTGGCAGACCTGATCGGGAGTCAGCCGCGGCTTCCCGAGATTGTCAGGCAGACCGGAATCCGACTGCTGGAGCACTACCTGAACGACAACACATCTCCGGAAACCTTTTCCTTCAACGTGGTTCCCCTGCGGCCGTCTCTGGGAATGGGACGGGCCATCGCCCGGGAGAGCGGCATCCGCTTTTTGATGAGCCAGTTTCTGATCGGCTACGCCAATCGGGTGTTCGGCCTGGAAGAGCAGGGCCAGACCGCCATGACCTATTTTGCTCCCCACCCCCCGGTGCGGCAAAAGGAACTGAACGATCTCGTCTCCGATTCCTTCTACCGCGACCTTTTCATGAGCCCCTGCCTTTCCGGCTGGGACCGGGGCGAGGAAAAGCACCGCTACATGCAGCTCTGCCACCAGGTACTTTCCCGCAGCCAGCTCAATGCAGTGGCCAAGCTGCGCGACGCAGGCATCATCACCAACAACCTGGTGGTGCTGCCCAATCTGTCCAACATAAGTCTCGCCAACAACGGCACCCACATCAGCCTCGGCAGCCGGCGCATCGGGGCGGCCATGGCCGACGCCGGCAGCGGCTTCAATGCCCTGCATGAAAAGAGGCTGGGCGACCTGGCCATCAAGATCAGCGAGCACTTCCTGCCCCTGTTCGTGGGAACCTACAGCGCGGCACCCTACCGGCTGGCGTTCAGCGATTTCCACCCCGAGCGGGCCATGGGCTTCCTGCCCCACGAACTGGATTACACCCACCTGCGCATGCTCTGGAGGCGCTGGCGCACGAAGGCCGACCTGTCCGTCTTCGGCCAGCCCATGACCCCCTTCGGCCCCGAACGCATCGACCGGCTGATCAGCTCCCTGTTCGGTCTGCGGGGAGACTTCGTGCCCGACTACCGTCTGATCGATTACCTGGCCTGCCTGCTCTCCACCGAGCGCAGCCCGGCGCTCAACGGCCAGCCGGGCAGCCATGACCGGCTGCGCCGCGACCTGGCCGACATGGGGGTCTTCGACGAACAGATGTCGGTCTACCTGCTCTGCAAGCTGCGCGAATACGGCAAGATGGGTTTTTCCGGCTTCGAGGGACGTTATTACAGCCTGTTCGAAACCTTCGACACGGACATGGGACGGGCCACCGACCTGCAGAACCTGGTCACGGTCCTGGCCTACCTGTTCATTGCCGAGGGGGTGGATCATGGCCATATTCCGGACACTCCCCCTGTGGAGAGCGAACGGCGACAGATCTTCTTCGGCGCGGCCATCGGCATCCCCACCTTCTTTGTTCGCCGGGACACCCCCAACCAGTTCCTGAAAAAGATTCTCAGCAGAACCGAGCGGACCCGCCCCAGCCGGCGCTATCCCGGCTATCTGCGAGTTTACAACCGCGAATACTGTCTGGCACTGCTGCGACTGATCAGGGATGAGGGCGCCGGCCTGGTGGAGCTACTGGGTCTGGCCGCCACCCTGGACGACCTGGAGGAGCGGCTGCATGATCCGCGCCACTCGGCCCTGGGACGCCTGACCAACGGCATCCTGGGGGAACTGAACGCCACTTCCCCCCTGGAGGCGGACTCACGTGACTTCAACTGCGCCGCCGAGCGCTACTACCGCACCACACTGCGCCGGCGTCACATGGCCGAGGCCTATGGCTTCCTGGAAGATTCCTGCCGGCTGATGGAACTGGATGCGGCCCGGGGGGACAGTGGGCTGCGTCAGGCATTGGGAACGATTCTCGGGGAACGACCGAGCGGAGACCTGCTCCGCCGGGCACGGAGGGAGCTCCTGGAGGAACAGGGAGACACCGCCACGCTCATCCAGGCCATGAATCTGCTGCTGTTAAGCGTATTTCACGACGAGCGGCGCTTCGCCGCCCATACCACCACAAGGAGCGACTCCATCAATGCAGCACCAGTACATCGAGCGGGATAGCGGCCAGATCGTCACGGAACGACTCCTGGCCGACGACATGATCAGGCTGCTCTACCACGGTGTGCGGGAGAACAGCGGCCGCCTCTTCGATCTGCTGATCAGCAGCCGTGCCTCACAGATCCTGGGAATGATCCAGTTCGACCGTCCGGTCCTGTCCCCCCGGACCTTGGCGGCCCGCTATGGCATCGATACCGATGAATTGCTGGAGCCTGCGGAGAAGCTTAATACCCTGCGCAAGCTGTTCGAACGCAGGATCAGATACGAAGCGTGCCGTCCCATGCCGGATGAGCGGGGAGCCGTCGTTTCGCCGGCCGACGCAAGGATCGTGATCGGCTCCCTGCGAGAAACGTCGCTGATCTTCCTCAAGGACAAGTTCTTTGGCTACGAGGAACTACTGGGGAGACAGAAAACGGATTGGGTCGGCGGATTCGAGAACGGCGATTTCGCGGTCTTCCGCCTGACCCCTGACAAGTACCACTACAACCACGCCCCCGTAGCGGGACGGGTGCTGGATTTCTACACCATCGACGGCGACTACCACTCCTGCAACCCCTCGGCCGTGGTCTGCATGGCCACCCCTTTTTCAAAGAACCGCAGGGTGGTGACCATCATCGACACGGATGTTCCCAACGGCACCAGCACGGGGCTGGTGGCAATGGTTGAAGTCGTGGCGCTGATGATCGGCGACATCGTTCAGGCCTACAGCAGCAGGGGGTATGAGTCGCCCCATTCCATGGAAATCGGCATGTTCGTCGAGAAGGGGCAGCCCAAGAGCCTCTACCGGCCGGGGAGCAGCACCGATATCCTGCTGTTCCAGCCGGGACGGATCAGGTTCTGCGAGGACCTGCTGTCGAACATGCGCCGCAGCGGGGTGTCGAGCCGCTTCAGCAGGGGCTTCGGGGCGCCGCTGGTGGAGACCGATATCAGGGTCAGGTCTTTGATCGGCCAGGCGGTGAATTGATGCTGAATTCATCAGTAGGGAACTACCTGCGTTCGCGCGGACGGGCTCTCTTCGATAGTCCCCGACTGCCGTTTCCTGGATGACACGAAAAGGGAGCGCGCACCAGCCCGATGCACCCCTTGTTGCCTCACAAAGACAGAGGAGAGGAGGAAAATATCAATGAATGAAGCGCTTCTGCTGGGGGGCGTCTCGGTGCTGCTGGTTGTGTACCTGAGGTGGGGGTTCGCGGTGCTGCCGCGGGAGGGGTGGCAGATTATCGCCGCCCTGCCCAGCGGGAAAAGCGGTCCCCACCACTGGCAGGGAACGAACCTGACCTGGTACGGCATTCTGACCGCCAACGCCTATCTGGTGGCCGTGACCGTATTCCTGGCGCTGATGGGGGCCAGGGGGATTCCGGCCGGCACCTCGCTGCTGCTGGCCCTGGCGCTCCTGTGCATCTGCGTGCCGGCCTCGCGCCTGGTGGCCCGCGTGGTGGAGAAGAAGAAACACACCTTCACGGTGGGGGGAGCGGTGTTTGTCGGCATCCTGGCGGCTCCCCCCCTGGTGTGGTTCTACAACCGGGCCGCTGCCGAAGCCGGTGCAACGACCATTCCGGTGATGGCCGCCTGCGCAGCCATGGCGACCGCCTATTGCTTCGGCGAGGGACTGGGGCGGCTTGCCTGCATCAGCTTCGGCTGCTGCTACGGCAAACCGCTTTCGGCCTGTTCCGGCTGGTTGCGCCGTCTGTTCAGCGGGCGATGTTTCGTCTTTTTCGGGGACACCAGGAAAATCGCCTATGCCGGGGGCCTGGAGGCAACTGAGGTCATCCCGGTCCAGGCCCTGACCGCCATACTGTTCAACGTCTGCGGACTTGCGTGCGGCGCGCTCTTCCTGGCCGGGCATTTCCGTGCCTCGTTCCTGACCGCCATCCTGACTACCCAACTCTGGCGCAGCCTGTCTGAGAACCTGAGGGCCGACTATCGTGGAGAGGGGAGTCTCTCCGCCTATCAGATCATGGGAATGCTGGCATCGGTATATGCCCTGGTGACGGCCCTCATCATGGGCGACGACGGGGGCGCGCTTCCCCACCTGCTCCGCGGACTGGCCTTGCTCTGGAGCCCACGGCAGATACTGTTCCTCCAGTGCGTCTGGCTGGTGATCTTCGTGTATACCGGCCGCAGCACGGTTACCGGATCAACCATCAGCTTTCATGTCCATCGGGACAGAATCTAAAGGAGAGAAAACCATGGCCGGTCCCTATGCCCATCTCACGCTGCTTCATGAACTGGTAAACTCGTTGGACGCCTCTCCCGGAGCTCCCCTGGCCGAAGTCGCCTCGGCCGTCCAGACACACTTCCCTTTCTGCGCCCTGGGTGGGGTCAGTCCCGATTTTCCCAATCTGTCGCAGGACCCGGCCGGAGTCGCCTGGAGCGATGCCATGCACTACGTCAACAGCGGGGAGATCATTACCCGCGGCGTACCGTACGTAAGGAGTGCGCCTGAGGAGATTCGTCCCAAACTGCTGGCATGGCTTCTGGGCTACTGCGCCCACGTGGTATGCGACCTGACGATTCATCCAGTGGTACGCATCAAGGTGGGCGTTACACCGAGAACCGGCGCCGACACCGCATCTGCGAGATGAACCAGGACGCCCACATCTTCAGCCGGATGAATCTGGGGGAGATCCGGGATGCGGACCGTTTCACGCGGGATATCCTCGCCTGCCGGGAGGGGGGGGAGATTGCCTGGACGGCGACGTGGCGACCATGTGGGAGAGCCTGTTGCGGGACACCCACCCCGGCATGTACGCCACAAACTGCCCCGCCATTCAGGAGTGGTTCTCCCGCTTCAACGCCCTCGCATCGTCACACGTGGGACATTTTGGCCGCCTCTTTCCCCTGGCGGCCCTGATCTCGACCGACATGGGACGCCCCTATCCCCTGCGGGAGATGGTCGAGCAAGACTATGTGCGCGACCTTACGGTTCCCGGGAGGCGAGTCATGGAGTACGACCGGATCTTCACGGCAGCCCTGGAAAATGTGCGCAGGCTCTGGGTGGTGGTGGGAGAAGGGGTGGTCGCGTCGGGCGAGCGATTCATCTCCTGTATCGGCAACTGGAATCTGGATACGGGGCAGGATGAGGAGGGGAGGATTGTACTCTGGGACTCGCCAAAGAGTCCTCAGGGGTATATCGGGGCGTAGGTATCTGCCACCCAAAAGGCCGACCCGGATTCCGTCACGACGGCCTCACGGCCATGGACCGGGGCAGAACTCAGTCGACAAGACCTTTATCCACGCGCACACGCCGGGGATAGGGGTTTTTTCATACCTCCGGCACGGACTGAAACATCCACGGAGGCAGCAATGACCACCAATTCACGCCCCCCTCCCCCTCTCGCTTCTCACCCTGGTGATGGTCCTGCCCGGGAGACGGGAGAACAGAACCAGCCCCCCTTCCGTGGCATGGTGCGGCGGTCGGCACATCCTGCCGGCCTCCCCCTGCCGCGAATCCACATAATCCCCCCGGAAAGCATCAACGCCTTCGCCACGGGACGCACCCCGTCCCACACGGCAGCCGCTGCCAGCGAAGGATTCCTGCCAACCACACGAAAAGCGGCGCATTACAGCAGACCTGCCCCAGCAGACCATGAGAATACTTTGATTTCAAGCCCAAAAGGTGGCACTCTCTCTGGGAACGGGGCAGGACATCACGTGAAACCGACAAAATGGAGGCATAGCGCATGATTAAAAACAGGTTCATTCTCATCCTGGTTATTGTCGCCCTGACCGTCTCCCTGCTCTCATTCCTACTGGCTTTCTGCACCGACTGGCTCTTCTTCGTCGAGACCGGCTTCACATCCGTATTCACGACAAAGCTGTACGCCCAGGCAGGCAGCGGGCTGCTATTCGCCGGTGTGCTGTTCGCCGGTACGCTGCTCAACCTGCTCCTGGCGGGAAAAGCGGTTTTTCCCACATATGCAACGCCCAGGGAGGCGGGCGACTTCAGGCCACGGCTCGATGAAGCCCGGCGCCTTGTCAAGCCGTTGGGGATTCCGGCCTGCGCCATCCTGGCCCTGCTCGTCGGCCAGTGGGGCGCCATGCAGTGGGAGAAGCTGCTGTTCTTCGTCAACCGGGTCAGCGTCGGAACCACCGACCCGGTCATGGGTAGGGATATCGGCTTCTACCTGTTCACCCTCCCGCTCATGGAGACGATCACGGCATTCGCCGGCTTCACGCTGCTGACCTCGCTGTTCCTGACGGTCCTGGTCTACACTGTCCGCGGCGGCATCTGTCTGTCGGAACGGGGAGTGGCGATTGACGGTACGGTTCGCCGCCATCTGGCGATCCTGCTGCTGCTCCTGTCCTGCGTGATCGCCGCCGGCTTCCACCTGGATTGCTTCAGGCTGCTGTTTTCCAGCAACGGCATCTTCCACGGCGCGGGATACACGGACGTCCACTCCCGGCTGCCCACCTACAGGATCCTGACCATCCTGGCCCCACTGGCGGGAACCGCCCTTGCAATCGGGCTCTGGAAGGGGGCCTGGCGCATGGCCCTGCTGGCGCCACTGGCGGTAATCGTACTGCACGTCATCGGCATCCGGGTCTATCCGGGACTGTTGCAAAAATTCAAGGTAGCCCCCAACGAACTAGCCCTGGAAGCTCCTTACATCAGGAACAACATCGCCCTCACCCGCCTGGGCTTTGATCTTGACAAGATCGAAACCATCCCCTTCGATGTGGACACGCAACTGTCCAGCGCCGACATAGCCAGAAATGACGCCACCATCAAGAATATCCGTCTCTGGGACCATGCCCCGCTGCTCAAGACCTACAGCCAACTGCAGCAGATCAGGACCTATTACCGCTTCTTCGATGTGGACAATGACCGCTACCTGGTCAACGGCCGCTACAGCCAGGTCATGCTCTCCCCCCGCGAACTCTCCTACGCCGACCTGCCCAGCAGGAATTGGATCAACGAGCGCCTGATCTTCACCCACGGCAACGGCATCACCTTTGGCCCGGTCAGCCGGATCAGCAAGGAAGGACTGCCCGAATTCTTCGTCAAGGACATCCCCGCCGTGAGTCTGGCCGACATACGGGTAACCCGGCCGGAGATCTACTTCGGCGAACTGTCCAATGAATACGTGATCGTCAGGACCAGGGTGCCGGAATTCAGCTATCCGACCTCCTCCGGGAACATCAACACCACCTATGCCGGCACGGGTGGAGTCCCCATGGACTCCCTGGCCAAGAGGATGCTGTTTGCCGCCAGGTTCAGGACGGAGAAGATCCTGCTCTCCTCCGACATCACCAGCCAGAGCAGCATCATCTTCAACCGCAACATCAATGAACGGGTCAGGGCGGTGGCCCCCTTCCTGCATTTCGACGACGATCCCTACATGGTGGTGGACGACAGGGGCAGGCTCAAGTGGATCATCGATGCCTACACCTTCTCGGACCGGCTCCCCTGCTCAAAGCCGATCAAGGGGGGCGTCAACTACATGAGGAACTCCGTCAAGGCGGTTGTGGACGCCTATGACGGCACGCTCGCGTTCTACATCAGCGACCCCCATGACGTCCTGATCCGGGTCTATGACCGGATGTTTCCGGGGCTTTTCAGACCGATCTCGGCCATGCCGGACGACCTGCGCAGGCATGTGCGCTACCCGCACCATTTCCTCCAGCTCCAGGCGGCCATGTACACCGCCTACCACATGACCGACCCAAAGGTCTTCTACAACAAGGAGAATCTGTGGCAGGTTCCCGCCCTGGGCGAAAAACCGATGGAACCCTACTACACGATCATGAAGCTGCCGGGGGAAACGGCCGAGGAGTACATCCTGCTGCTCCCCTTTACCCCGTCCAAACGGGACAACCTGGCTGCCTGGCTCACTGCGCGCAGTGACGGGGCCAATTACGGCAAGATCCGGGCCTACACCTTCCCCCGCGACCGCCTGATCTACGGACCGAAACAGATCGACGCCCGCATCAACCAGGACTCATTCATATCCCAGCAGCTGACCCTCTGGAACCAGCGCGGCTCGGAGGTCATCCGGGGGAGCCTGCTGGTCATCCCGATCGAGAAGTCGCTGCTCTACGTTCAGCCATTGTTTCTGGCAGCCGACAAAGCCGGCCTGCCCGAACTGAAGCGGGTGATCGTCGCCTTCGGGGACCAGGTAGTCATGGAGGAGAATCTGGAACAGGCCCTGCAACGGCTCTTCGGCGGCAAACGGGCGCCCGAGCCCGCCAGCAGCGCCACCGCAAAGGATTCAACGACTTCTCCGGCCTTGCTGGCCAAAGAGGCCATGGCCGCCTATGAGAAGGCGATCAGCCAGCAGCGCCAGGGCAACTGGAGCGGCTACGGCGAGGAGCTGCGCAGACTGGAGCAAATCCTGAGGCGCATGGCGCAGTAACGCGAGACGATATCAGACCGGGGTTCAACCCGGTTCCGGAGCGACCAGTTCCCCGTTCCGCAAACAGGACGATCTGGGCACCCACCTGGAATCGGGAGCGCGCCGGGTGATCGTGACGGGACTACCTGGAGAGCACCATCGTTCTGGGGGTCAACGACCATGCCCTTACAAAGGATGTCTTCATCGTCAGCAACGCCAGCTGCACGACCATGTGCTGGGCTGCTAAACACCACACAGATGGGCTTTCGTTCGTTATTCTTTGTGGGGGTATCGGAGGCGCTACTTACGTATGATCAAGATTTTCCTGAAACCACTGCATACTTATCTTGTAGGCACACCACCCCACGATCATGCCCACAATACCGTCCGACAGATAATGCCAGCCGAGATACACCGTTGCGCATACAAATATGACAAGAAAACCATACAGCACAAACCGGAAACGGGGAGAATACGTTCCAAGTACAACAACGGAAAGATACACAAGCGCAATATGCAGACTCGGCATTGCCACGATTCCATTGGCCCTGACCACCAATGTGCTGTACGGGTCCATCTTGAAGCTGAGATACCCTTTCCACAGCCCTTTCATGACTTCAGCGGAAAAAGTGTTGCTGATATGGGCAAAAAGCTCCGGTTTATAAAATGCTGGCCCCAGAGATGGGAAAAGGACTGAGACTGGAATGGAAAATACAAAGGCGAGACACCAGGCCACCGTAAAACGCCAGAAAGTAATCTGATCACGGAAAGAAGCGACAAGCGTCAAACACGCAAGAGTCCACATATGATAAATAGATCTTATCGAAAAACAGGGCAATAGAGGGAGACCTGGGCAGCGCAAAGATCCCTCCACATGACAAGAAGGAAATCAGCGAACGGTCCAATCGAAACAGGAAATCATCGTAAAGGTTAGGATTGAGAAGCGGGATTGCTGGCTTCAAATTTGTATAACTGATCAACGTTCCATAAACCAGGCCATAGGCGATGATTCCATGCAACAGATATTTCAACGTAACGTATTCTTTCGCGAACGCCCTTAACAATACTCCCGGAGCACGACAGGAATTACTCTGTCTGAGCTTCGCCACTTCAGATACCGTATCGCAGAACAGCACACAACATGGTCCGATGCCGAGATGAACAACCACGAAGAAAAACACGAAAACACTTGCCAAACCCGCGGGCATCCACGAAAAATTCCATGCGTGATTCCAAAAGATGACTCGTGCGCTAACAAGGGATGAGATGATAACAACAAGCAAGTAAAAAAAACCTGCTTTATGCGGAATAATGCCGTCAGCAGCTGACATAACCCGCAAGGTTCTCTCGTCTCCCAATCCCTCTACCATAGTTCTATGCCGCAGCCTGAACAAATTCGGCCACATTGCCGTGTCCTACCACCACTAATAGCTTGAATTCCATAGAAGGCTTCATTGTCCATACTCTGCGCTATTCTCATGAACCACCTATAGTATCGCATTGCGTACATCTATGCCAAACCTTAGCAATTACCGTCTCGAATCCACGAAGTAGTTGCTCCACGCAGCCCGGACAGTCTCGCGTGTCATCGCAGGCGGACAGTTGTAGAAATGGGCAATATCGACGATATGCTCGACGATATCGCGGGGATGGCAGGCGTTAAACCTCACGCTGTTCTTAACGTAACACTCCTGGACGAGAAAGCTGAACGCCTCCCGGTCAAATATGACGCCATACTTCGCGCAGATACGCCTGAATATGCTTTCGAACTGGATTTCCGTGGGGTGATCGATCTTGATCTTGTACCTGAGCCTGCGCAACAGGGCATCGTCAATCAGCTCAGCAGGCTCCAGGTTGGTGGAGAAGACCACCAGCACATCGAAGGGAATCTGGAATTTCATGCCGGTATTCAACGAAATGAAATCGATTCTCCGATCCAGGGGAACGATCCAGCGATTGAGCAGCTGGTGCGGCTCGATCTGCTGCCGCCCCAGATCGTCCATGACGAAAAGCCCGTTGTTGGCCTTCATCTGCAAGGGGGCCTCATAGAATTTGGAAACCTCGTTGAAGTCCAGATCCAGCATCTTGAGGGTCAGCTCGCCGCCGGTCATGACCACCGGCCGCTTGATCGGAACCCATCGCTGATCATAAAAACCGGCATCCACGGCCGGTGGCACCGCGACATGATTGACCGGATCATAGACGTTGATGATCTGTCCCCCAACGGTTATGGCGTAGGGAATGTAGACCTCGTTGGGAAGGATCTTCCCGATCGACTCGGCAATGGCTGTCTTGCCATTGCCGGGAGGACCGTAGATAAACACGGACTTTCCGGAGCAGATCGCCGGACCAAGGCGCTTCAGGATACTCTCGTCGATGACCATGTGCGCGAATGCCTTGTCGATGTTCTCCTCGCTGATGATGATGTTCTTGATGCTCTGGTGCTCAATCATGCGCCGGTACGACTCCAGGGAAACCGGGGCCGGCCCCACATAGCGGCATAGTTCGAACAGTTCGGTGCTCCGGTTCTTTCCGGTGTCGGTTATTTTGAAGGTATAGGTAACAGTGGCATACCCCGCCCCCCCCTTGACCTCCACGAACTTGTCCCTGCGCAGTGTTTCCATGATGGCGTCGACGATCTTGATCGGCAGCTTCACCTTTTCGGCCACGTCCGCCAGTCGGAACTCTCCCATGAAAAGGATGTGCTTCATGATCAGGTCGGTCAACAGGGAGACGTCAATTTCGGTATCATCCACCGTCACTGGAGGAGCGGGATGCTTCTTGAAGTAACTCTCAAGGGCTTCAGGGGTGAGGAAACCGAGCGCCACCAGGTTCTGTCCGATCCTGCCGCCATGAAGTTTCTGACGTTCCAGGGCCTGCTCAAGCTGCTGCTCGGAAATCTTGCCCTCTACGACAAGCCGTTTTCCCAGTTCTTCCATATACCCACCCCTCCTGGATTATACTATTCGACAGCAGCGCTTATCCGTGACTTCGCGCAAGGCAACACTTCCCGTTCGCCCTCATCGACATCACCGGCACGGCAACCTGTCGCTGCCCCCCCCTGAGTGCCATCCGGATCCTGACGAGATCCCTCAGCATACGCAAGGAATCCAGCAATGGATGTACCGTGGATGCGGGTGAGTTGGCCCAGGTGATGGGTACCTCGACCACACGGTAGCAGCGCTTCAATGCCAGCGCTAGGATCTCCACGTCAAAGGCGAAGCGGTTGATTCGCGCACTTCCAAACAGATCCCGCGCCACGCTGCCCCGAAACAGTTTGAATCCGCATTGGGTGTCACCGAAGCCGTCCAGAACGAACATGCGGACAACCCTGTTGAAGATTCGTCCCATGCCTTGCCTCCACCAGGGCTGCCTCCTGACGATCCGGCTCAGTTCAAGGGCACGGCTACCGATTGCTACATCAAACTCCTCGTGCTCCAGCAAGGGTGACAACCGGGACAATTCTTCGATCGGCGTGGAGAGATCTGCGTCCGTAAGAAGCACCATATCTCCTCGCGATGACAGAACGCCGGTCCGAAGCGCGTACCCCTTGCCCCTGTTTTTCTCGTACCTGATGATCGAAACGGTGGGAATGCAAGCGGAGATATGCCGTGAAACCTCACAGGTACGGTCAGTGCTGCCATCGTCCACGACGATTATTTCGAACGACACCCCCTGGCGGTTCAAATACGCCGCAATCCTGCTCAATGTATCGGGAAGCCGCCGCTCCTCGTTATATGCCGCAATAACGACTGAAATCATTGTCCCCCCCTCTCCGTAGAGTTGGTTCTCGCGGTGCATACAGGCACTGTTTCACCATTCTACCATGAAAAAAAGTCCAAGCATTAAGGGGGGATAATCAGTGATACTCCTTCCACTCCATGCCTGTCTCGGAATTGAACCTGGTAACACTGTCGGAGTCCTCCAGACTTCCGCTAAACGCGGAAGAATCCTCCCAGACAACTCCTTCGGGCATCATCAACCGGATAACGGTCCGGTTGCCGGCAAGCGCGCCCACACGAACCGTCTTGTTTCTGGCCCGGGAGCTCCCCTCGAAAAGCCTGATCGTGATCGAAACATCCGAAACCTGCTGCCGGTCCGGTTCGACGCGCAGGTAATAGACTCCCTCGGCGGCATGGTCGATGATGGCATGGATGGCCTTTTCACCCGGCATGACGATCTTCGGATTCATGGACCTGATACGCATGGCCTCGGCCCTCGAAACAAGCCTGCCCCGCCTTGAGCGGGGAAAATCACGGAAGCCGACCGTCACTTTCACCCCCCGCAGCAGATCATCACGGGCAACCAGTTCGAACTTGATGTCGCCGGTAAGCGGTGGCGAGAATAGCCCTTTTGCCTGATCTGGCGCAGCCGCGGCCTTCCGTTCCAGAGCCTCAGCTGCAGAAGGCTTGACCTCCTGGACCGGTGCCCGGGCAACGACCGCAGGCTCCGCCTGCTTTGCCGCTCCCTGCGGAACGGGAGAGGCGCTCCTGGCAGGCGATGCGGACAGGGTTTTTCTCCCAGCAACCGTTCCATCATCACGAACAGTTCCGCCGGTGGTGACAACAGGCGACCGATGCCCTGTTCCGTTGTGTTCTGTTGCGGCATGGGTGACTCCCTGCGGCCTGGTCGACTCATTTTTCAGGGAAAGCGCCGCCGGCAGCGCCGGACCGACCTCACCCTCTTTCACGACTGCCCCCCCTGCCGTTGGCGCACCGCTCCCTCCCCGGTTTACCGGCTGAAGCAGGTTACTGCCCTCCGGGTTTCTGTCGAAGTTGTGCCCTCCCTGGCGAGTAGAGTCTGTTGAAAGCGCCTGATTCTCTTTCTGGTCCGCGGGCATGGCAACAGGAGTTGCCAGCGATGCCGCCTCGCCGGGATGTGGCCTAACAACAGCAGGCGTATCCGGCTGTTTCTCGGCTTCTTTTGGTGGCTGGCGCTGTGCCACAACAGCAGGTGCCGGAGGTTGCAATGGGTTTTGGAATTGATGCGCCACTTTTTCGGTTTTGACAGGAGGGGAAGCTTTAGGATGGGGCGCAACCCGCAGGGCGGCAAGGGAGAGTTCCCGGGGAGTTTCTTGCGCGACAGAGCGCTCCGCTGCAGCCACTGTCGCCGGATCGGCCTGTCGGACAGGAGCAGCGCCCTGGCGGGTGGTTGCCGCAGGCGGTTCTGTCCTGCCCGGGACCGGGCGTGAGACAGGACCAGGGGCCTCGCGCCTGGTCCGAGATAATGTGTTGGTGTCGGCGACCTCGCTTGATACCGTCCTGGAGCCGAAAAGTAGTGATGGATAGAACCAGAGAACCTGATTCGCTGAAGGCGATGCAACCACAGGGTAGAGGGTGGCGCTACAGCTCAGAACGGCAAAAGCGGCACAATGAAACAGGATGGACGCGGTGGATGAACCGATCAACCAATAACGATCCGAGATTTCTTTGCTGTCCGCGTTACGCTCCATCGTCGCTCTTCGCATCCTTCTCCGTGGTTTCCGGCAAAGGCCGCACATCCCGGTACCGATCAATCAGGTAGCGGTATTTGGGCACCTCTTTGACGAAAATGTGGGCAACCCGATCGGCATAGATCAATTTCCATCCGTTCCCGGCTCGCAGGTACCGTGACAGCGCGGATTTCGCACTGATAATGAACCAGTCGATGCGGTACGTCTCGATCACCCGTTCCCAGCCCGGCTCAAAGTTGGTGACACTGAAGTACTCCTTCATCCTCTCCGTGCCATACATATCGGATCTGCCGTCGAAGAACACCCTGTACTCAGGCCAGGCGGCATAGATGATATAATCACCGAACTCGTCGTTATCAAACATGTTGCCACCGATGTGCTCCTTTTTCAGGAACTCCACGGCGGCAACGGGCTTCAGCTTCGGGTCAAAGCTGTATCCGATTGTACCGCCGGCAGCGCACAGTACAACAACCAGCACTCCAATTGACAGCCAGAGCCAGCCTGCCGCGAACCCATCCATGGCCGCGATCCTCGCAGAGCGTACCCTGAACGATTCGGTAAAAACGCCGCGCGCCCCTTCCAGCAGTTCATCGGCCCGGCGAAGCAGGATCGGCGCCGCAATAATGGCGAACAGGGTGACATAGCGGATGGAGTAGAGCGCCATGTTGGTGAAGAAGAGGATCAGGATCAGTTCGATGGGGTTGGGCCGTTTCCGGGAGCAGGCCAGCAGCGCTATTGCCAGCAGCAGTTGGTACTTGAACACCAGCGGCTCATGAAAATTGGGAGAAAGGAACTCCGAGACATGGTCCATCAGGAACTTGTTATTGACCAGGTTGAAGGGGAAAAGCAGAATTTTGTACCCGACAGGGTTGACCAGTGTCACCAGCAGGCAGGCAATGGAGATCTTCAGAAGAGATTGAAGCTTGCGTCTGTCCCCTCCCCTTTCCGCTGGAGCCTTGAAAAGACACTGGACAAAATTTCCAATAACATAGCATCCCAAGAGAATAAAGCCGGTGATGAAACCTCCATGCAGGTTGACCCAGAGCAGCATCAGGGGAGGAAGCAGGAAGAGGCGGTTTGTATCCTCGCACTGGTAGCTGTCCAGAACATGGTACCAGGCCACCATGAAGAGCAGGGAAAAGATATGCGGGCGCGCCAGCCAGTGAATTTGGGAAGAGGCAAAGGCGAGAATGGTGATTGCCACGGCAATGAAGATGTTGCCTTCATACGAACGCAGCTCCCTGAACAACAGGTAGTAGGTGAGAGCGATCAGAAGTGAAAAGAAGACGACTACCCCGGTAAGGCCGAACTGGCGGTGCAAAATGGCCATGACAACCTCGGAGAGCCACTCGTGGGCCGTCCAGGGGATTGGTGGAGTCAGATACGAGAAGATGTCGTGACGCGGGATCGAAAGAGTCTGAAGGATGTAATCGCCGGCGCGGATATGGTATCCGGTGTCGGCGTCATTCAGCAGTCCTGCTCCGCGCGAAAAGGAGAGAAAAAGGAAAAGTCCGAGAAAGATGATCTCTGCAATGGAAGGCGTGACAATGGATGAGAGTTTCCTGGACGTCATAATTGGCCTTTACGTTACTGTTTCCTCTTTCTTGCGTCGAGAAGAGCGGTGTGTACGGCACTGGCATAGTTCAATTCTTTGCTCTTCGTAATACCCAGTTCCCTGGCTCTAAGGATGTGCTGCTCTGCCTCATCAAGTCTGCCAGTACTGATCAGTTCAGCCGCCAGCAGGACGTGAGGCGTGCCGAAATGCGGTGACTTGCTAATAGTGTCTTTCCAAAAGGTTACGGGTTCTGTCCAGGTATTGACCCGAAATGTCGTGGGAATTGCGAGGAGCGAGATACCGGCAAACAGGAAAATTGTGGGAATTCGCTGTAGATAACGACTTGACGCAATTGAAACCAAAAGCGCGAAACCAACCATCGGGATATAGACATATCGCTCAGCGTATGGTGTCCAGGCAAGCCTGCCAATCATCGCGTAGAGGGGGGGAACCAGCGCCGTAACCATCAGGGCGATGGGAAAACGAAGATCCCTCCTGATAAAGAAGAGAGCGGTCAATACTACGAAAAACAATGCAAACAGGATCAGGCAGGAGGAACTATTTATTGATGAAATAACAAAACTCAAGGGAAAGGGATAGAGCATCTTCTTGACGTAAAAACCAGTTGCCGCCATGCAGTGGGCAAGCATGGCGCCTATACCGACATGGGCGGAAGCAGCCAGTGAGTCGCCGATCCCCTTATCAACGGCGATATGCAGGCCGTTTCTCAGAAAGAGATAGAACAGCAGCGACAGCATGAGGGATGCCATGATTGCCAGCGCCCTGATCTGCGTAAGTATCTTGCGCTCATTGAAGATAAATACAACTGCCGCTGCCGGGAACAGAAGCGATGACTCTTTGGAGAGCATCGAGCAGAGAAACATCAGGGACAGCGGAACCAGGAAAGAGACAGTATCGGATGCCGCCTGACGTACTAACAGCAACAGGCTGGCCAGCATGAAGAAACAACAGAGCAGATCATAACGGGAGGAAATCCATATAACCGCCTCGGAGTTAACCGGGTGCAGTCCGAACATAAAAGCCGCAACCATGGCGCTCCGCTGCCTGACTGCATCATCATGTGTCAACCGCAGCGCCACACAGTAGACCAGCACCGAGTTGCAGACATGGATCAAAATATTGGCAAAATGCATTGCAACCGGATCACCGCGAAACAGTCTCATATCCAGAAAAAAGGAGAGATAGGCAAGAGGGCGAAAGTATGTCGGACCGTCTCCGGAGAAGAACAGGGAAAATGACGGTTCAGTCCCCCTGATTGAGTTAATCAAGGTCATATCATCGAGAACAAGCGCTCCGGTTCTGGTTGCCTTAAGGTAAGCGGCAAACACAGCCAGAGATATCAATAGTATGACTTTCGTGTTTACTTTGTTTTTATTTTCAGCTCCAAGTAACACACAGACACCTTTTTACTCAAACACGAAAGAACCATTCAATTTCAAGGCATCATGGCTGGCCTCACTCAAGCCAGAACAATCGCATCACCAGGTGAAATTGTCATCGACTCCAGAGTTCCGGCGGGAAGTTCAAGCACGCTTGAGGATGACAGGAAAATACGTGTCAAGCGATTTGGAGGGAGGTTATTTCTGACAGCAACAACCTTGTTTTCACCGTTAAGAAACATGACATCAATGGAGAATTTCATGCCGAAAGTATGAACCCCCTTGCAAGGATGTATTAACAATCCTTCGCCCGCGGGAAGCGAATCCCTGCCCAGAAGCCCTCTCATTCTGGCCAAAGGACTTTCCGCCACCACAAGATTGGCAACGATGCACTCTCCGGTCGTTTCGTTAATCACTTTCATTGCGCTTTCCGTTTCTCAAAAACACCTCAGCCGCCCTCATGGTAGTGGGCGGCTGAGCGCAGGCACGAGAAATCATTTTTTTCCAAGCTTGACATAAATAAGAGCCAGCTCAACCGCGATAACCATCAAAACTATAGAGTTAAAGTCAATTGGCATTAGGTTCACCTCCTCCCTTGTATCATTTAAAGATATCCATAAGTTTGAAGAATGCCGGACCAATCAGAATGATCATCAATGCCGGGAAGATAAAAAGGATCAGGGGAAACAGTATTTTGATCGCCGTCTTTGCGGCTCGCTCCTCGGCGATCTGTCTCCGCTTGGTTCGCAGTGAATCGGAATGTACCCTCAAGGCCAGGCTCAGGCTTGTACCGAAGCGCTCGGTCTGCACCAGCATGGTGACAAAAGCCCGGACATCCTCAACATCCGTCCGCTCAGCCATGTCCCTCAAGGCATCGCCCCTCGGCTTGCCGGCACGGATCTCACGCGCCGCGATCTTCAGCTCTTCCGCAAGCGGATTGCCCTTGAATTGCGGGCTCTCGCAGGCGCGGTTGAGGGCCGCATCAATACCCAGCCCCGCCTCCACGCTCACGGTCAGTAAGTCAAGTATGTCCGGCAGGGTATGGAATATCTCGGTCTTACGATTGTTCACCTTGTACATGAGCCAGCCACTGGGCAACAGGAATCCGGCAATCGCAAGGCCCGTAGTATACAGGAGCGGTTCCGGTTCCATCAAAACCCCCTTTGGCAGAGCATACGTAAAGATGTAGATCCCCGGAAGGATCAGCGCCAGGGCCAACTTGCTTCCCAGGAACAGATACAGAGATTCCTTTCGAAAGCCCGCCGCCACCAACATCCTGGTGTATTTTGTCTGTTCCTTTGCAGCAACCGGAAGCTTTGCGCCCAGGTCTTCGATGGTAATCCTCCACCACGGCTTGTCCTCAGAGAAAGTGGTAGAAGCCTGCTTTTCGGGCATCATCTTTTCAAGGCGCTCCTGAAGTTCCCCCTTCTTTGTCAGCAAGGGATAAAGCGCCAGAGAAACAACCATTGCCACGGACAAAAAGATAAAACCTGTGATTACGATGAGCATGATAGCTTCCTTAAATCCGGATGTTTATGATCCGCCGGATGAACAGAAAACCGATGATCTGGGAGATAATCGCATAGGCGATGGCATAATGCCCCTTTGTCTCTTTCATAAAGACATCCTCATAGCCCGGCAACATGACGTACTGGAGGAAAAAGAAGGCAAAGATGGGCAGGGCAACCAGAATATACCCCGACATGCGTCCCTGCGCGGTATATACCTGCACCTGCCGCCTCAGCTTGATCCTCTCCCTGATGGTTGCGGCAAGCTTGTCCAAAATTTCGGACAGATTGCCGCCGCTTTCCGCGTGAATCGTTATGACCGTGACAAAAAAACGGAGATCAAGGCTATCCATCCTCTGCAGCATGCCGCCAAGCGCATCCGTGATCCTCAGCCCCAGCTTCTGCTGTTCATAGGCGGCCCTGAAGAGTCCGCCCAGCGGTTCCGGTGTCTCGCTTCCCACAAGCTCGACTGCGCTGGTCAGGGAATGCCCGGCCCTGAGCGATCGGGCGATCATGGTGAGAGCGTCGGGGAGCTGTTCCGTAAAGGAGCTGTACCTCTTTTTCCTGACATTCGAGACATAGACGCAGGCGCCCACAAGAACGCAGGCAGCCACAAACGCCGCAAACAGGAGGCTGGGCCTGAATATGAACGCGACAAGGAAACTCAGTAAAACAGCCAAGACAATCACAAGCAGAAAGGTAAGCGGCTGAATCTTGAATCCGCATTGGTCAAGATAGATGTCCAAGCGCTTCATGAACGGAATGCGGCTGACAAAAGTCTCGAACGGTGTCGCCTCTTTCAGCAGTTCCGCGCGGAGATCTTCAGGAATGCTCTCGTATCTGGCATCCAGGGACATCCGCCGCAAACGTCTCTTCAACTCGGCGGCGGGAGACTCTTTCACGGCGGTAAGCCAGAAATAGATAGCCATCACCGCGACAAACACCGCAAAAAAAGCCAGAAAGACAGCAAGTAACACTGGTCACCACCTACCTTTCAAAAATTCCAGCCGGAAGATCGAAACCATAGACCTTGAAGCGTTCAGCGAAACGTGGCCGGACTCCGGTCGGTCGGTACGTACCCACGATATTCCCGTCACTGTCGACCCCCTTCTGATCGAAAACGAAAATATCCTGCATGACAATGGTATCCCCTTCCAGCCCGTTGATCTCGGTCAGCTTGACGATCTTTCTCGTTCCGTCGGCAAAGCGGACCAGTTGCACGACGATGTTTATTGCCGACGCGATCTGTTCGCGGATAGCCTTCTGTGGCAGATCCATGCCAGCCATCAGCACCATGGTTTCCAGTCGCGCCATCGCGTCCCGGGTGGAGTTGGAGTGGATCGTGGAGAGCGAACCGTCGTGTCCGGTGTTCATGGCCTGGAGCATGTCCAGCGCCTCACCGCCGCGCACCTCGCCGATGATGATCCTGTCCGGCCTCATCCTGAGCGAGTTCCTGACAAGGTCACGCTGGGTAACCTCGCCCCTCCCCTCGATATTGGGCGGCCTGGTTTCCAGCCTGACCACATGCTCCTGTTTCAGGTGGAGTTCGGCGGAGTCCTCGATGGAGATGATCCGTTCCGTGGAAGGGATGTTTTCGGAGAGCACGTTCAGAAGCGTTGTCTTACCTGTACCGGTACCGCCCGATATCAGGATATTGAGACGGGTCTTCACCGCACCTTCAAGGATCTTGAACATCTTGTCGTCCAGTGCCCCCAGGCGCAACAGATCACCAATTCTGAGAGGTTCGACACCAAAGCGACGAATGGAGAGGGCCGGCCCGTCAATGGCCAGCGGAGGAATGATGGCGTTGACGCGGGAGCCATCGGGCAGACGGGCATCCACATAGGGAGACGACTCGTCGATCCTCCTGCCAACCTTGGAGACGATCCTCTCGATGATCTGCAGCAGATGCGCGTTATCCCTGAATACAATATCGGTTTTGTGAAGCTTGCCGAAACGCTCCACATAGATATTCGAGCAGCTGTTTACCAGGATGTCCGAAATATCCGGGTCGGCCAGCAACGGCTCCAACGGTCCAAGGCCGAAGGTCTCGTGCTGGATCTCAATAATCAGACGTTCCTTTTCCTGCTGGTTCAGGGGAACACCTTCCTCGGCGATCAGGCTTTCGACGATGTAACCGATTTCCCGCGTCAGGTCATTGCCCCTGAGCTGTTCCAGCTTACTGATATCGACACGTTCAATCAGAGTTCGGTGAATTTTGGTTTTCAGCTCCTGGAAAAACGGAACGGAACCAGACACATTGATTCTTCCGGGGTCGGATGGATAGTTTTGGAATGGCATAAGGTCAACTCCAGCCGTTATGAGTTACAGGATGCATACGCTACTTCAGCAGTTCGGCCAGCTGAACTATGGCCTTACTGACCGCCGACCTGGGGTACAGCTTGACAATCGGCACCCCCTTATTGATTGATTCAACGACATCCTTGTACTCGTTGGGTATTGTGTGAAAGACCTTCCAGTCAAGGACCTTCTGGGCATCTTCAATGCTTATGTCGGCACGGGGAATATACCTGTTGACGATCAGTTTCACCTTTCCCCTCTGAAAGCCTTTTCTTTCAAAACTGGCGACATACCGTTTCGTGTTTTTCAGGCCGGGAAGGTTCATGACCGTAGTGTACAGGATGTGATCCGACGACTCGAATACCGACACGTTCCCCCCAACGATATGCCCGCCGGTATCAATGATAACGTAGGCAAACATTTCACTGAGAACATGCAGGATTCGGGTAAGCTGTTCAGGGGTAACTTCGCTTGATTCATCAACTTCCAGCGGTTCGGTGAGCACGGACATGCCCAGGGGATGCTGGGTCATGACCGACGCCAGAAAGTTGGAGTCGAGACGGGAGATATTCTTAGTGACGCTGCTCAGGGTGTAGGTTGGATTGATATTGAGGAAGGTTGCCACATCGCCGCTGAACAGGTTCAGGTCGATCAGGGCAACATTGGCACTCTCCGTCGCAAGGCAGGTGGCCAGATTGACCGCAATGGTCGTGGTTCCCATGCCACCCAGCGGGTTATAGACGGTAATGACCTTTCCCTTCTGCTTCACGTTATCGCTCATCGGCATCCAGATCCTGCCGACTTTCTGAATGGCATCCCGAAGGGCAGAAGTCTGCAGGGGGTGGAACAGATACTCGATGGCGCCGGCGCGCATGAGGCCCAAAACCCACTCGGTGGTGTTGTTGTCAGCCGTCACGAAAACGGAGACGCGCGGAAATGTTGATACGATGTAGCCGACTTCCTTGACACCCTTTTCCAGGTCATCCACATGCAGGATCACGACCATGGGGTTTGTTCTCTGAATTACCTTGAGACCTTCCAGAAAACTGTCGGCAACGCCCACCACCTTGAGCACATCACCGTACTGTTTCTGGAGTGTCTCCAGAGCGCTGATTGAGGCCGGGGCGGTGTCTATGAGAAGAAGGGTTATGTGAGGTGACATAAATAAAACAACCTTTCTCGGCAAATGCTTAATAGACTATTCTTGTACAAGTACAACCCGGCGTGCGGGAAAAAATGAACCAGAAGAATCGCAATCAACACACTGATACTTGTCAATAATCATTTTGTTATGAATTTCACTGGTCTTAAAACCATATTTTGTTGCAATACTATTACATACATTAGATGGTGCCGAATATAAAGATGAGCAAGGAGCTTTGATACTGCCAGAACCGCACCCTTTTGTACATATAGCCATAACGTGTATCGATGCATAACCTATTATTGGTTTAGGATCCCATGCATTACCCTGAGCCCCTGGTGGGCATGATTGAGTAATAGGAACAACCATCCACCACCCTGGTGTATTTACACCATTTGCAATGGTAATAGTATCCTTATTACCTGAATCAAAGTACGGGTTGTACATCTGTGACTCAAGATTACACAAACTATTAGCCTGAGCACCCATGCTGGAGTATATGGTTTCTCCGCATGCAGTCTTGCTTATATTGTTCTGACTGCAAATAAGATCACGAACATCTGACGTTGACGTTACATTAGAATCATACGATGTCCATGCGTATATATTGACCGAAGGTGTAGATGGGCCTGTGTCCATAAGAACAGGAGGTGTAAACTCTTTCAGACCAGATGGGATCCCCCCCTGACAGAAATCAGGGCAAAGAGCGATTGAAGAGGTCGCCCTTGCGGGAATAGCAGCGGTAGCAATGGCTGCGGCACCCATCTTATCCCAGCCGAAAAGTCTGCCGAAAATGATCGGAACCTGACCACCTGCCGAAGCAGTATCACGTGCTGCCCTGACCTGTATTGCGTTAATCGGTGACCCACCCGATGTATAGTGGTTGTCCCAGTAACCAAAAGTAATATCACTGCTCTTGTCGATAATAATATTCTGACCGGCTGACTTGTTAGCCAGAGCAAACTGGGCAGCCTTATCCCGCGCTGCTGCCTCATCGTCTGCAGTAGGCTCAAGACCGTCATCCCTGATAAGCATAGCCGCACCAGCCAGCGCCGCTGCGTCGGCCGCATTTTGCAGTTGCCCCTTGGCCACGTACATGTAGCTGAAATCCATCGCCATGGCGGCAAACAGCAGTACAACCGGAAGCAACACCACAAACCAGACAACAACGAAGCCTTTGTTCTTGTTCGAAGAAGCTATTTTGTCATCGGTATCCATTGGAACTCCTTCTCCTGCTCAGGAGTAAGCTGCTTGTCCGTCGGCAGCTCAACCTTGACCCCCGGCACCTCGGGCATGACCAGCTTTGGGGTGATGAAAAACACCAGCTCCGTTTCTTTCTGTTCATTCTCCGTAGTTCTAAACAGAGCCCCCAGTATGGGTATGTCGCCCAGCAGCGGGACCTTTGAAATACTCTTATACGTCTCATCACGGAGCAGTCCGGCCAGGACAAGGCTTTCACCATCCCTCAACTCCGCCGAAGTCTTGATTGTTCTGGTGTCTATTACGGGATAACCGTTTGTCTCAAGAGTTCCCTGAATATTGCTCACCTCAACTGGATCGAGTTCAAGGGCAATGGTGCCGCTCTCCATGACAAATGGCTTGAAATTCAGTTTGACCCCTACTTCCTCCCACCTGATACTTGGAGTCGAAGTACTTCCTGTGTTTTCAAGCACACTGAATGGTATTCTGCTGCCGGCAAAAAACTCTCCCTTCTGACCGCTTTTCACCACAAGATTCGGCTCGGCAAGGATTTTTGCCATGCCCTTGGTTGCCAACGCTTTTATCACCGCACTGACACCACTCGGGAAGTGCGTAATGCCCATGGTATAGGGATTAAGACTGCTAAAACCGTCAATTATTCCGTTGGCTGTACTGATTGTGCCGTCGCCTGACGCACTGGTTGAGCTGGTTGAGGGAGCTCCGATCATATTGGAAAAACCATTGGCATTTTGATTTTTAACCAGAAAGCTGACACCGAGGTTTTTCAGTGCGGTCTTGTCGATCTGCGCCACCTTCACCTGCAAGAGCACCTGCTGGGAATCGTCAATATTCGTGTTGCCTACCACATTAACATCGAAGAAGAGCGGCTTTTCGCCCCCTTTTTCCCAGACAATCAGGGACGTGGCGCCGAGAGCCAAGCCATTCAGCTGAATCTGTCGCGGCGTTATCAGCAGCAGGTCAGCTATGGCAGGGTTAGCGATGGAAACCCTTTCCGCCGGATTTTTCAGATTGACCAGCACGCTCTTGTTGACAATCACCTGTGTCCGGACTCCGGCAAGGGCAATCCCCGACAGCAGCATAACCGCGATGGCAAGAAGGACAGGGAACAATACAATTGACTTTCCGGAACGTTTCATATCTGTCACCTCATGAAAAAGGGTAGCATTCTTGGCTCAGTACTGTTTCGACGTCCTGTTTGTCCCCTTGATAATCTCAACGGTGTCGACCTGCGGCGGCGGAAAGTACCTGACCGCTTGCTGCCGCGCCACAGCCTGCTTGCGCGGCGCAGCCGACCTCGGGGCGGAAGACTGCATTGCCGGACGCACCGCCCCCAGCACCTTGGCTATTGTCGCGCCTCTGCTTTCGACCAGCGCCGAATCCCTGATACCCCGCAGCAGCATCTGGAGCGATCCCTTGCTGGAGGCAACCACCAGCTTTTCTGCGTCCTCGGGAGTCAGGTCAATGGTAACGGTAGGCACGACAACCGGCTTGCCGTCCTTCTGCTCAGTTATCTGCCCGGTGGCCAGGATCGGCACATTCTGGAGCACTATTTTGCTTATGGTGGCGTTTGGGTCGTTACTGCCGGGAGGGATTGTGGTGAGAACAACATCTACCTTGTTGTGGGGTGAGAGGAAACCGGCCACGCCGGCTACCTCGTTAACAGCGACGGTAACGGCGCGATGCCCGTCCGGGATGATGTAGGTCATGATACCCGCGCCGGGAGCGCCGTCCCTGGGCATGAGCTTGGCTTCCGTCAGCGGCTCTCCCGGGCCGATCGGCCTGATACTTATTCTGTCAATCAGCGCCTTTGTGTCCGTAAAGCTGCCGGGAGGGATGCTTGTCGCCGGCCAGGCCATCATCTTCAGGTGTGTTGTGTTCAGCTTGCTGCCGACCGGGATATCCGCGCTAGCCACAACGATGCCCTTACCCTTGCCGGCTTCGGTCTCTTTGCTTTTCTTGGAAAGATAATCGTACACCAGCCAGGAAGCAACGCCGGCCAGAACAAGCGCAACAACCGCAACTGTAGTAACCGCTTTGAGACGAGTCATATGCCCTCCTTTAAGATATCAATTCAAGACCTACTCATAGCGCATCGAAGCTTGACCAACCAGCTTGTCTGTAATCACAAGCTTGGGGTGATTTACAGGATCATTGAACAATCTTATAACCGGATCAAAAGGGGCTGTAACAATCACGCTAATTGTATCGCCCGCAGCAGCATATGAACCAGCGCAGCCAACACAACTGACACTGGCCGTAACCGTGTCTTTTTTTACATACATCAGTCCGTCATATATCTTTGCCAGTACAGGATCTGCCGGACGAGTATTACTAAAGGTAAAAAGCGGTTGGGACACCGGCAATGAGCCTGTCACAACAGCCTGCCGTGCGCCTGCGCGCGCAGCGTTGTTAAGCATGTTCTTTATATACATGGCGCGGCCGAATTCGGTTATGGCAAAGGTAAACAACACCACAATGAACAGCACGAATGCCGCTTCGACCAGAGCCTGTCCTTTTCGATGTTTGTGTGTATCAATCTTCATGGTTATCGCTCAAAAAACCTGATATTTCAGTCAAATAATTTTGGTTTTGTGTATCTAAGGTGGTGTGACTATTAAATTATCGAAAACGGCAAGGGGCATCAAACCCATACATAATCAACATTATCATTATTGATAGCAACAAATCTGATGCCCCATGCAAGGTAGTAACAATGAATCAACAGTACTCTATTTAACAGCACACTATGTTTTGACTTTTTAGCATGACATTCATGTAAAATTCTTATTGAGTTAGTGCGGAATTTATTTGGCTAAATGCGTTGTTTGCATTTTGACCAATACCCTTGAGCATGGCGATGACAACAATTGCGATCAGTACCAGTATGAGAGCGTATTCTACAATTGCCTGACCTTTTTCGCTTTTTACGGTAGTTATCCACTTGATATACATTTTTGTGAACTAGTTCATGATCTGTTCTCCTTTCATTGTTTGATTCCCGCACAGGAAGAGTACCATCTGTTCCTGCCAGGTGATGGAGGTTGCATCATTGACAACCATTTTCAACCTTATTTCCGCTTACACCCAGTTCCCCCCTTTCACTCACAGTTAGCCGCGTTAAGCGGAGAGTCGTGACCAGACATTCAGGCACATAATTTCAACATTCAATCAAATGATTGTTCCTGACTAAAGCGTATGACAATACTATTGCCTGTCAAGAGTCCGCACCCAAAAAAACGTACTGATTACATTCTGTTCAAAGAAAATTTTTTTATGATGAAAATGCCGAGTTCACCGTAGAATACATAGTATTGGTTTTCCCGCCGATCCCTTTCAGCATGGCAACAACAACAATCGCGATCAGAAGCAGGATAAGGGCATATTCGACAATAGCCTGAGCTTTTTCAGACAGAAGAACAGTCAGACACCGTGCATATGCGCTCTTGAAACGGTCCATACCTATTCCTCCCTTTTGGAAGCGTGTATTGTCCGACAGTCGCTGGTCATATGCAGAAGCAGAGTGACCGTCATTTCCTGCGCCAAAGCATAGCAGGGATAGGCGCACATTCAATTCCGTCCCTGGAAAAAACATTTGAAAAACTTCCCGTATCTCCAGCTTTCATGTTAGTTTTGCACAACTCATCGAGAGCAGGAATGGCGGCAATACAAGGGAACGTCTTTCCGTCAATAACCTCCGTCGCTGACGATAGAGCGCCTCATACCCAAGAAGAGAAAACAAGATCGTCATTCGAAAGAGTTTCCATATCGCGCGATGTGTCATCCCACTACCTTGACAAGGAGCACACCCATGAAAAAACTGCGCAGCATTCTGTTTCTGGCCCTCCTGCTGATGCCGACCCTCACATTTTCCGCCGAACCAGAGCGTTTGGCTGCCTCGGGCCGCATAACCGCCGTGACCGTCTACCCCGACCGGGCGTTGACCAGCCGCACAGCCTCGTTCAACCTCAAGCCGGGCAGCTACCTGATCGCGTTCGAAAACCTGCCCGCACTCGTGCAGGACGATTCGGTGCAGATCAAAGGCAGAGGCACGGCCACAGCCACGATCTCGGGACTGGAGATCAAACGCTCCTTCCTGGCCGAGAGCGGCGAAAAGCGGGTCCAGGAACTGGACAGCCAGATTCTCGAACTGGAACACCAGCACGGGACACTGGAGGCGAAAAAGGCCGGACTGGCCTCACAGAAGGCCTTCATCGAATCGATCCGTGTTGCCTGGGGCGAGCGCATCTCAAAGGAACTGGCCATCGGTCGTCCCACATCGACGGAGTTGCGGGAGGCGGCCGGCTTCGTCGGTTCACAGGTGACCAGGAGTGAGGAACAGACACGCGACATCGAGGCTGAAAAGAAGAATGTTGCCGATAAAATTGATGCCCTGCGCAGACAACGGGATGAGGTCATCGGTTCGCGGCGCAGGGAGGCCAAGAGCGTCGAGGTGATGGTGGAAGCGACCAGCCAAGGGCAACTGACCCTGGAACTGTCCGCCGTCATGCCCAAAGCGGGATGGACCCCTTCCTACGACGTGCGGTTGGGAGCGGACGCGGCGACCGCCGACCTGACCTTCCGGGCCATGGTTCGCCAACAGACCGGCGAGGAGTGGAACAACGTTGACCTGACCCTCTCCACCGCCCGCCCCGCCGCCGGGGGAGCTCCCCCGGAACTGCACCCCTGGCGCATCTCCCTGGTCCGCCCACGGCCGGCCATGAAGGCGGATATGTTCTACGCCGCCCCTGCGCCGCTCATGGCCAGGAAATCCGGACAGATGATGGCGGAGAACATCATACCCGAAGAGGCAGGGGAAGAGAGCGCACTAGAGACGGCATTGGTCAGCGATGAGCAATCCTCGATTGCCTTTCACATTCCCCGACCACTCAGCATCCCCTCCGACAACAACCAGCATGCCAGCGTGGTGGCCATGGAAAAGCTGCCGGTCAACATGGAGTACCTGGCCATCCCCAAACTCTCGCCACACGTATTTCTCAAGTCGGAGATCACCAACAAGGCGGCCTATCCGCTCCTGTCCGGCAAGGTCAGCACCTTCGTGGGTAACACCTTCACCGGCAGTTCTCAGTTAAAGAAGGTCGCGGCGGGAGAGAAGTTCGATCTGTTCTTTGGAACGGATGACCAGGTGACCGTGAAGCGGGATGAGCTAAAACAGCACGGGGAGGCCGGTATGTTCGGCAGCAACCGGGCCAGATACAGCTGCCGGATCAGCCTGACCAACTTCCGCAAACAACCGGTGACGGTCACACTGCTGGACCAGCTCCCCCTGGCGGGCGACGAAGAGATCAAGGTTTCCCTGGAAGAGCCTTCCCTGAAACCGGAACAGATCAAAGAAGACGGCTCGGTGATCTGGAAAATGCCGTTCAAGGCGGGAGAGAAAAGGGAGATATCCTTCGGCATCCTGGTGGAGTACCCGAAGGGGCGCGACATAATCGGGCTGTAAAGGTGGGGGAATGCAGGAGACAGATCGTGGCACAAAAGCAGCGATAACATATCTCAATAAAACAACTTTTTCACAAACCGCCATTCATGCTCCGCGTAGACAGTGTGTTCTAATGTGAGATATACTGGTCACGCTTACCCACACGCTGCGCCTCCAGGAGTAAATGATGAGTGAATACCGACTCTCCGAACTGCTTGACATGGGCATCATCCAGAAAATGGCCGACACCCACTATCGGGCAACGGGCATCCCAATCGGCATCATCGACGCCATCGACGATGCTGTTCTGGTAGGCTCCGGCTGGCAGGAGATCTGCGTCAGATTCCACCGCGCAGCCCTGCTTTCACTGCAGCGTTGCCGGGAAAGCGACAACTACATCAAGAGCCATCTCGTGGAAGGCCAGTCCTGCCACTACAGATGCAAAAACGGCCTTAATGACATAGGTATTCCGATTATTGTTGCGGGGCGACATCTGGCGACCATGTTTCTGGGACAATTTTTCTATGAAGAAGAGGAACCGGAGCGTGAGTACTTCATCCAACAGGCCGATGAGTACGGTTTCGATCGTGACGAGTATCTTGCCGCCCTTGACCACGTGCCACGCTTCAGCCATGAAAAAGTCAACAACATGCTGGAGTACGACAAGGTGCTGACAGTCTTCATCGCCGACTTGGCGGAGCGTTCGCTCCAGAAAATGCAGGCCGAGGAGGAGACCCGGGCAAGTGAGCGTAAATTTCACACCATCCTTGACCAGGCCTATCAGTTCATCGCTCTCCTCTCCACGGAAGGCAGAATTCAGGAGGCAAACAGGACCGTCCTGCAATTCGGCGGCATCGAGGATAACTGCGCAACGGGAAAGCTGTTTTGGGAAACCAGCTGGTGGAGCCACTCCCCTGAACTGCGGAAAAAAATCCGTGACTCCGTGCATAAGGTTGTCCGGGGGGAGTTTATCAGGTTCGAGGCGACCCACCCTGCAACCGATGGGACCCTGCAGTATGTGGATCTGTCTCTCAAGCCGGTCAGGAATCCGACCGGCGCTGTGGTCCTTCTGATTGCGGAAGCCAGGGATATCAGCGAACAAAAGCGGGTGGAACAGGCTCTCGAGCTGAGCAACCTTGTGGTGGAAAACAGCCAGGTGGTGCTCTTCCGCTGGAAAGCAGTCGAGGGATGGCCGGTCGTCATGGTTTCCCGCAACGTGAGCCAGTTCGGCTATACTCCGGAAGAATTCCTCTCCGGCACGCTCCACTATGCATCAATCATCCACCCTGAAGATCTTGATCGAGTAATCCGGGAAGTCCGGTATTTTTCAACCCGCGGCGTCTCCCACACCCACCATGAATACCGGATCATCGCCAAAGACGGCCGCGTACACTGGGTTGTCGAACGTTCTTTGGTTGAGCGCAACAACAAGGGGGAGATCGATTTTTTCCAGGGAGTGGTGATAGACACCACCGAGCGCAGACACATGGAGGAGGAACTGGTCAAGGCCCAGAAACTGGAATCCGTCGGCCTGCTTGCCGGCGGCATCGCCCACGACTTCAACAACATCCTCACCGGCATCCTGGGCAACGCGTCTCTCGCGAAGATGCTGTTCTCCCCCCAGGACAGGGCATATGCCTATGTGAGCAACATCGAAAGCGCCGCCTACCGGGCCAAGGACCTGACTCTGCAGTTCCTGACCTTCTCCAAGGGGGGCGCTCCCATCAAAAAACCGGTGAACAGCGTTGAACTGATACGCAACAACACGCAGCTGGCCCTAAGCGGCCTCAAATCAACCTGCGAGCTGAGCGTTCCGGATGACCTGCGGATCGTCGAGGTCGATGAGGGACAGATCAGCCAGGTGATCAACAACCTGATCATCAACGCGGACCAGGCCATGCCGCGGGGTGGCGTCATCCGGGTGGTCTGCGAAAACGTGGAGACAAGCGCCAGCAACGGGCTTCCCCTGAAAGAGGGCAGCTATGTCAGGGTCAGCGTCAGCGACCAGGGGGCTGGAATAACGGCGGAGCACAGGGGAAAGATCTTCGACCCCTATTTCACCACAAAAGATAGGGGGCACGGCCTGGGCCTCGCCTCGGCCTACGCCATCATGAAGAAGCACGCCGGCCACATCTGCGTGGATTCAAAACCGGGCGCCGGCGCGACCTTCACCATCTATCTCCCTGCTTCCGACGCAGCGACGGCCATTACAACGGAAGAGCCCGCCACGGCCGCCGCCGGCAGCGGCAGGATACTGGTCATGGATGACGAGCCGCTTGTGAGAATGGTAACGGGAGAGATGCTGGAACATATGGGCTACGACGTGGAATTCGCCCAGAATGGCGAGGAGGCCCTGGCCATGTACGGCGCGGCCCGCGAGTCAGGTGTCCCCTTTGATGCGGTGATCATGGACCTGACCGTCCCCGGCGGCATGGGGGGCAGGGAGGCGATCCAGAGAATCCGGGAGATTAATCCGAACGTCAGGGCCATCGTTTCCAGCGGCTATTCTGACGACCCGGTCATGGCCAATCACCTGAACTACGGCTTCGCGGGGGTGGTGGTGAAACCGTACGACCTGGGCGAGCTGGGTGCCCAGTTGGAGAGGGTATTGCGGAAACAGGAGTGAGGCGAGAAGCGAGGAGTCAGAAACCAGCAGCCAGAATTCGGAATTTCGTTCCTCTGACAGAAGAAGGGGCGGGGCAACAGCCCCACCCCTTCTTCTGTCAGAGGTTATCATTCAGAACCGTTCGAATTCACTGTCCATAGCATCCACGCCTTCATGATCAAGGTGGAGATGCACCCCCTCACACTGGGTACGGCTAGGCGTCTTCCCGTTCTGGGTCGAGGTTCGCATCGCAATCGCCTGGCGAACCAGGCCCGCGGCGATCTGCTTGGGCGCCCCATGCCGCGGTCCCGGCAGGGCTTTCTGTTTGCGGTCGTCAAGAGCGAAAAACGCTATAGTGGCCTTGAGCTGTTCTGCCTGACTGGAAAGCTCCTCGGTGGTGGAGGCCATCTCTTCGCTGGCCGAGGCGTTCTGCTGAATCACCTGATCCAGCTGGTGGATGGCCTTGTTGATCTGATCGGCGCCGCTGTCCTGCTCGCGACTGGAGGCGGCTATCTCCTGCACCAGCTCAGCGGTCCTCTGGATCTCGGGCAGCATTCTGCTGAGCATCTCTCCTGCCTGCTCGGCAATGGCCACGCTGCTGGCGGAGAGCTGGCCGATCTCGCCGGCAGCGGTATGGCTCCGTTCAGCCAGCTTCCGCACCTCGGATGCGACCACCGCGAACCCCTTGCCATGCTCGCCGGCACGGGCAGCCTCGATGGCGGCGTTCAGAGCCAGCAGGTTGGTCTGGCGGGCGATCTCCTCGATGATGGATATCTTGGTGGCAATCTCCTTCATGGCTGCCACGGTCTCCGTAACCGCCTTGCCCCCCTCACGGGCATCGGAGGCGGACTTGATGGCGATCTTCTCGGTCTGCAGGGCGTTATCCGTGTTCTGACGGATGCTGGAGGCCATCTCTTCCATGCTGGAAGAGATCTCCTCGGCGGATGCCGCCTGCTCGCTGGCGCCCTGGGACATCTGCTGGGCAGTTGCGGACATCTGCTGGCCGCCGGAGGCTACGTTGTCGACCGCGGACTGAACCTCCATGACGATCTCCCTCAGTTTCGCAACCATGGATGCCAAGGATTCCATCAGTTCGTCATTTTCGCTGCGTTTTTTCATCTCAACCATCAGGTTGCCCTGGGCCACCTGCTTGGCGTTGGCGGTGATGTCGTCAATCGACTCGCACATCGTGATCAGGGCCGGAATGAGGGTATCGTTCTCGCAACGCTTGCCAATTTTCTTGAGGGCTTCCAGATCATCCTTGTACTCTCCCCTGGCAATGTGCTGGCAGATATCGCGTGCACGCATGACGCGATCCCTGGCCGCGTTGGTCGCCGAAGCGACTTCGGCGAATATTCCCTGGTAGGAGCCCTCAACCCTCCGGGTGTAGTCGTTCAGAGCCACCCGCTGCAGCACCTGATTGGCCTCCACCAGCCCCTGCAGACCGTCGATGCACAGGTTTAGGTTGACCTTGATTTCGTTAAAGTCACCGCTGTAGTTGTCGGTGATCCTGGGGGGAATATCACCCTTGCCGATACGATCCACATATTCGGCTGCCACGTTCAGGGGGCCGATGACCGCATCCAGGGTGTCGTTGACCCCGGTGATGATCTTCCTGAAGTCCCCCTGGTGCCGTGATGCATCGGCACGGGTGGCCAGATTCCCTGCCACGGCAGCCCGGGAAAGCATGGTGGCGTCGCTCACCAAGGCGTCTATGGATTCCATCATCGTGATGAAGGCGGGCATGAGGGTATCGTTCTCGCAACGCTTGCCGATCTTCCTGAGCGCTTCCAGATCCTCCGTGTACTCGCCCCGGGCTATGTGCTGGCAGATTCCGAGAACACTGGTGACACGACCGATGGTGGCATTGGTTGCCGCGGCAACCTGGGCGAAAATCCCCTGGTAGGAGCCCTCCACCCTCCGGGTGTAGTCGTTCAGAGCCACCCGCTGAAGGACCTGATTGGCCTCTACCAGCCCCTGCAGACCATCGATGCACAGGTTCAGGTTGACCTTGATTTCGTTAAAGTCACCGCTGTAGTTGTCGGTGATCCTGGGGGGGATGTCCCCCTTGCCGATACGGTCCACATATTCGGCTGCCACGTTCAGGGGGCCGATAACCGCGTCCAGGGTGTCGTTGACCCCGGCGATGATTTTCCGGAAGTCCCCCCTGTGCCTGCCGGCATCGGCACGTGTGGCCAATTGACCGGCAATGGCCGCGTCGGACAGCAGAGCTGCGTCAGCCACCAGGAGCTTGATGGAATCCACCATCTTTGCCATGGAGGACATGACGCTATCGCCGTTCTTCCCAGTCAGGTCGATCTCCAGGGACATGTCACCGGCTGCCACACGGTTGGCAATTTCAGCAACTCTGCTCGGATCTCCCCCCAGTTGCCCCAGAATGAAACGAGTGAGGAGGAATCCCAGGCCAATCGCCACCAGCGTGCCCACGACCATGAGAGCCAGCATGATACGGGATGCACTGCCGGCGATGGAGTCATTATCATCGGCAATCAGCTTGGCCTGTTTGATCTTGGCGTCCATCAGCTTCTCGATGGCGCTCTGCTCCGCGCCGGACGACCTGTCCGCCGCCCCCCGCAGCAGTTCAAGCGCCTCGGCGTTCCTGTTCTGCAGTGAAAGTTCGATTATCCTGTCCAGATCGGCGCCGAACGCCTTGCGCGCCGCCTTGAAATCATCGAAGAGACTGCGCCCCTCCTCGGAGAGGATCGTCTTTTCAAACGCGTCCGCCTTTTCGTTGAGCGAAGTTCTGAGCTCCTTGATCCGCTCGGCGTATCTCTTCTTCTCCTCGACAGAGGACGCCATCAGGATATCCCTGACATTCACCTTGATCTGCTGGAATGCGATGGCGAAATCGGCAAGTTCCCCCATCGGCACGGCAGCCTTCTCAAACAGCGTGGTATCGGCACGTTTGATCACCCTGATCTCCCTGATGCCGATCAGACCGATCAGCGATGCGATCACCGCCACACAGACAAACCCGGTCATCAGCTTTGCCTTTAACGTCATGTTGTTAAACCAGTTCATCCAAGCCCCCACAAGAAAGTAATTACCACTGAAGCTCAACTCAAACGTTTCCCCGGCCCCTGTTTCGATCCGCGCAATCATACCCCGCATCGTCCAGCACGGACGCATCGCTGCCGGGATCGATGACAGTATTGATGTCATCCAGTCGGTTCCAGTCACCGAGAATGAGAGAGGAGGTGCACCTGTGTCTGCTATTGTGACGTTTCAGAGGGATGATCTTCATGACTGCCCTCCCCCGATTTTCCGATACACCTGGGCATTCGCCACGGCCCTGGTAAAGAGATGGGCTACCTCAGGCGGGAGTTTCTGGGTGTTTTCCGTGGCGAGATGTCCGCCCGGCGCCAGGGCACGGTGAAACATCCTGAAGACATCCACACGCTGGGCATACGAAAAATGAAGCAGGACGTTTTTGCAGACGACCAGGCAGTAATCCTCCATGGGAGGCTTGAGGGAGAGGAGATCGTGGTACCGGAAGGAGACCCTGCTGCGCAGAGATTCGACAATGCTGAAATGATCGGGCTTGCCTGCGGGCTCGAAGTACCTGTCGCGCAGCTCCCGAGGGGTGCGCTGCAGCTCTTCGGCTGAGTAGACGGCAGCGGTTACCAGGTCGCCGAAGCGGTTGGCGCTGTCATGGTCGGTGGCATCGATGCGCAGATTCCTGAATCTGAAGGGGTTCATCCTCTCGGCGAGGATCATGGCCAGAGTCCAGGTCTCCTGCCCTTGGGCGCAGCCTGCGTCCCAGACCCTGATACGGCTGCGGCCGGAGGTAGAGCGGATCATCAGATCCACGGCATGCTCCAGGATCGGCTGATCGCGCATGAAAAAGGTGAAGGCCATTCAGCCTCCCGACAGCCAGATGCAGCTGTGATGCCAGTCAATGCCGCACCCCCAGCCGGCCTGACGCCCTTCGGCGGGAATCGCGTCGCGCATGACGGCATGGTCATGACCGGTTATGCGGAGCTCCTTTCCGGAGAAGAGCAGGTTGCGATGGCAGGAGCAGAACAGCTTCAGCCCGGCGAGATCGATTTCCGTAATACCGGAAAAATCGATCAGAATGTTCTCCGTCTCGTCGAATTCCCTGGTCAGCTGGAGCAGCACCTCACCGACGTTTCCGGACGTTATCGAACCGAACAACCTGAGGCGCCGTGTGGCCCCGTTGTCCGCTGACAGATCAACTTTGATACAAAAAACAGTCATGAAGAACCGCCGCTTTTTCTGAACATGGGACATACATAGCAGAACAGAACGCAGCGGTCTGTCGGGAAAGTTTGATCAGGTTTTTTTTACTGGGTCGGCGTGATGCCATGCTGGAGCGCGAATTTGACCAGAGCCGGGATATTGCCCACCCCCAGCTTCACCATCAAGCGACTGCGGTAGGTCTCGATGCTCTTGGGGGACAGAGAGAGCAGTTCGGCGATTTCCGCGCTGGTTCTCCCCTCCACCACCAGTTGAATGACCTCCCGTTCCCGCAGACTGAGGCTGTCCAAGGGGCTCTTGAAACCGGCCACCGCCTGGGGAGCGTCAACCCCCTCACCGAAATAGCACTCCCCCCTGATCACGGCGCGAACCGCGTCCACGAGCCCGGAACCGGCGGACTCCTTGAGCAGGTAAGCGCGCGCACCGGCCTGCATGGCGCGAAAAACATGCTCACGAGTGTTATGCATGGAGAGCACGATCACCTTGACCTCCGGCAAACGCCCATGAATCATGCGGGTCGCATCGATGCCGTTCAGCTCCGGCATGGCAATATCCATGACAACCACATCGGGCCTGAGCACTTCGGTCTGTGACAGGGCATCGCGACCGTCCCGAGCCTCCCCGGCAACAATCATGCCGGAGGATTCCAGTATCATGGTGAGCCCCTCGCGAACAATGGCATGGTCATCGGCAATCAGTATCCTGACCGTCATCTACGGTTCCTCCTTCGGCATTTCCACGGTTACGCCAACCCCCCCGGCGGGGAGGGCATGGACACGAAAGACCCCGCCGAACAACTCGGCGCGCTCCCGCATGATCGTCATCCCCCAGCCGGATGATTCAGGGTTCCGGGGTTCCAGCCCGCAAGCAAGCCCCCGACCATCGTCCGCAACCGAGAACAGGAGCAGGCCGTCGTCATGGGCCAGCCAGAGATTCACGTTTCGGGCAGCCGCGTGCTTGGCCACATTGGTGAGCGCCTCCTGGGCGATGCGGAACAGGGCGATCTCCCGTTCGGCGGCAACGCGGGGAAGTTCATCATCAACCTGCACCCTCACATCGATGCCGGTGCGCCGCGAGAACAGTTCGCCATACCAGCGCAGGGCCGCTGCCAGACCATAGTCGTCCAGCACCGGCGGCCGCAAGGTGGACATGATGTTCCTGACGGTGCGGCTGACGCTCTCCAGCATCCTGCCGGAGTCTTCCACCCGTGTCCTCAGGGGAGCGGCCGTCTCCAACGGCAGGCTGGTGCCGATGAGCGACAGGTTGATGCCCAGCACGGTCAGGTCGCGACCGATCTCGTCGTGCAGTTCCGCGGCAACGACCTTCCGGAGATTCTCCTCCACGTCCATGATCCGGCGGGCATAGGCGCGCAGGTCGTCTTCGGCCTGCCTCCGTTCGGTGACATCATGGAGCGTGCCCACCATGCGCAGGGGGGAGCCATCAACACCACACTCCACCCTGCCCAGCATGTGCAGCCAGCGCACCTCCCCGTCGTTGATCCGCACAATGCGGAACTCCCGGTCGAATAGCAGGCGCCGTTGGATCACATCCTGCAGGTAGCCCTCCATCTCCTTCCGGTGGGCCGGATGGATGAATGCCAGCCACCCTGCCCTGGTGCGTTCATACCGTGCATCGGCACCGCATATCCTGTCAGCCGCGGCACTGGTCACACAGCGGTCCTCGGGAATGGAGTAGACGAAACTCCCCAGATGGGCAAGTTCCTGTGCCTCGCGCAATGACTGTTCGCTACGGGAAAGGGCTTCATCCACCATCAGTTTTGACAGCGCGATGGCCGCGTAATCCACCAGCCTCTCCAGCAGGGTGATTTTTTCGACGGTGAAACACCCCTTACGGGTATCGCCCAACTGCAGCAGCCCCAGGATATCGCCGCGGGAGCGCATCGGCAGCAGGGCAACCGACTCGTACCCCCGCAGGTTACAGCGGTTGCAGATCAGGGCTTCCCGGCCAGACTCCACGGAATTTCGCGACAGCTCCCGAGCGCAGTTCGTCCAGAAGCTGCCCCGGGCGGTGAAGAGCTGACTGTCGGAATCGAAACTGCCGGCGAGGACTCTTCCGCACAGGCAGGCAAAAATCCAGCCGGCGGCGCCATGGCAAAGCGGCCGATCATGCGAGTCGCCAGCATCGGCAACGTCTCCCGCCACTGCGGAATAATGGAGGCAGCCACCTCCCTCATACCCGGAAAAATCATCATCCCCCAGCAACCTCAGGGTCACGACCCCACAGCCGGTCATCTCCCTGAAGAAGCGGTCAAGACTGAAAACCAGTTCCTCCACGCCGGCGGACAGGTTGCACAAACGCAAAAGCTCGATGGTTGCCTTCTGTGCTGCCTCGATCAGCGTGCGTTCGGTGATGTCATGCCCCACTCCGATGACGCCAATCACCCGGCCATCGGCATCGAAGCGCGGAATCTTGGTGATACTCAGCAGGCGGTATCCGCTGCGGGTCGGCACGCTCTCCTCCAGGGTCTCGGCCCGGCCGGTGGCCATGACCCGCCGACTGTTTTCCATGATCGCGTCCGCATCGTCCTGAACAGAGTAGAGCTGGCCGGAATGCCTTCCCAGCACCTCCCGCGCCGGTTTCCCCAACAGCTGCAACAGGGCCGGGTTAACCAGAATAAAGCGCCCGTCAATATCCTTGACAAAGATGATCTCCTCGGCGCCGTTGACGACCGCCTGCAGCAATTGCTGGTTCTCGCGCAGGTCCGCCTCGGCCCGTTTGCGCGGGGTGATGTCGCGTCCCACTGACTGGGTTTCCAGCAGCCGGCCCTGAGCGTCGAAGATCCCCCGATTGACGAACTGCATCCAGCGCACCTCCCCCGAGGCGGTATGGACCTGGTTTTCCACGATAACCACGGGGTTCGCGGGGGAGAGGGCAGCCAGACGTTCCTCGATGAGCGGTATGTCGTCGTCGAAAGCGATCGGTTGCCAGGTTTTCCCCACCAGTTCATCCCAGGTTCCCCCGAACACCCGGCAGTACACGGGGTTGACGAAGCTGAGCGTCCCGTCAGGCGCGAAGCGGCAGATCAGCTCGGTCTGGTCATCCACCACGCTGCGGTAACGCTGCTCGCTCTGGTGCAACAGTTCCTGGGCCAGGTCACGCGCCGCCAGACGCTCCCGGGCAAGGTCCGACATCCGCATCAACGACTTGGCGACGTCATCAACCTCCCGCAGGCCGGAACAGGGCATGGACTCCAGGGATTCGCCACGCCCCAGCGCCAGGGCCGGCCTCAGCAGTGACCGGATCGAGCGGGTGACGTTCCGTCCGATCACCATTGCCAGCGCCACACCGGCAATGGACAGGAACAGCGCACCTGCAAGGGCCCAGGCCAGCCAGCGGTGCAGCTCGCCCGTCACCGTACTGCCCGGAACCCCGATCACCACCACCCAGTTGGCCAGGGATGTTCTGCTGAAAGTGGTGAACAAGGGATCCCCCTCAAGGCTGACCGTCCTGACCATCCCCGTTGCCGACCTGGTGACGGCATCGCGCAGAACGCTACACCACCGGTGCCCCACGAAACACTGCGGCTGGCGGGTCCTGGTAACCACCATCCCCCCGGAATCAAGTATGGCTCCGAACATTTCTCCCGACAGCAGCCGCCGGGAGAGGATCGAGTCCAGGCGGCTGGACGGCAAAGCCATGGAGAGGTCGTAAACAACCCGCCCCTGACGGAACACCGGCACATCGATGGCGATCAGCGGTTGGCGGCTGACAGCCCCCCGATACAGATCACTGACAACAGGCGTACCGTCTTCGAAAATGCGCCGCACGGTCTCGGGAATAGCGCGTTGCGGCAGGGGAGCGCCGAAAGGACGGCGCAGGTTGATCAACTGCTGTCCCCGCGCGTCGCAGACAACGATATTCGCGCCCGGCCAGGACTGCAACAACGTGGCGGCCTGGGCATGGACAGCAGCCAGGTCTCCGGAGGCAAAGGAGGGGGAGGTGGCCAGTGCGGTGAGGGCAGCCTGGACGCTGGCCAACTCCCGGTCCACGACCATGGAGAGGGAGCGGGACATCTCCTGCATGCCTTGCGTAACCAGGGCACGCTTGGCCTGATAGCCGAGGTTGACCAGCAGGGCGGCAGCGACCCAGACCGGTACGACGCAGACAGCCACCAGACAGGTGAGCTGAACGCGGATGGAGAGCGTGCGCCACGCACTCTTCTGCTGGAACAGGGGAATGTTCAGACGAAAACGGCCCATGACTGTTGGACTCCCTTGCAGCGCCCCCGGTGGAACACCATGCATCGGGCGACCGGGGGGCGGGGAAAAATGGGGGAAAATAGCACGGACGACATGCGCTTGGCAAATAAACCTAAATTCGTCAGTTGGGAGCTGTCTCCTTTCGCGCTGACGGGGTCTCTCCGACAGCCCCCAATTGCCGTTTTCAGGATGAAGCAGAACCGACAACGTGCAGTCACGACGCGAACGGGGAAACGCGATTATTTGCTGGACTTCACAAATTTTTTCCCTATGTTGGCAGGGTGCGCCGTCGGAGAACGCACCAGCGAGGACGCTTCCGCGCGAGAGGGAAAGGGGGAGGAGATGGTCATAGACAGGACAGCCGTGCTGCTGCTTCAGATGGGGGGGCCGGACAGCATTGAGGCCGTGGAGCCGTTTCTGCGCAACCTCTTTTCTGACCGGGATATCATCAGAATCGGCCCCGCCTTTCTCCAACCACTGATCGCCCGCCTGATAGCCCGCCGCCGCTCGAAGCGGGTCGCGGAACAGTACCGCCAGATCGGTGGCGGTTCCCCGCTGCGAAAACTGACCGAGCAGCAGGCAGCCGAACTGGAAAAGGTCCTGGGAGAGGGGTATCGCTGTTTCGTCGCCATGCGCTACTGGAAGCCCGACACGTCCCAAGCACTGGAAGCGGTCGTTCAAGCGGGCATCACCCGCATCGTCGCCCTGTCGCTCTACCCCCACTACTCCCGCGCCACATCCGGTTCAAGCTTCAACGAACTGGAGCGGGTCAGGGCGCGCTCGGCCACACCGTTCCAGGTGACCTGCGTGCGCCAGTTCCACGACCACCCGCTCTACATCACCAGCCTGTGCGACAGGATCGGCCAGGCCCTGTCCGGGTACGCCGATCCCGGCGACGTACACCTGCTCTTCACCGCCCACGGCCTGCCCCAGTCGTTCATCGACTCGGGCGATCCCTACCTGGACCAGATCCGGGCAACGGTTGCCCTGGTCATGGAGCGTTTCGGGGGCATCAACCATCACCTGGCCTTCCAGTCCCGGGCAGGTCCGGTGAAATGGCTGGAGCCCTCCACGGAGAAGAAGATCAGGGAACTGGCCGGGCAAGGGGTGAAGAAGCTGCTGATGGTGCCGGTCTCGTTTGTTTCCGATCACATCGAGACCCTGCACGAGATCGACATGCAGTACCGGCACGAGGCGTTGGAACTGGGGATTGAGGATTTCCGGCGGGTGGAGTCGCTGAACAGTTCGCCCCTGTTCATCGACTGCCTGGCGGAACTGGTCAGGGGGGGCGACAGGACAGAGGAGACATAGATTCCAGGGATTCAGGTCAGGAGGGCGAGGCCACGTCCCCACGGGAGAGGGGGGAGTTTAGCGGGAAACGGACCGTAAACGTCGAACCGGTGCCCACCTGGTTCTCCACACTCTATGCTGCCACCATGCTTTGACACAGAACTTTCACTATTCAAATTGGCAACCAGCACGATACTCTTCACCCTAGCCATCTGAAGACCTCTCCGCCATGGCAAGAACCGCAAATCTTAGTTGAGTTGCATCCATGATGGCATTATAGGGACGCATTGCAATACAGTCTCTATGGCAATCCCGTTCGGCGGACAATGGCGGACTGCTCGTACACGCGGAAAGAGTCCCGGATGATCTTGCGCAACTGGCCATCGTCCCACGGCTTTGTGAGCACCTTGTATACCTCCCCCTCGTTCACTGCTTTGGTGACGGTTTCAAGATCGACAAAACCGGACAGGATAATGCGCACCGTATCGGGATGCAGCGCTTTGACCAGTCTTAAAAACTCGGTTCCGCTCATATCCGGCATGCGCTGATCCGAAATCACCACCTGGATGCTTTCCCTGGCCAGCAACTCCAGCCCTTCACAGGCATTGCCTGCGGTAACGATGCGGTAGTCCTCTTCAGCAAGGAGCCGCTTTAACGCCCGGAGGATATTGCGCTCGTCATCAACTAACAGCAACGTACGAGCCATAGTGCCATGGGACGGAATGACGTATGGCGTATTTTTTCGCAGCAATGCAGCAAAGTCATTGGCGGCCAGGGGACGACTGAAAAAATAGCCCTGAATCTGATCGCAGCCATGTTTGCGCAGATAGCCAAGCTGGGCCTCGGCCTCCACCCCTTCCGCGATTACCTGGAGCTGCATACGGTGCGCTATGTCGATGATCGAAGCGGCGATAGTGGCCGAGTGCGGGTTGGTGACGATATCGGTAACAAAGGAGCGGTCGATTTTCAGGTAGTCGATGGGAAAACGGCTTAAACTGGCTAAACTCGAGTAGCCGGTGCCGAAATCGTCCATGCTCAGCCGAACACCGATGTCTTTCAGCTCCCGCATCAGTGCAATAGCCCGTTCAGGATTGTCCATCACCAGGCTTTCGGTCATCTCAAGCTCCAGCCAGCAGGGGTCGAGACCGGTTGCCAGCAGGACGTTCGCGACCAGCCACGGCAACTTCCCCGCGCGAAACTGCCGGGCTGAGAGATTGACCGCCACACTCACGATCGGCAGTCTTTCGTCCTGCCAGGCACGCACCTGCCGGCAGGCCTCCGTCAGTACCCAGTTTCCCAGCGGCACAATCAGGCCGGTCTCTTCGGCCAGAGGAATGAATTCGTTCGGCGGCACCATTCCTCGTTGCGGATGCAGCCAGCGGACCAATGCTTCGCAACCAATCATCCGACCTGTGGCCAATTCAACCTTGGGTTGGTAATGCAGCAGAAATTCACTCCGGTCCAGCGCCTGGCGCAGAGCGTTTTCCGTTTCCAAAGTCTCCATGGCCCGCTGGTTCATCTCGGGGGAAAAAAAGGAGAATGAGCCCCCCCCCTCCCGCTTGGCCCGATACATGGCAATATCAGCGTTGCGGATCAGGGTGGCGTCATCGTCGCTGTCCCTGGGAAACAGGCTGATTCCCAGACTGGCGGATACGGTGACCTCCTTGCCGTCGATCAGATGAGGTGGCTCGAGGCAGCGCAGAATCCTGCCCGCCAGCATCCCCACGTCATCCGGGTCAGCCACCTCAGCCAGCAGAATGACGAATTCGTCCCCCCCGAACCGGGCCGCGGTGTCCCCTTCGCGTATGACCTGTTGCAGGCGAAGAGCAACGGCTTTCAGCAGGTTGTCGCCGAATTCGTGGCCGAGACTGTCGTTAATGACCTTGAAACGGTCCAGGTCCAGCAACAGCACCGCCAGGATCCGTCCGGAACGGCGGGCGTAATACAGCGACTGTTCCAGGCGGTCATACAACAACGCCCGGCTGGCCAGTCCGGTCAATTCATCGTGGGTAGCCAGATAGGCCAGTTGCTGCTCGTTTTGTTTGCGCTCGTGTATGTCGGCAATCGTTCCGAGCATCCTGAGCGGGGCGCCAGCCTCGTCCCTCGCCACCACCTTGCCGTAGGCCAGAATCCATTTCCATTCGCCCGTTTTTGTTTTTCGCCGGTACTCCACCTGATACGTATCCCGCATACCGGTAATGTACTCCTCATCAGTAATTTCCGGTTAGGTCTTTGCATGTCGTCGTTTTTTCTTTAAAAGTTTGTTTTTGTGGGATTTTTGCTGTGTTCGCATCCGTTTTTGCTCTAGTTCTTCTGCTGCCTCATTGGCGATTTGGTTGCGTAATTCCCGTACCCGAGTGATGCTGACTGGTTCGTTGTGCTGCTCCCGGCAGTAAATAGCAAGAAGCAGATAGGTTATAAGGCCGCCAAGAAGCTGGACCATCAGCCCGTACTTGCTCCTGGCGATCAGGTGGTACACCTTGAGATGGCGTTTCCACCAGCCAAAGAAGGTCTCGATGTTCCAGCGGAGCTTATAGACTTCGGCGACTTGTTCAGCGGTCAGGTCGTACCTGTTGGTAGCGATCCAGTAATCTTTACCGTCAACACGGTAACCAACAAGGCGCAGTTCTTTCTCAGTCTGGTTTACGCCTTTGGTGCCGAGCATTACGATCCGGTCATAGAAGATAATACTGTCAGGATTGACGGCATTCTCTCTGATGACTATCTTGATCGTATTCTCCCTGATACGACAGACAAAGAACTTCTCGGCGGCCTGCCACTTGTCAAAGTGGTCATGGGACTGATACCCGCGATCCATAACGCCGGTTTCGCCTTTGTCGATGATCTTGTCAACAAAGGGGCGCTCACCCTCTTTACCGTCGCTGAGGTATATCTTCCTGGGAATGCCCCGGTTGATATCGAAGCCGACATGAGCCTTGGCCTTCTTTGAGCCGCTTCGGTAATCAGCCCATTCCATGGACAGCACAGCATCAATCAAAGAGCCATCTATGGATACCAGGTTGCCAAGGTGAGCGTATTCGGCCGGAAGCACTTTGCCTGCTTGCTTGACCAGATGTCCGAATACCTCACTTAGCTGCTCAAGGCCACGGTTATTGATCGCCTCGAAGAAGGCGCTCTTTTTGATCCCCTTGGGGGGAGCAACGCACTCCTTGGCAAAGTCATTCTGTTCCAGAGCCTGCAGCAGTTCGCTCCCGGAAGAAAACTCTTCAAGGTGATAGAAAATCAGGGCCTTTAGCTGATCATCAAAGGTCATTTGCAACGGGCGGTACCCCCTGGATTCAAGTTGTTTATCGGACTTGAATCTCTCAAAAACCGGGGTAAGAAGCAATTTGAAAGCACGTGCTTTTCGTCGTTGTTTCAGTCGCTTGAAAGGTCGCATGTCGTAACTCGTGTAATATTAAGTAGTTACGATGGTGGCCCGCCAATTTTTTACTAAAAGTCAAGCAAAAAAAATGTGGCATCACGCTGATTTTGTTACTTTTTTACATTCTCAAAGAACCATGCAAAGACCTAACCGGACGACGCTGACTCCTCATACACCTTACTGACCGGAGCGGCGTCGTCGGGGTGCAGTTGTTCATACCAGAGGGCGTAGCTCTCTTCAAATTCGTCCGGCTCGTATCCAAAAATGCGTGCATACTCCGGATTGACAATGACACTGCCGGTCCGCAGATCCAAATCGTACAGTCCCAGGCTGGAGGACGTGACCGCCAACCGGACACGCTCCTCGCTCTCCAGCAGGGCGGCTTCCATCCGCTTCCGTTCGGCGCCTTTCCAGACCGAGTCCATCAGCAGCGAAAGCAGCGTCACATCGGCGTCGTCATAGCCGGTTTCCTTGTTCGCCACCCCCACCACGGCCACGATCCTGCCCTGATCGACGATCGGCAGGGTCAGAAAACTGGTCAGGTGCACATGCCCCTCGGGATAGCCTTTCCGCAGGGGGTTGGGTTCTGAAAAATCGTTAACCACAATCGGCTTGCGCTGTCTGACCGCTTCTCCCCAGATGCCGGTCTTTTCCAGATCGTATTCGGAGTGCGGGTCCATAACCGTGCAGGCCGGCATCACGTCGTGCGACCATGAATTAATGATAAAGCGCTGTTTTTCCTCGTCATAACAGTAGATATATCCGTAGCTGCTGGATGTCAGCCTGAGCGTTTCGGACAGGGCGTAATCCAGCAGGTCCTTAATATCAAGCGCCTGATACTGCAGGACATTCACCAGACATTGCAACCGCTCCCTGTTCAGCCGGGCGTCCCGTTCCAGGCGCCTGAAATGCGCCAGGTTGCGCTGTTTCCAGACAAACCATACGCCAATCGCGGCGCTCAGCAGCAGGACGAACTCCAGGGCCACGGTAATCCACAGCCTCTCCCGCAGCGGCGCGTAGATCTCGGCGAGATCCACGCGCGCCATGAGATGCCAGGGGGTATGGGGAACCGGCCGCAGCGCGGCCACCACCGGAACATGGTGAAAATTGATCCCCCGCACTATTCCGCTCCGCCCCGATACCGCCATCACCTCGGGGGCCTCGACCTGTTTCAGGGGAGTCTTAAGTTTCAGTGCCGCATCCCTGTGAAAACGGAGTTCGCTTAGAAAGAGTACGTCGGCGCCGTCCCTGCGCACCAGCGCCGTCTCGCCGGAAGCGCTCTCCAGGGGCCAACGTTTGAGGAGAGGATACAGATAGCGCCCCGGATCGATCCTGAGCGCAAGCACGGCCAGAGCGCGGCCGGGGGCAAGCGGATCAGAGAGCGGAACCATGACGCACAGGTGAATTGCGCCGTCAGCCGCGTCGCGGTAAAAATCGGTGAAGACGACTCGGTTCGATTCCAGCGCCAGACGGGCCTGTCCGGCCAGGTAACCGGAAGGCTGCTGCCCATGCCCGGACAGGAAAAGCGGATTCATGCCTTGAACATCCAGCAGAAAAATGCCGTCGTAGTTCCTGCTCGCCTTGAGAGCCGCAAGCCAGATGTTCAGGTCATGCCCTGCCCGCCGGTCCGGAGCGGTTCGCAGAAACGACCGTACGATGAGCGCAAAGGAGCGGTTATTGTGATAGGTGCTGGCGTCGATCAGACGTTCCGCGCGGTAAAATGTGATCTCGGACAGTTTCAGATCGGCAATGGCGGCAATCTGGTTTTCCATCGCCTTCAGATGCAGCTTTTCATGTTTGTGGTGATAGAAGAAACCGGTACTCACAATACCGGCCACCAACAGGGTGAACACAAGAGCAAGCGCCAGTGGCGAACCTTTTCCTTCCAGACCTGATTCGACGGCGTTGGGCCAGGCGATGGGGAGGGAGAGGAAGGCCAGCGCAAGGCCAAGCACCATGAAGGCAAGGCTCGTGGGCGCGGCCGGAGGAATCATGCCGCCGCCGTACAGCATCGGCGTTCCCAGCAGGTATGCCAGGGAAAGCACGGCACAGCCCGCCACCAGCGACAGGGCCAAGCAGAATGAGATTTTTGCCTGAAGGCGCTGTTCCGGAGATGCGGTCAGCCTCCCGAACAGAGAAAATGCAACCGTTATAAAGCTGAAGGCGGTGACGGGCGACATGTGTCCCAGCGGCGTATCGCCCAATGTATCAAGCATCGTGACGCCAAGGTGTTCGATAGTGGGGTGGACACCGTTCAGAGAGAGGACAAGCAGCGTTGTGGCGATCATCCCACACACCAGGACGATACTCAGCAAAATTTGCCCCTGACGCCGTCCCGGCGTACCGCGCGTGGCAAGCAGAATCACCCCGGCGTAGAGGATAAACAGCAGCGCTGTGCTCGGCGCCATGGGAACCAGCGACTCCCCCAGGCTGGCGAGCCAGGGCATCTCCAGCGCCAGCCCCGCCCAGGCCGCGCAGGCGATGGCGGCCGCGAAAAGGGCGCATCCTCTTACAGTCCTGACAAATGGCGCTGAATGCTGTTTACCCGTTTCAAACATGTGTCATTTTCTTTCAGTGAAGTGGCGCCGGCGACGTTTTCCTGCTCAAACCGTTTCGGCCAGATAGCCGAGAGGAAGATGGATCGTAAAGGTAGAGCCCACGCCAACGGCGCTCTCCACTTCAATTCTGCCGCCATGCTTCTTGACGATATCGTAGCTTATGGAGAGCCCAAGCCCCGTACCCTTGCCAACCTCCTTGGTGGTGAAAAACGGCTCGAAGACCCGAGTCAGGTGCTCGGGAGCGATTCCCTTTCCGGTGTCACGAACCTGGATAACGACATCATCACCATCACGAAATGTCCTGATACCGATGACGCCGCGCTCCGTGATGGCATGCGCCGCGTTGACCAGCAGGTTCATGAACACCTGGTTAAGCTGCTGGGGATAACAGTGCAGGAGAGGGAGGTCGGGGGCGACGTCAAGCTCCACTTCGGCGACATACTTGATTTCGTTACGCACCATGTTGAGGGTGCTGGTAAGGCAATCGTTGATGCACGTCGGCTTGCATTCGGCTTCATCCACACGGGAGAAGCTCTTGAGATCCTGGACGATGCGACGCACCCGCTCCGCGCCTTCGTGAGACTCCTCCAGCAACCCCTGGATATCGCCCAGGATATAATCGATTTTCATGTTCCGTCGCAGCTCCTTTAGTTCGCCGAGGGTCTCCGAATTGCCGTCACGCTCCATGAGCCCTATCATGGCGGTCTCAAAGGCTCTTAGCTTATCCAGGTACTTTCCCAGGGTCGTGAGGTTGCTGGAGATGAAGCCCATGGGGTTGTTGATCTCGTGGGCCACGCCTGCGGCCAGCTGACCAATGGAGGCCAGTTTTTCCTGCTGATACACCGCACGCTGCGCCTCATTGAGCTCCTGGGCGGTCCGCTTCAGCTCTTCGTTCATGGCGCGGAGTTCGGTCATGTCGTTGAGTGAAATGACGTATCCGGTAACCCGCTCGTTCTCCGTTTCGGTCATGCTGTAGATATTGAGACCGTAATACCGTTTCGAGGCGGCATGAACGAGTTCGCCGCTGACACCGTTGAACGACAGGGCCTCGAACCCCGCATCGGGGAGCAAGTCGCGCCAATCTTCATTCAGCACCTCATCAAACCCCTTGCCGGTCATGTCACACAGCAGACGGTTGCAGCGCCGCACGCGGTGCAGTTCATCGGTGAGGATGACGAAATCCTTCAGGCAGTCCAGGGTTTCCTCCCACTCCCGCTTGGCCTCTTTCACCTGTTCATCCAGGAAACGCTGTTCGGTAATATCAACGAATGTGCCGACTGTCCCCCCCAACTCTCCATTGAGTAGCGAGAACGGAGCCTTCGTGACCAGTACGGAGCGGAGCTGGCCATCGCCGCGCGGCAACGTCGTCTCGTATTTGTAAGAAGAGCCGCTTTCCAGCACCCTCCGGTCGGCCTCGGTGCTCCCAACGGCATATTCCGGCGCAACGACATCGGAGATCATCTTGCCGATGATCTCTTCTTCGCTTCTTCCGAAAAATTCGGAAAATGCCCTGTTGCATCCCAAATAGGCATGACTGAGGTCCTTGTACGACACCGGATTCGGAATGGACTCCAGGATCCCCTGGAAGAAACGGCGCTGGCCGTCCATGACTTCCTGGGCCTGCTTCCGTTCGGTGATGTCCTGAATGGTCTCGACAGCGGCGACGACCGTATTGCCGTCGTCCGTGATCGGCCTCGCCTCGAAGAGGAGATAGCGTCGTTTCCCCCCCACGTCATCGTACCACCCTTCAGTCTGAAGCGTTCCGTCCGCATGGCGCACCACCTGGGGATAGGCGCGGTCGGACGCCGGGCATGCACCGTCGATGATCAGATCCGCCAGCAGCTGTTTCTGCCGGGTATGAAAGACGCTCCAGTGCAGTTTCGTGCCGGTCATCTGGAAGCTGCTCTTGCCGGTCAATTGCGCCAATGCGCTGTTCCAGAAGAGGATGGCATGGGACCTGTCGATGACGTAGAGCGGGGCAGCGATGCTCTGGATGATGCGTCCGAGAAACCGGGCCGTCACGGCCGATCGCGCGTCGGACTGGCCGGCTCTGTCGGGGACGATTATGGGAGCGCTCTGTTCATCTGTGGTAGTCATGAAGAACCTCTCCTCGTTCGTAACATTTATGATTCAAAGAAATCACTCACCCTTCCGGGCCGGAAGCCTCACCGTAAACGTGCTCCCCCTGCCCGGCTCGCTCCGCACCTGGATGGAGCCGCCATGTTTTCTGATGATGTCCTCGGAAATGCTCAGGCCGAGCCCCGTGCCTCTGCCCGGTTCCTTGGTGGTGTAGAACGGCTCGAAGATGCGGGGCAGGACATCATCGGTCATGCCGCATCCGGTATCGGCGAAGCTCACGCAGACGTCTGCCCCCTCCTGCCAGGTCTTGACGGTGATACTGCCGTACCCGTCAATGGCATGACTGGCATTTATCAGAAGATTCAGAAAGACCTGCCCCAGTTTCAGGGAAGATCTCCACACCGGTGCGGTTTCGGTAAACTCGCGTCTCAGCTCGGCCACATACTTGATCTCGTTCCAGACGATTGAAATAATACTTTCAATGATCTGGTTGACGTCAAGCGACTCGGCCGCATCCCCCTCCTTGCGCGAGAAGGTTTTCAGGTCCAGAATGATGGTTCTTACCCGCTCTATTCCCTCGCGGGACTCGCTGATAAGGTTCGGGCAATCTTCGATCACCAGATCCATTTTTTCCCTCTTCCGATGTCTGCTGAGTTCCAGAAGCTGCTCGGCAGGAAGATACTGTTCCACGAGGGACTGCAGATAGGTGATGAACTTTACCAGCCTGCCCGAATACTGGGCCAGGGACTCAAGGTGGTCCCCACATAACCGACAGGAGTATTGATCTCATGGACAATTCCGGCCATGAGCTGACCAATGGTGGCCATCTTGTCCGAAAAGACGAGCTGGGCATGCAGCTCCTGGAGCTCCCTCGTTTTTTCCGCCAATGCCTTTTCGAGCCGGGCAGCCTGTTCTTTTTCCAGTCGACATAACCGCCGGAACTGTACCCCCTTGTCTATGGCCGCCATGAGACAATCCGGATCAAATGGTTTGATGATGAAGTCGAACGCCCCCTTTTTGATAGCGGCTATTACCATGTCCAGATCGGCGTAGGCGGTCATGAGAATGACCGGAACATCAGGGTCGCGTTGCCGTATCTGCCCCAAAAGCTCAACCCCGTCCATCCCCGGCATCTTCACGTCGCTCAGCACGAGATCGCAGCAATCCTTACGGAAATAGGCCAAGGCATCGGACCCGTTGTCAAAATACCTTACCCCGTGGTCCTGGCTTTCAATGATCTTTACGGTGGTAGCGCCGACATGGATGTCATCATCGATGACCAGGATCCTGCCCGTCTCTGCTTCAACGCTCCGGCTGTTCATCATGGATGGTCCCCATCAACCCGGCACGTTCTTTCCGGAGTCATTCTTTTGCGCCTGTTTCCAGGTCGCACTCCGCAATCAGGCGCTCCACGTCTTCCTCGGAAATATCCGGCAGCACGAAGCTGCCATGACGATCCTTCTCCACACGGGAGATACCGGGATAACGCCGCTCCAGCACCTTGAATTCCAGGGCCTGACTCCGGATCGTGCTCAACAAGCGCCTGTTTTCCTCTTCCAGGTCATACTTCTCGACGGCTGAGCGGACCGCGAACCTGATCTCGAGGTCATTCCACGGTTTAGTGAAAAAACGGTAGATTCCACCCAGGTTGACCGCTTTCATGGCGGCTTCCATGGTCCCATGTCCGGTAAGCAGAATGCGAACCGTCTCCGGGGAAAGGACCCGAACCCTGGCGAGAAAATCCACCCCCTGCATGCCGGTCATTCGTTCGTCGGAAATAACGACCTTGAAAGAATGCAGCTTCATGATCTCCAAAGCCTCTTCGGCGCTGGAAGCAGTCATGATCTCATAGGGGTCGTCAAACAGTGCGCGCCTGAGTGCGGACAACACATTTTTCTCGTCATCGACCAGCAGGACCCTGGTTGTCATGGGAGATCTCCTCGATTGGTGCGACGGTGCGCACCAATGCATCACCTGCCGCGGGCTTCTTCGTCAGCCGCCCCACGGCGATCAGTCACTGGTCACCTGGACATAAATGCCATGGGGGGAGGGGGTCTTGTGGAAGTGACTGCGAATGAGCAGAATACCGGCCATATCCAGCACTGTACCACGCTGCATGAGCAGAACCCCCGCCCCACTCTCTACGTCACGGCTGATCTGCATCCCCGGAATGAGATCCTTGGGCTCCAGCTCCAGTTCGGAAGCCAGCCCGGATTTCCTTCCCTCGAAATAGATGGTCCTGGTGATTCCCTGAAACTTCGTCACCAGATGGGGGTCGAGCAGGGTCCCGCCGTGGAAGCGGGCTGTCATCAACGCAAAATCGGCGCGGTGTTTTTCCACCGATCGCGCGCTCCTCTCGATGAGATCGGCAATGGCGATCAGTCGCGCTCCCAGGGGAATCCGCTCGCCCTCCAGTCCATCGGGAAATCCCTGGCCATCGAAGGTTTCATGGTGGCTGCGTACCAGCAGAGCGACCTCCGCGAGCTCTTCGACCCTGGAGACCAACTCTTCGCCGCGAAGCGGATGCCGACGGTATTCCCGTGCCTCGCTTTCGGACATGTCCTCCATGCTTTTGTTCAATTCAGCGACCAGGGTTCCGAACTTGCCGGTATCATGGAGCAACGCGGCCAACCGGAACCGGGTTATGGTCTCGGCATCGAGCCCCATCTTGCGGGCAACATCGGCAACCAGGGTGCTTACGGTGCGGGCATGAACCGCGTTTGAGCCCCCCATGATCTCAAAAAAACCGTCGAATGCCTGAAGAACAACTGCCACCGGCTTCTTCAGGCTGAGCTCTTTCAGCGCTTGGCTCTGCTCACGAATGGTCGAGGTACTCTGCAGCAGACGTTTCTTGAGGTTTTCGGTCCACACCTCCATCTCGCTGTTCTGCTGCCTGATGACTTCATTCAGTCGACGATTCTGGGATTCATGGGTATACAGCTCAACGGCGTCATGGATGGCTTGCGCTAGCTCCTCGTTATTCCACGGCTTGGTCATGTAACGCCAGGCTCCCCCTCTGTTGATGGCGTCAACAGCAGCCGACACATCGGCATACCCGGTCAGAATGATCCGCACCGCATCCGGCCTGACAAGCCGCGCCTTTTCCAAAAACTGGGCGCCGTTCATTCCCGGCATCCGTTGATCCGATACAATTACTCCCAGGTTGGCGAGTGTAGGCAGAAGATTCAGCCCTTCCTCCCCTGAACCGGCGGTAACGACTTCCATATCCTTCTCATCCATCAAAAGACGCCGAAGCGACGTCAGTATGTACTCTTCGTCATCGACCAGCAGGACCGAAATCGGCCCCTGCCCGGCCTGATGCGTTTCATCCATATCCATAGCCATATCCGGCTCCTCCGGACGTCATAGTATCCTTCATCAGCGCAATTACGATCGCCCGCTGATCCCCCTGTTCAATCCGCGTCAGGAACGCTCGGCAGGCGCCGCTGGGCAACTCCACCGAACATGTGCACCCCGAATTGTAATCCAACTGCACAATGGATTGGACCAGATGCCGGGGGAACATGGTAGCCAGGTCACGACCGATTAGATCTTCTCGATCGACACCCAGCATCTCGGCTCCAAGGGCGTTGCACTGGACGACCATGCCGTATCCGTCCGCCCCCACGACCCCTATCGGCAGCGCGTCCACCACGCCCTGAAAACCGTGAAGGGCGCGGCTCTTCAGCAGCACTTCCTTGACACGCTCGTCCACCATGTCATTCAGATGGTCGTTGATTCTCCGCAATTCTTCGTTGGCAGCCATCAGATCCGTCACAAGTTGACGGTTTCTGGCCCGCAATTCGTAGCGTTCCAGCGCCTCGCGGACGGTACAGAGCAGGTCATCATCGTTCCACGGCTTGGCGATGAACTTGTAGATCCGCCCCAGGTTGATGGAAGCCACGATGGCGGCCAGGTCGGCATAACCGGAGAGGATCATCCGTTCCGTATCGGGCCAACGACGACAGACCTCGCTCAAGAACTCGACGCCGTGCATGCCGGACATGCGGTAGTCCGAAATAACCAACCGGAACGGACCGTGCTGTTCCAGAATCTCCAACCCATCCCCCCCGGAACCGGCGGTGAAGATCTCGTACTCTTCATCCAGAAAGAGCCGTTCCAGTGACCGGAGCACGTTCCGTTCGTCATCGACCAGAAGTATGCGGATTGGTTCGGGATCCATCTTTGTTCTCTCCCCGTCCATCGGCAATGCGCCGAGAGTTCCATCCCATGCGTTTATACCGGGACATCTCCCCCAGCCTCACCGTCCAGGACAGCCCGGACCTTCACGGCCAGCTCGGTTGGAGTCAGCGGCTTCATAAGCAGATGTTCGCCATGGTCCAGCAGCCTTCGTCCATGGACGAGATCATGGGGGTAACCGCTGGAAAATATGATTTTACAGTCGTTGCGCATTTCTCTGATCTCAGAGGCCGCCTCCCGGCCATTCTTGTTCGGCAGAATGACATCCATCAGCACCAGGTCGATCTCATGCATCTGTTCACGAAACAGGTCGACCGCCTCCTGCCCATCCCGCGCAAGCAGCACCCCGTATCCCAGTTCCGTCAGATACAGCTTCAGGTACTCCCTGATGGGCGCCTCATCGTCCACGACCAGAAGGGTCTCGCTTCCGCGTGCCATCTGCAAGGGCTTTGCGGGTAACGCGCACTCACTGCTCGCCTCCCCCTGCGCCAGCGGCAGGTATATCCTGAAGGTTGCGCCCTGTCCCGGCTCGCTGTAGACGGTAATATACCCGTCATGCTGCTGTACGATCCCGTAGATGATTGAGAGCCCCAGTCCGGTTCCCCGCCCGGTTTCCTTGGTGGTGAAAAACGGCTCGAAGATGCGCTGCCGGGTATCCCCATCCATACCGATACCGGAATCAGCCACCGTAATGGCCGCATACCACCCCGCTGTTCCATAACCGTGCGTTTTTATGAATACCTCATCCATATCCACGACATCAGTCCCGATGGAGAGTATGCCCCCCTTCGGCATGGCGTCCCGCGCATTCGTGGCCAGATTCATCAGCACCTGCTCAATATGCCCCTGGTCGGCGAAAATGGGGACGCCTCCTTCCTTAAGGGACAGCATCAGTGTAATGTCTTCGCCGATGACTCTGCGGAGGAAGGTCTCCACATTCCTGATGCTGTTGTTAAGGTCGATCAGCTCCAGCTTCAGTTCCTCTTTCCTGCTGAATGCAAGAAGGCTGCGGGTCAGGTTTTTGGCTCGCTCGACCGCGGCCAGAATCTGATCCATCCACTCCCGTTGTCGATCATCCTTGGCTAATTTCATCTGAACCAGGTACGCATATCCGACAACAACCGTCAGAATGTTGTTGAAATCATGGGCGATCCCCGTTGAAAACCGGCCGATTGCCTCCATCTTCTGCGCCTGGCGCAGCTGTTCCTCGGTGCGCTTCTGCTCGGCTATTTTCTGCTCCAGCTCCCTGTTGGTCTGCTCCAGTTCGGCCATCTTCTGTTCCAGCTTGTGGAACAGCACCTCACTGTACTCCTTGAGCAGCCCTTCGCCCCCGTGGGATTCTTCCGTGGAGGAATGCCTCCCCCCGTCACGGGAAGCGGTCAGCACATCCTGAAGGAGAGACAGCAGAGCCTCCGGTTCCTGGGGCTTGATCACAAACCGGTCAGCCCCCAGGCTCAGCGCCAACTCCTGATCCTTCTTCTCCGTATAGGTGGCGGTATAGAAAATGAACGGTATGCGCCTGAGACGGTCGTCGGACTTGCATTCCCGGCAAAATGTGTAGCCGTCCATCACCGGCATGAGGATGTCGGACACGATCAGGTCCGGCGGATCGCTGCGGGCAGACTCAAGCGCTTCGGCACCGTTGCCGGCGGAACGCACCGCAAACCCGTTCCCCCTCAGCAGCACCTCCAGAAAATAGCGGTTTTCGGCAATGTCGTCGACGATCAGAACGCTGTGCATGAGCTCGTGACCTCACTCTTCCCGGCAGGCTAGATGCTGCTCCACCTGCCGCATGAAGGTATCGGGATTAATCGGTTTTTCGATATAGCCGTTGCATCCCGCGCTGAGCGCCTTGTCCCGGTCGCCGGCCATGGCGTAGGAGGTGACCGCCACGATGGGAATCCCGGCCAGATCGGGATTGGCGCGCAGTTTCCGGGCAACGCTATAGCCATCCATGTGGGGAAGCTGGATATCCAGCAGGATCAGGTCCGGTCGCAGTTGAGCGGCGCTGTCGATTCCCTCCTGTCCATCCATGGCCGCGCTCACCTCATAGCCATGCTTTTCCATGAGAAACTTTACCAGATACAGGTTCTGCTCGTTGTCTTCGATATAGAGAATCTTTTTTTTCATACGGGATTCCTTTCAAGGGGAAGCGTGAAGGCAAAAGTGCTCCCCTTCCCCGGACTGCTTTCGACCCGGATCTCGCCCCCCATCAACTCCACCAGTTTCTTGCTGATGGAGAGCCCCAGGCCGGTCCCTTCGTATTTGCGGCTCAGGCCGGTGTCGACCTGATGGAATGGTTTGAACAGACGCTCCAGCTCCTCGTCCTTGATGCCGATGCCGCTGTCGCGTACGCTGGTCAGGAAGGCGTCTCCTTCACGGCCGCAGCTGACGCGGACGCCTCCCTGCTCCGTGAACTTGAGCGCGTTGCTGAGCAGGTTGAGCAGAACCTGCTCCACCCGGCGCGCATCTCCGCTGATGTTCCCCACCTGTTCCGCCAGGTCGCAGGAGAGATCGAGTCCCTTCTTCTCCGCCAGGGGGCGCACGCTCTGGACAACCTTGAGAATCGACTCGCGGAGGTCGAACGGCTCATGCTCCACCTTCAGCTGTCCCGCCTCGATCTTGGAGATGTCCAGCACGTCGCTGATCAGGGAGAGCAGGTGATTGGCGCTGTTTTTTACCATGCCGAGCTGCTTGGCCTGTTCGTCGTTGATCGGGCCGCTCAATCCCTGCAGCAGTATGCCGGTGAAACCGATGATCGAGTTGAGCGGGGTGCGCAGCTCATGGGACATGGTGGCAAGAAAGGCCGATTTCAAATGGTCGGCGGATTCGGCCCTCTCCTTGGCCCATGCCAGTTCGTCCAGCGTCCGCCGCAACGCTTGCTCCGTATGCACCAACTGGGTGATGTCGATACCGATGGAGAGGATTTCCGCGACAGAGCCGTCAGGTGCGAGGATTGGCTTGTTGGTCCAGGCAACCCAGACCAGTTCCCCGTTCTTGCGCAGATTCTCGTTAATATTGTGGGCGTACGCTTCCGGATGGGAAACGATATCCGTTGCCAGGGATGTGAGCTCGTGGCCGGTGGAATCCGCGGGAGGAATCAGCGTGCCGATGATGCTGCGCCCCAGGACCTCCTCTTCACGATACCCGAAAAAGGACTGGGCGAAGCGGTTGAAGAAGATGATCCTCCCATCCGGCAGCCAACGCAGGATGACGCAGTTGGCGCTCTCCACGAGATCCCGATACTGCGCCTCGCGTTCGATGAGGATCCGCTCGGCCCTGTTACGCTCTTCGATCTCCCTCGTCAGCCGTTCATTGGCATCCTGAAGCTCCGACGTCCTCGCCCTGACCAGGTTTTCCAGGTTTTCCTGATAGACCCGCAGGCTGTCTTCGGCACGCTTGCGTTCGGTGATGTCCTCCACGAAACCTTCCAGATCCGCCTCGTTCTCCGTGGCGCCGCGCAACAGCCGCATATACAGGTTGGCGATGAATTCCGAACCATCCCTGCGGCGGTAGGCGATCTCCTCCCTGACATAGGTCAGTGAGTCGCGCGCACGGGCTATGATGGCGTTCCTCTGGTCGGGACAGATGAAGAGCTGGCGTGAAATATCCCGCGCGTCCATGATCATCTCCCGGGGAGACGAGTAGCGGAACATGGTGGCAAGGGTCCCGTTGACACTGGTGAATCTGCCCTCAATGCTGGACTGGAATATGCCGATGGGCGCTTTCTCGAAGATGTTCCTGAATTTTTCCTCCGAGGCGCGCAGCGCCTCCTCCACCAGATTGCGGGCATTGACAAGCGTCGACAGAAGCAGGGTGGATATGGATGCCACACCCAGATAGGATTGAAGAAAAAGAAGTGAATAATTCAGGTTAGTAACGCTGAAGGGACCGAGCCCCGTAACGGTCCATGCCAGGAAACTCAGCATAACCAAGGTGACGGTAACGGCGGTTTCGAACTGTCCGAAGCGAAGGGCTGTCCAGAACAGAATGAGAAAAATCAGGTATCCCACCGGGATGTTCAACAGGAACACAACCGCTTCGACGAGCACGAGAAGAGCGAGAAGAGCTACAGCCTCCCCTATCCTCTTCTTGTCCCGGAGAAGAGAGCAGCGTTTTTCCCAGGTGAGGAACAGCGGGGCAAAGATGAGAACACCGACCGCGTCCCCCAACCACCAGGTCAGCCAGATCTGGCCGTAACGCAGCCAATGGCCACTGTAGAGGGAGAAGCTGACGGTTCCAATGGTCGCGCTGATCAGCGGACTTGCCACTGCGGCCAGGAGAATAAAACGAACTGCATCAGGAGTGCTGTCGAAGGGAGAGGTGGCGGGTATGAAGCGACGAACGAGATACGCGCCGCACAGGGCTGCCAGGGCATTTCCGGTTGCTGTGCCCATTGCCGCCACAAAAGCAGGCATCGATGGAGAAAAACCGGGGGAGAGCACGAAAAGGTTGGCCAGGAAAGCTCCGAGAAAAACGCCGGGCCAGACGCGATGGCCTAAAAGAAGAAAAGCAGCCAGGGCAATGCCGGCCGGCGGCCACACTGCCGTGGCATTTGTCTGCTCAAAGGCGAGCAGAAAACCGAGCAGCGCCGTTACCAGATAGGCAAGGGCAACGCCAAGGCTCTGAATCGGGGTAACGCGCACATTCACGGTCGATCCCTGGCGCCCCCTGGATGGGCGCTGGCATTTGGCTGGAGCAGGCATGGGAAACCCTATAACAGACTAATGTTTGTTGCAACCAAAATTCGGCACAGGGGGGCCGCTTGCTCGCTCCGGATCCCCGATCCCGTGGTGCTGGAATCAGGTCGGCTGTTTGTTCCACCCCAGCCAGTAATCGCCCAGCGCCCCGATCATCCTGACGAATTCGTCCAGGTCCAGCGGCTTGACCAGGTAGCTATTGGCATGGTTTTCGGAGGCTCTGAGCATGTCCTTATCGGCATCCGATGTACTCAGAACCACCACCGGAATCGAAGCCAGCCTCGGCTCGGCCTTGATGTTCCCGAGCAACTCCAGGCCGTCGACCTTGGGAAGCCGCAGGTCCAGCAGAATCAGGTGCGGTCGGGGATGCGGCAGGCGGCTCCATTGCCCCTGGCCGCCCAGATACTCCAGGGCTGCCTGACCGTCACATACATGTTCCAGCCGGTTGGCGACGCGAAACCCCTCCAGACTGCGCCTGACGATCTCGGCATGGGCCTGGTCATCCTCAACCAGCAGAATGACGAAGGGGTCATCCCGCATCACTGTTCTCCTTCAGGCAAGAGCGCTCCCGGCAGGGTAAAGCTGAAGCATGAACCGCTCCCCCTGCCCGGCGAATCCACCCAGATCCTGCCGTTGTATTTTTCCACGATCCGCTTGACCATGGCCAATCCCAACCCAACACCGACACTCTGCTGATCCAGCTTGTCGAACATGCCGAATACCCTACCCTGATACTCCGGAGCAATGCCGATGCCGTTATCCCTGACAAAGAAGATAACCTCTCCCTCCTGACGCGCAATGCCCAGTTCGATCAGGGGGGCCGGCTGGTCGCCCATGTACTTGACGGCATTGTCCAAAAGGTTCTGCCAGATCTGGACCAGCCGTGGCCGATCACCCATCAACGGCTGATCCACGTCCGCCACGCGCACCCCCACCCTCTGGTCGACGATGTGCCCCGCCAGCAGCGACAACGACTCACTGGCCAGTTCCCGGAACGTCATCCGCTGCGCCGGATTCTCCCGCCGGCCGATGCGCGACAGTTCCAGAAGTTCCACGAGCAGTTCTTCCATCTTGTCGGCGGCGGTATGGATGAAATGCAGATCCTGCCCGATCCTCTTGGAATCAACGGCCTCCATGTCCTGCTCCAGATACCCCAGAAAACTCTTGATGGTCACCAGCGGGCCGCGCAGGTCATGGGAAACCGTGTAGATGAACTGTTCGATCTCGTCGTTCTTGCACCTGAGCATCTCGTCAGCCAGGTAGCGATTATGTACGTCCAGACAGGAGCCGATGTAGCCACAAAAAGCCCCCGAGGCGTCATGGCGTGGGTGCCCCTGGTCCAGGAGCCAGCGATAGTCGCCACCGTGGTGGAGCTGACGGTATTCCATGGAAAAGGGACGACGTGCCTCGAAGGCTTCCCGGTAGGTGCCGAGACAGCGGTCGGCATCATCGGGGTGAACCCTCTCGGCCCAGCCATCGCCCAGTTCCTGCTCCAGGGGGCGGCCGGTGAAGGAGAGCCAGGTTTCGTTGAACCAGGTACACTTGCCGTCTGGCCCGGACATCCAGAGCATGGCCGGCGAGCTGTTGGCAATCATATCGAAGAGTTCCCGCGACTCCCGCAGCTCTCCCAGCATCTTTTCCAGCTTCACCAGGATCACCGCCAGCCCCCAGCCGGCAACTCCCACCAGCGACAGCAGGGCGGTGAAAGCCACGTTGGCGTTGCCCTGGAGAGGTTCACGACTGAACATGCTCGACAGCTGCATGGCGACGGTCAGCACCTGGAACAGCAGGTTGAGCAGCAATGTGGCCAGCGCCACCCTTTCCATGCCGGTACATCGTTTCCCCCCCGTGACCAGCGAGAACATGGCGCCGGTCAGCCAGAACGCCATGAAGGAGCGCATGACGACCACGCGCCATGCCATATCCGGCCTCACCAGGGCAAACCAGGAAAAGAGCGCGCTGAACAGGAGCAGCGACGCGGCGATGACGAGGCGGGGCGCTTTGCTCCCGCGATGGAGCGATGTCCCCCACCAGATGAGGCAGAAGAAGAAGGCGAACAGCAGGTTGCCGACGATCAGGGAGAAGAAGAGCGGAATGACATCCCGGAGACCGACCAGAAAACTTCCCAGGCCACAGCTCAGCATGCCGATTGCCCAGAGCAGCATGGGCCGTCCGGGGGAGAAGAAGCGCCAGATCAGCAGCATGGCGATGCCGAATGAGCAGCAAAGTACTCCCAGCGCTATCAGCATGGTGATGGTATCGAGCAACATGGGTAAGCACCTCTCCACGAATCAGGGCCTTTAGGGCAGAGCGGGACGCATCTTACCGGTTGCTCATTCTGCTCCATCCCTGGCAGCGGGGCAGCGGGGAGATTCCAGTGTGGCTTCCCGCGGGGAGCGGAGATTGGTCTCGTACCAGCGGAACGAATCCTGGATCTGGCCGCGCAGCAGCTCATCGCTCCACGACTCCAGCAGGAAGCTGTAGGGCTGATCACAATTCCGCGAGTCGCTGTCCGCCTCCCGCTCGGCCTGGCCCGCGATGACCACACGGACCGTATCGGGGTGCAGCACCCTGACCCGGTCGAAAAACTCACTGCCACTGATCCTGGCCATGCGCTGGTCGGAGAGCACCACCTGTACGTTCTCCCTTGCCAGCAGTTCCAGCCCCTCGAAGGCATCGCTGGCGGTGAGAATGCGGTAGCCGTCGCCGCCCAGTGCCCGCTGCAGGGAGTCGAGGGTGTGCGGCTCGTCATGGACGATCAGCAGCGTGCGCCCTCCCCCCTGCTCTGCCGCCGAAAGGCAGGAAAAGCCGGCATCCCGGCGCACCAGAGCAGCATATTCCGACGCCGGAAGCGGACGGCTGAGCAGGTATCCCTGGATCTCGTCGCACCCCTGTTTGCGCAGGTAGGCCAGCTGGGCCTCGGTCTCCACCCCCTCGGCAATGGCCTTCAGTCGCATGCGGTGCGCCATGGCGATGATGGAGGTGGCGATGGTGGCGGAGTTGGGATCGGTAACGATCTGTTTGATGAAGGAGCGGTCGATCTTCAGGTGGTTGATGGGGAAGTGGCTTAAGTGGGCAAAACTGGAGTAGCCGGTGCCGAAATCGTCCAGACTGAGGCGAACACCGATAGCCGTCAGCTCCTCCATGACCGCTACGACCTGGGCGTGATCGGCCATGACCATGCTCTCGGTCATCTCCAGCTCCAGCAGATGGGGGTCGAGACCGGTTTCCCCGAGAACCTCCCGCACCAGCCCCGGCAGGTCCCCCGTGCGGAACTGCCGGGCCGAGAGGTTGACCGCCACGTTCGCTATGGGCACCCCCTCGGCCTGCCATGCTCGAACCTGACGGCAGGCCTCCTTCAGCACCCAGGTGCCGATGGGAACGATCAGTCCGGTCTCCTCGGCCAGGGGGATGAAGTCGGCCGGCGCCACCACTCCCCGCCGGGGATGCAGCCAGCGGATCAGGGCCTCGCAGCCGCTGATGCGACCGCTGGCCAGATCCACCTTGGGCTGATAGTACAGGGTGAATTCCCCCCGCTCCAGCGCCAGGCGCAGGGCGCTTTCGATCTCCATGGTTTCCATGGCCCGCTGGTTCATCTCCGGCGCGTAAAACGAGAAAACCCCTCCCCCTTCCTGTTTGGCACGGTACATGGCTATATCGGCATTGCGTATCAGGGTGGAGCCGTCACCGCTGTCCTTGGGGTAGAGGCTGATGCCCAGGCTGGCGCTCATGACGATCTCCCGCCCCTCTATCCGGTGGGGGACCGCCAGTTCGTGCAGAATCCGGGACGCAAGCAGCCCCACGTCGTCGGGCTCGGTCACTTCCGCCAGGAGCAGGACGAACTCGTCGCCTCCCAGTCGGGCCACGGTATCCGTATCGCGCACGACCCGATCCAGGCGCTGGGCAACAGCGCTGAGCAGCCTGTCGCCGAAGGAATGCCCGAGGCTGTCGTTGATGATCTTGAAACGGTCCAGGTCCAAGAGCAGCACGGCAACGATGCGGCCGGAACGTTTGGCATAGTGCAGTGACTGTTCAAGCCGGTCATGAAAAAGCGCCCGATTGGCCAGCCCGGTCAGTTCGTCGTGGGTGGCCAGGTACTCCAGCTGTTCTTCGTTGATCTTGCGCTCGCTTATGTCGATGTCCAAACCGTATAGTTCAGGGGCTTCCCCCGGCCTGCGCACAACGGCATGACATGAGAGCACCGTTATGCGCGACCCATCCCTGCGCAGCAGACACTGCTCGGAGGGAGGATCCGCCCGCCCCGTTTCCGCCATGCGGAGCATGCGCCGTTTTTCCTCCGCGCGCATCCCCTCGGGGATGACCAGGTCCAGCAGGTTGCGGCCGATGGCCTCCCCGGCGCTATAGCCGTAGAACAGTTCGGAAGCCAGGTTCCAGTAACGCACCGTGCCGTCGACACCGTAGCCCTTGAAGGCGATGGAGGGTATTTCCTGCAGGATTCGGCGGAAGCGGCTCTCGCTTTCGCACAGGGACAGTTCGGCCTGGCGGTGCTTCCGGAGCAGGTTCCACTCGCGCAATGCCCGTTCAACGGTTTGGGGCATGCATGCGAAGGCCTGGGCCGATTTGACGATGTAATCCAGGGCGCCGGCCTTCATGGCAGCCACGGCCATCTCCTCGTTGCCATGGGCAGTCATGATCAGAAGGGGAAAGGCTCCCTCCTCCGCGGGACAGGTCAGGGCCTCCAGGGCACTGCCGTCGGGCAGGTTCAGATCGATCAGCACGATGTCGGGAGGATCGCTCGCCAGGCCGGCCCGATACTCGGCCAGCGTGGCGCAAATGCTGACCCTCGCATCGGGAAGCGCGGCTCCGAACGAACGGGAGATAGCCTCGGCATGGGCACGTTCATCCTCAACAATACGTATCTTCATCGTTTTCTCGTTCGCCCCCTTCACTCCCCACTCCTGCCCAAGGCCTTGGGCAGGGTGAACCGGAAACTGGAACCGTTTCCCTCTCCCTCCGATTCCACCCAGATCCTTCCGCCGTACATCTCAACGATCCGCTTGACCAGCGCCAGCCCCAGGCCGCTCCCCTCGCTGGCCACATCCAGCTTATTGAACATACCGAAGATGTTTTCCCGGTAGCGCTGGTCGATTCCCATGCCGTTGTCGCGAACGAAAAGGACGGTCTCCCCCGCCATCTGTTCCGCACCGATCCCGATGAACGGGTCAGCCTGATCCCCCATATACTTGACGGCGTTTTCCACCAGATTCTGGAAGACCTCCACCAACCGGGAGCGGTCGCCGAAGAGCATGATCCGGTTCACGGGGACATCAACCCGTACCCTCCGCCTGCTGATGGGACCGGCAACCAGTTGCAGCGCCTCCTGGACCAGGTCCTGAAAATCGACCCACACCGGGTTGCTGATCACCCAACCTACCCGCAGGAATTCCAGCAGTTCGCCCAGCAGGAACCCCATCTTGTCGGCGGCGGTGCGGATATAGCCAATGTCCTTTCCGATTCGTTCCTGGTCGCCGTTTTTCATATCCGCTTCCAGGTACCCCAAAAAGGCGCTGATGGTTACCACCGGGCTCTTCAGGTCGTGGGAGACGGTGTAGGTGAAGCGCTCCAACTCGGCATTCCTCTGCCTCAGCTCATCCTCGGAACGTTTCCGTTCCGCCACCTTCCAGACTGCGTCCATCAGCAGCGAAAACTGCGTCACATCCGAATCGTCGTACTCTGTTTCCTTGTTTGCCACCCCGGCAACCGCCACGATGCTTCCCTGGTCGATGACCGGCACGGTCAGGAATCGGGTCAGCGCCACATGCCCCTCCGGATAGCCCGTCTTGAGCGGGTTGGGCGCACTGAAGTCATTGATGACGATCGCTGTGCGCTGACGGACCACCTCTCCCCAGATGCCGGTATTCTCCAGAGGGCACTGTTCCTGGAAGTCCACTAACGCGCAGTCAGGCATGACATTGCCCGACCATGAACAGAGGGTGAACAGCCTCTTCCGCTCGTTGTAATAGAATATGTAGCCATAGCGGCTCCCTGTCAAACCGAGCATCTCGGCCAGGGCATAATCCAGTATGCTTTCGATGCTGTCGCCCTGATACTGCAGGACATTAACCAGACACTGCAGACGCTCCCTGTGCCGCCTGGCATCCCGTTCCGACTGCCGGTAAAAATCAAGATTGCGTTTTTTCCAGACAAAGGCCGCGACGCCAACGGCGCTGACCAGGAGGGCAGCGATCAGTGCCACCGTTATCCGCACCCTCTCCCTGAGCGGGCCGTACACCTCATGGGAATCGATGCGGGACACCAGATGCCAGGGGGAATCGGGTATGGCCCGCAGGCTGGCCAGCACCGGTTCGCCGCGATAATCGACTCCCTTCACCAGTCCGGTTCGCCCCGTGACAGCCATGACCGCGGGAACCTCCCCCCTGTCCATGGGAATGCGCAGTCGCAGGGCCGACTCTTTATTGAAACGCACGTCGTTCAGGAACAGGACATGGTTCCCCTCCCGCCGCACCAGCAGACTCTCGGCGGTAGTGCTCACCGTGGGCCAGACCCGGACAAAGGGAAACAGGTATTGCTCCGGATCTATGCGCAAGGCAAGAACGGCCACCTTCCTTCTCTGATTCAGCGCATCGAAGAGCGGCACCACGACGCCCATGGAAATCTTCCCGTTCAGGCGGTCGCGGTACAGGTCAACAAAACCGATATTGGCGGAACGCAGGGCCTGGGCGGCGCCTTCGATCAGTGGGCCGGGGGGTGGATCCTTGTCAGGAGAGTAGCCAAGCCTGTCACGACCCTCACCGTCCAGAAGATACAGGCCGTCATAGTTGCGGTTTGCCCGGACACTTGCCAGCCAGGCGTGCAGCGCATGCTCCCCCCTGCCCCGCGGTGATGCGCGCAGGTACGACTCAACGATGGCGCTGAAGGCCCGGTTCTGGTGGAAGAAGCTGGCATCGATGCGCCGTTCCTCTCGCCAGTGCGCGATCTCACCGCTCTTCAAGTCCGCAATGGCGGAGAGGCGCCCCTGAACCTCCCGCAGGCGCTCGCTCTCCATGTTTCGGTGATAGAAAAAACCGGCGCCCAGGAGCCCAGGAACCAACAGGACGAAACCCGCCATCAGCGCCAGGGTCGAACGTCGCGTCCCACCATCGGGAAGCAGGGCATCAGGCCATGCTGCGGGCAGGGAGAGGACGAGAAACGCCGACCAGAGCGCCATGAAGGCCAGGCAGGTCGTTGCCGACGGAGGAAACAGGAGCCCGTCGTAAAACATGGGGGTGCCCAGAAGATACGCCAGGAGAAGCATGAAATAGCCGGCAAGAAAGAGAAGTGCGACCCAAAACGACATCCTGGCACGGCGTTTCCCCTGGGAAGCGGCGGGCAGCAAAACCGAGAAGGCGCAACCGGCCACAAGAAAACTGATGGCGGTGATGGGCGACATGTTGTCCAGAGGCGTCTGGGTGACGCCCACAGGCGGGCGGGCGGCAGGGAGTTGAAAACCGGAATACCAACCATGGGGAAAACAGAGCGAAAGCAGGGCTACCAATGCCCCACAGAGCAGCATGGCGGCCAGACAGACCCGCGCCACACGGTGCTCCCGCCCCTGGCCGGCGATGAGGAAAGCGGCGCCTGCGTACAGAAGGGACGCAAGAACCGTACTGGGGGCCATGAGGATCAGGGGGTGCCCCTGGCTGGGAACGCGGGGGATGCCCAGCTCCAGCGCCAGCCAAACCATGAGGGCGACAGCGGCCGCAGCCGAGCAGCAGATCCGCGCCACTGTCCGGTAGCGCTCACTATCGTTCTTCAACTTCTCGGGCATCGGTTTCTCGCTTCCGTTGGCGCCGGGGAAGATCGCGGAGTTTCAGCGGCAGGGTGAGCGGAGCGAGTAGCCTCTCCTCACAAGCCGATACATAACAATACACTAAGAAAACTCGACTACAAGCAGGCCGGACCTGGACGCGAGGGGACTGCGCTTTGCCGGGCAGCCCCCCTGTTCCCAATGGTTGATCTGGACCGAGTCCTGTCGTATAACCATAAGCCATGGGTAGTATCGCGGTTTCATCATCCAAAAAAACGAGGAGTTGTCATGCTGAGAAGATGTGTCGTTGTGCTTTTTGCACTGCTGTTGTCGGCCAGCGTTGCCCTGGCGGAGGGAAAGGACAATCCGCTGCTGGTGATGGAAACCAGCCTGGGGAGCGTGAAGCTGGAACTGTTCCGCGACAAGGCGCCGCTGAGCGTCGCGAACTTTCTGGCCTACGTGGCCACCGGTTTTTACGACGGAACCATATTCCACCGGGTGATCCGGGGCTTCATGATCCAGGGGGGAGGATTCGATACGGAATTCAGAGAGAAGCCCACCCGGGCGCCCATCAGGAACGAGGCGGACAACGGACTCGAGAACAGGCGCGGAACCCTGGCCATGGCCCGCACTGCGGATCCGGGCAGCGCCACGTCCCAGTTCTTCATCAACCAGGTGGACAACCGGACTCTGAACCGCCCCTCTCCCGATGGTCATGGGTATGCCGTATTCGGCAGGGTTGTTGAAGGGATGGAGGTGATCGACAGGATCGCCAGGGTAAGGACCGGGTACCGCGGGGGATTTCAGGATGTGCCGCTGGAACGGGTGGAAATCAGGTCAATCAGGGTGATCAAATAATCGGGCGACGGTGCGCCGTCACCTGAAACACAGAGATGCCGGCTACGGCTGTCCGGTCGGGGGAGGAAGGGATGCACGAGAAAAACCGGAAGTCGTTTTTCACTGCCCTACTGAATTTCCTCCTCCCCCCCCACTGCCACGTCTGCGGGGAGTTCATCCCCCGGGCCGGCAGGCTGCACATCTGCAGCTCCTGCCGGGAGCGAATGCCAGCTCCCACGCAACCGATCTGCCCGATCTGCGGCATCCCCTTCCAGGGAGCCGGCCATGACCACCCCTGCCAATCCTGCCTGAAGCATCCCCCCCACTTCCACGCCGCCCGGGCCGCGCTGCTCCATGAGGGGCCGGTGCGCGACCTGATCCATGCGTTCAAGTACAACGCCAGGACCCACCTGCGCCGTCCCCTGGGGCTAGTGATCGTGGAGCAGTTGAGTGATTTCGTGACAGGGTGGCGGCCCGAGCTGATCATAGCGGTGCCGCTGCACGTAAGACGACTGCGCGGCCGGGGATTCAATCAGGCCCTGCTGCTGGCGGAGCTGCTGGCCAGGGAGTGGCGCATCCCGCTCCAGCGCCAGACTCTGCAACGGGTGCGCTGGACCGAACCGCAGATCAGCCTGACAGCCGGGCAGCGCCGGGAGAACGTCAGGGATGCCTTCAGGGTCAAAAACGCCTCCCTGGTGAGCGGTAAACGGGTGCTGCTGGTTGACGATGTGTTCACCACCGGCAGCACGGTGGAGGAATGCTCCAGAATCCTCATGCAGGCAGGAACAGGGGAGCTGCTGGTGGTAACCGTATCCCGGGTGGCCGACTGAAAGGAACGCGCGGCAAGGGAGAGAGGCGTTCGCAAGGCAGACGCTTTATTTTGTTGACAAAACAGGTGCATTTTCGTAACTCTTCTGCTTGATGTAGCACACCGCCACGGGAGGGAATCATGCGCCTGACAACCAAGAGCCGTTACGGTCTACGCGCCCTGTTCGACATAGCCTACAATTGCGGTACCGCGCCGGCCCAAATCCAGGACATCTCGCGGCGCCAGGACATCTCCCCCCGCTACCTGGAGCAGATCTTCCAGAACCTGAAACGGGCAGGTATCCTGAAGAGCAAGCGTGGTCCCCAGGGGGGCTATTTCCTGGCCAGGAGCCCGGACAAGATTACGATCCTGGAGATTCTCAACGCCACGGAACAGGATGTGCTGCTGGTGGAGTGCGCCGGCGCCACGGAGAAGAAGAGCAAACGCACGGGCGAATGCGCCCAGGAGGGGAGTTGCGTCACCCAGACGGTGTGGGAAGAGGCCAGCGCCCTGCTGGGCGAACTCTTCTCCGGCATAACCCTTCAGACCCTCTGCGAACGGGGTCAGGCCATGGGAGTCAAGCGGGAGGATGAGCACCGCTTCATGTACTACATCTGACCGCCGCCCGCGCACCCGAACCGGGCACATCCCCTGAGCCTATCCGTTTTCCGCCACACTCACCCTAAGCGACCTTCTCCCCCCTACGGGGTGCGTTTATCCGGGCTACCCCAGCAGAAAATCCAGATCTTCCCGGGTCAGACCGGCCCCCTTTCCCCCGCTTCCTTCCTCCAGTATGGCCCTGTACAGCTTTTGCTTCTGCTCCTTGAGCGCCATCATCTTCTCTTCGATGGTGTGCCGCATGATCAGGCGGGTGATGGTCACCTGGCGGGTCTGGCCGAGACGGTGCGCCCGGTCGGAGGCCTGATTCTCCACCGCCGGATTCCACCAGGGGTCCAGGTGGTAAACATAGGTGGCTCGGGTCAGGTTGAGTCCCTTGCCGCCGGCCTTGAGGCTGATCAGAAAGACCAGCGGGCTGTCGGAATGCTGGAACCCCTGCACCAGCCGCTTGCGCTGCGGCGTGGGGGTGGAGCCGTCCAGGCGCAGGTTGGGGAGGTGGTGACGTTTCAGGGCCTCCTCGACCATGTCCAGGTAGGAGGTGAACTGGGAGAAGACCAGCACGCTGTGCCCCTCGTCACGCAGTTCGGCGAGCTGCTCCACCAGAAAATCGAGTTTGGGGGACGAATCCGACGATCCGGGCAGGGCCAGCGACGGGGCCAGACAGATCTGGCGCAGCCGCAGAAGCGCGGTCAGGGCGATGATGCGCGCCTGGCCGGGTGAACGGCTGGAAAAGGCCTCGTTGATCTGGCCACGCACCTCTTCGATGGTGCGCTGGTAGAGCGCCCTCTGTTTCGGCGACAGCTCCAGGAGGATGTCGGTCTCGATCTTCTCCGGCAGGTCGGCGGAGATCAGCTGTTTGTTGCGGCGCAGCACAAAGGGGCGGGTGCGGCGCAGCAGGATTTCCAGGCCCGCCTCCCCCTGGCCGGCCACCCGGCGGCGGAATTCCTCCGGCGTGCCCAGCAGACCGGGGAGACAGAGGTCCATGACGGCGTAGTACTCTTCTATGCGGTTTTCCACCGGCGTACCGGTCAGCGCCAGCTTGAAGACGCCCGCAAGGCGCCGGGCCGCGCCGGTGGTGGCGGCCTTGAGGTTCTTGACCACCTGGGCCTCGTCGAAGATGATCACGTTGAAGCGCAGGTTGCCCAGCGTTTCGATGTCCCTCTGGACAATGCCATAGCTGGTCAGGATGATATCGTGATCGCCGAAGTCGTCGCAGGAACGGCCCGGCCCGGCGTAGATCAGAAGCGACGCAGCCGGGAAGAAGCGGGCCAACTCGCTCTCCCAGTTGAAGATCAGCGAGGGGGGCACCACGATCAGGTGCGGGGCATGGGCCTCGGCACCGCAGGCGATGGCGCCGTCGGCGATCCCCGCCAGCAGCGAGATGCCTTGGACGGTCTTGCCCAGCCCCATGTCGTCGGCCAGGCAGGCGCCGAAGCGGTGTTCGTAGAGAAAGGCCAGCCAGTGGTAGCCGTCGCGCTGGTAGGGACGCAGGGTGGCGTTCAGGCCGGACGGCAGCTGACGACGGGGGATACGTTCGAAGTTTACCAGGCTCTCCAGCACCTGGGCGTCCCCGGGGGCCAGGCGCACCCTGACGCCATGGCTGCGCAGCTGGAGCCAGTCCAGGATCTGCAGGCGGGGGATCCTGGCCACCCGCTGCCCCCCCTTCTTCCTCCGTTTGCCGGGCGCGACCACACCGGCCAGCATGGCCAGTATGCGGGCGCTCATGTCGTCGATCAGGATCAACCGCCCATCCCGCTGCAGGACACCTCCCCGGGCCAGTTGCTGCAACTCATCGCCGCTGATCAGCTCGCCATCGCAGCGGATCTCGGGGCGCAGCTCAAACCAGTCCAGCGTGCTGGTGGTTGCGTCCAGGGAAAAATCCCACACCGCGCTGGCCAGCGGTTCATCCCCCACCCTGAGTAAAAAGCCCTCCTGCTGGAGCCTGTCCGCCAGACGGGGCAGAACGGCCAGCAGCGCCTCCCGCTCGACCATCATCCCCTCGTACTCGTCCCAGGTATCACTGAGCTCACTGCCGAAGAAATCGTACAAAATCCTCATCAACCGGATCTGGGCCAGCCGGTCATCCTCTGAGAAGCGCCAGCCATCCGCCAGGGCCTGGACCATGATCGGCTTCCTGCCCCGCTCTTCGACAAATCTGTTCAGTATCTGGCGTGCGCCGCTCTTGGTAGCGCGCTTAAGGTAATCCGGCCCGCTCAGCGCCGTCTTTATGACGTTCCTGGCGGCAGCGGGCGTGTCAGCATCCCCGAGGACAAAACAGGCCTCCACGATGGAGCGCACCCGCTTTTTCGCCTTGAGCGGCGCCGGCAGGTGCGCGCGCCGCAGCGGGTCGAAGTAGCCGAACAGGTCGCTGGAAAAGGGATATCTGGCGCCATCACAGGAGACTTGCGGCCTGAGACTGATCAGGGGAGCATCAAGCCGGGACGGCAGATCCAGCAGACAGAACGCATCCCTACGCACCAACGCGTCGGCCGCAGCCCCCTCCTGGTGGAAGAGCAGCGATTCCCCGAATGACCGCTCCAGATTCTGGGCCAGCCGCAGGCAGAGTCCGTTGAAGTGCTCGCGCTCCGTAACGAGACGGTTGGCTCCCGAACTGAGCAGCGCCTGCCCATTGTCGGGCCGCTCCCCTGAGGCGCACTCCCCCCCTCTCTGACGCAGGGCCTCCCCGATAGTGTCCCAGATGCGCCAGACAGCAGCGTCCACCAGAGGATGAATCCCGCCCCCCTCCAGGTCCAGCAGCAGTTCCTGGGCGGCGATGATACTGTCCGGCATTTCGCCGGTGCCGTCGACCATGCGTGTAATGGAGACCCTCCCCTCCTCCAGCGCAAAGGAGAGGCAGGCCCGTCGCGGCGCCTCGGGCCGCAGGACCAGGGGGCATTCGCTGCCCGAACCGTCGCGGAAGACGATCGGATAGCGCCTGCCGGTGGCCGACATGACCGCGGCCAGATGGCGCATGGTCGCATCGAAAATGGGGTAGCGCTGGATGCAGAGCATGACGTCGCGGGGGACTCCGACCGTCCAACGCTGAACCCGTTCGCCACCACGCCTGAACGCGCCGTACAGCCTGCCGTAGTCGGCTTCCAGCACAAAGCGGATCAGGCTATCCCCCGTTACCGCGCCGCTCGAAGCGGTGTTGGCTCCTGCCGGGAGCGGGGAGGCGGCGGCAATTCTCTCAGTTGTACTGCCGGCAACATCCGGGCAGACGTTGAGCAGATCTGCCAGATCGTTCAACACCCAATCACTTATCCTGATTTGGGAAAAGGACGAGGGGGTCAGGATCCGTTTCAGCTGGATCCAGGTAACAACCACATGGGGACACTGGGACTGTTTCGTCCATGCGACGCAACTGCAGTGCGGGACGAGCCGGTCCGTGGCGGTGAAGGTAACCCGCTGCCCGTCGACGCAGACGAGCGTCAACACGGAGTTGTCGCCCCACTCGGCGCGGGCAACGACGGCACTGTCACAGCGGCCGGCGGCGGCCACGAGGTGCGGCTTGGAAGCCAGATAGTAGAGCAGGCCCGGCTCAGTCCGTCGCAGCAGAAGGAGCGGCAAGGGGAGTTTTTCGGGAGGCGCTTCGGGCATCGGATTTGTGTATCACTTTACGGTGGTATAATCAAGGATCGGGGAAACCGGTCACAACGCGCGTTCAGACAACGGACAATCCATCCCGCGGCCACACTCCCCGGCTCCCCTAGGAGCATTCGCCCTCCGCGAAAAAGACCACTAAGTGGTAAGACCTTCGCCCCAGCACGATGCCAGACTGCATCAAGATTCCTGCTTTCGTAGTACAGAATATGCCGCCTCAGGCGCGCTTTAATGTCGCTCCTAAGCTCGTATTTTTCTACGCACCACACATTATTGCCCTTTCTTATGGCATGGTTACAAATACCAGCCTATCCTGCGCACAAGGGAATACGCACCATTATCAAAAGACGGTATACGATTCGTTTTTTTGTCTTGACAGCGATAGGCCAAAAAGGATAATTGGTAATGCAAGTTTACGAGTTACCCAAAAACAACCACACCCATAAAAGGAGGGAGTAAAACATGCCGTGGATTCAGACGTATACACCGGTAGGAGGAAGCATTGGTATGTCGGCGCTGGTTGCCGCCATACCGCTAGTGATCATTTTTGTTTGTCTGGCTGTTCTCAAGATGAAGGCCCACAAGGCCACGCCGATCGCGGTGGGAGCGGCATTCATAATTGCCGTCACCATCTGGGGCATGCCTGCCGACCTGGCGGGCTGGGCCTTTGTGCAGGGGGCTGGTTTCGGCCTCTTTCCGGTCTTCTACATCGTTCTGACAACCCTGTTCCTGTACAACATCACCGTCAAGGGGGGCCAGTTCGAGATCATCCGCGCATCCCTGGCCGGTGTTACCGCTGACCGTCGCATCCAGGCCCTGTTGATCGCTTTCTGCTTCGGCGCATTCATCGAGGGCGCGGCCGGCTTCGGCACGCCGGTTGCCATTGCCGGCGCCACCCTGGTGGGCCTGGGATTCCGTCCCATCTATGCCGCCAGCGTCTGCCTGATCGCCAACACCGCGCCGGTGGCCTTCGGCGCCATCGGTATCCCGGTCGTGGCCCTGGCAGGCGTCATGGGCTATACCGATGAGGGTTTTAAGCTGTCCAAGATGATCGCCCACCAGCTCCCCTTCATCTCGGTCTTCATCCCCTTCTACACCATCCTGATCATGGTCGGACTGAAGAAGACCCTGGAAGTTCTCCCGGCAGTCATTACCTGCGGCGCAACCTTCGCCTTCCTGCAGTGGATCACCGCCAGCTACCTTGGCCCCTATCTGCCGGACATCACCGCCTCCCTCGGCTCCATGGCCGCCCTGGTCATCCTGCTGCAGTTCTGGCAGCCCCCCACCACCTATCACTTCGACCATGAGGAAATGGCCACCAAGGAAGAGCACGGTTATACCGGCGCCCAGATCTTCCGCGGCTGGGCCCCCTACCTGGCCCTGACCATCTTCGTCCTGCTCTGGGGTCTGCCGTCGGTCAAGAAGTCTCTCGACAACATCTACAAGCAGGTCATCACCGTCACCGGCTACCATGAAAAAGTCATCAAGGGCGTATCCAAGCCTGAAGACGGCCTGACAAAGGCCGAAGCGGTCAAAACGGAAGTCAACAAGCTGCTGGCTGAGCTGCCCGCTTCCGAGCCGAAACTGGCCGACGCCATCGCCAAGCTGAACGAGCTGAAGACCCAGGAAGAAGCGATCGTTCCCATCGAGCAGGGACTGGCCGGCAAGGGAGCTGTCCTGACCGACGAGCGCTTAGCCGCCTTCGATGCCATCAACAAGAACTCCGGCGCCATAACCACGATGACCGCCGACCTGGAAAAGGAAAACCTGATCGTCAAGGACCAGTTCAAGCCGCTTGAGAAGGCTCTCAAGGGCCAGCTGCCCACCAAGATCGCCGCAAAATACACCTTTAACTTCCTGTCCGCGGCCGGCACCGCCATCCTGATCGCCGCCTTCCTCTCCTCCTTCATCTGCGGCGTCGGCATGGGCGACGTAATCGGCATCTTCGGCAAGACCTGCAACGCCATGAAGTTCCCGGCCATCACCATCGCCGGCGTGCTGGGCCTGGCCTACATCATGAACGTCTCCGGCATGACCAACTGCCTGGGCCTGGTCTTCACCAAGACCGGCCACTGGTTCCCGTTCGTGGCCCCGTTCATCGGCTGGCTGGGGGTCTTCCTGACCGGTTCCGACACCTCCTCCAACGTGCTCTTCGGCGGCCTGCAGAAGGCAACCGCCGAATCACTGGGCCTGAGCCCCACCCTGATGGGCGCATCCAACACCTCCGGCGGCGTCATGGGCAAGATGATCTCCCCCCAATCCCTTGCAGTTGCCTGCGCAGCCTGCAACATGGTCGGCGAGGAGGGCACCCTGTTCCGCTTCACCCTCAAGCACTCCCTGTTCCTGACGGCAATCGTCGGCGTCATGGTCTACCTGCAGGCCTACTACCTGCAGTGGATGATCCCCTGATAATGGGACGGATATAACGACCACCAACGTGGGTTGAACTGAAAAAGCCGGTCGGGATTAAATTCCCGGCCGGCTTTTTCAGTTCGCTGCACAATAGCTGCATCAAGTGGTGCAACAGACTGTTTCCGATACAACGCGTTTCCAGGCCTAGCTGCCGCCGGGGCAAAGTTCATCCGTCCCACACGGGCATGATCTTCAGTGGCTATCCTGGCCTTCGGTCAACCCGCCCCATCCTCCCGTAATCACAGATTCCGGAAAAAAGAGCCCCTGGCGACCAGCACCAGGGGCTCTTGATCCATTGCATTGCAGGAAACCTACTGTATCTTCAGCACGATCTTGCCGAAATGGCGGTCCTCTTCCATCATGCGGTGGGCCTCCACCACCTGATCGATGGTGAAGACCTTCTCGATGATCGGCACAATGGTACGGTCGGCGAATTTGGGCAGGGCCCGACGGGTGAACTCAGCCACGATTTCCCCCTTCTCCGAGACCGGGCGAGAGCGGAGCACGCTGCCGATGATCTGCTGGCGCTTGACCATCATCAGGGCCAGGTTCAGCTCTGCCTTGATGCCGCTGGTAACGCCGATAACCACCATGCGCCCCTTGTAGGCCAGGGAGTTCATGTTGGGTGCCAAGTACTTGGCGCCGATGTGGTCAAGGATCAGATCGACCCCCTTCTTGCCGGTATACTCCTTGACCAGATCGCTGAAATCGGGGGTCTCGCGGTAGTTGATCAGGAAATCGGCACCGACCTGTTTTACCCGCTCCATCTTCTCGGGAGAAGAGGTGACGATCAGACGGCAACCAGGGGTCAGGGCACGACAGAGCTGGATCGCCGCAGTGTTGACCCCGCCGCCGCCGCCATGCAGGATGGCGGTCTGGCCATCCTTGAACTCGCCCAGGATGAATACGTTCAGAAAGGCGGTGATGGAGGATTCGCAGACGCAGGCAGCCTCTTCGAAGCTCATGCTCTCAGGGATGGGCATCAGGTGGCTGGCATAGGCCACGGCATACTCGGCATAGCCGCCGCCTCCCACCAGCGACATGACCCGATCCCCCTTCTTCCAACCGATGACGCCGGCTCCCAGCTCCTCGATGACGCCGGCCACCTCCAGGCCGAGGATATCGGAATCGCCCGCTGGCGGCGGATACTTGCCTTGACGCTGCACCATGTCGGGGCGGTTGATGGAGGTGGCAAACGTCTTCACCAGCACCTGTCCCTCACCCGGCACGGGACGCTCGACCTCTCCCAGCCCGAGAACCTCGATTCCACCGAAACCATCCATCAAAACAGCTTTCATGGGTATGACCTCCAGACAGCAAGAATATGTGTAACCGACGACAGAAGACGACTCCCGCAAAGCGCCAGGAATCCGCAAAAATGTAGCCGCTTCACCCGGATTTGTAAACACAAAACCTGTCCGTGCCCCCGATGACGAATCGCGCACAGCCGGAAAAGGAGGCAGCACCAGGAACAAGAGTCGGTCTGATGTGCACACCACGGAAGCCGCCCAACAGCTGCCCTGCCCCGAAAGGCACGACGCGATTCATTTCAGGTACTGATCAGTACAAAGAGAGAGCACCGATGGCGGATAAACGGCAGCTAGGATGGTTCCTTGATTTTTGGATATTTTTCTGCCATAACTGGCTGGTTTTGAAGGCACAAAAACCAACCGGATAGATCCTATGCATATTATGGTAACCAACGACGACGGCATCCAGGCCCCGGGCATCCAGGCACTTGCCTCGGCCCTGCGGGTTTTGGGCGAGGTAACCGTCGTGGCGCCCGACCGGGAGCGGAGCGCCGTGGGACATGCCCTGACCCTGAACTCCCCCCTGCGGGTATTCGAGTTGCGTGACGGCTTCTACGCCGTGGACGGCACCCCAACCGACTGCGTCAACATGGGCATCCACAGCCTGCTCCCCTTCCGACCCGACCTGATCGTCTCCGGGATCAACCACGGCGCCAACCTGGGCGACGACGTGACCTACTCCGGCACAGTGGCGGCCGCCATCGAGGCGACCCTGATGGGCATCCCGGCCATCGCCGTCTCCCTGGCCACACAGGAGCGGAGCGGCCATTTTCCCGAGGCTGCCCAGATTGCCGTCCGGGTGGCCCGCCAGGTCTTGTCAAACGGCCTCCCCGAGGACACCTTCCTGAACGTCAACGTTCCCGACTGCCCCGCTGAAGAGATCAGGCCGCCGCTGGTCACCCGCCAGGGCAAGCGTTCCTTTGTGGGCAACGTGATCGACAAAACCGACCCCCGCGGCCGCAAGTACTACTGGATAGGCAGCGGTGAGGCGGACTTCAACGATTACGAGGGGACCGACTTCCACGCCATCAACAGGAAACATGTCTCGATTACGCCACTGCACCTGGACCTGACCAACTACGCATCCATGAAGGTGATCACCACCTGGGTTTTTTAGCGCCGCCGGCCCGTGCGGGCACCTGGAGCATTGCATGAATTTCGATAGAGCACGTAAAAAGATGGTTCAGGAACAGATCGCGACCCGCGGAATCACCGACCGCCGGGTGCTGGACGCCATGCTGAAAACACCGCGCCACATCTTCGTCCAGGAGGCCATGGCGGCCCAGGCCTACAGCGACTCTTCACTGCCGGTGGGGGAGAAGCAGACCATATCCCAGCCTTATACCGTGGCACTGATGACCGAACTGCTGGAGTTGACCGGCAGGGAAAAGGTGCTGGAGATCGGCACCGGTTCCGGCTACCAGACGGCTATCCTGGCCGCCCTGGCCGATCGCGTCTATACCGTGGAGCGGATCCGCCCCCTGGCCCTGCGCGCCAGAAAGTGCCTGGACTCCCTGCGCCTGTTCAACGTCATGCTGCGCATCAACGACAGCGAGGGGAGCCCCATCGGCTGGGATGAGGAGGCCCCCTTCGACGCCATCATCGTCACCGCCGGGGCTCCGGCGGTTCCCCAGGTACTCACGGACCAGTTGGCCGTTGACGGCCGCCTGGTTATTCCGGTGGGAGACGAACGGGAACAACGTTTGGTGAAAATTGTCAGGAAGAACGACGGAACACTGGAAACGACGACATCCATCGGCTGCCGCTTCGTGCCGCTGATCGGCAGACAGGGGTGGTAGCGCCCGCGTGCTTCACAACAGCGAGCGGGCGAAGATACAGCTATCACCGACAGAGATGACGGGTCGGCCTGCCACGGCGAGATAACCCGCGGCACATGGCCCTGGCGATCTCTCCGCGCTCTTCGCGCCTGGTGTGATTCAGCAACTATTTCAGCTTCACGCGAAAAGGGGGATATGGGCGAATGAAAAACGAAGACTCTCTGCTGGACAACGGGTTTTCCCTGGATGAGCCTCATGCCGCTTCGGAACTGGTTGCCAACGACACCGAAGAGCCGTCGACGTTCAGCGAAGAAGAAGAGGGCAGCGATGACCATGCCGAGGCGGAGCTGCCCCCGGCGGTGCTGGAAACCTTTGACGACGCCATCAAGATCTATCTGCGGGACATCCAGCGCACCCCGCTTTTGACCGCCGAGCAGGAAAAGGAGGTGGCCCGGCAGATAGAGAAGGGTGACATGGCCGCCCGCAACAAGATGATCGAGTCCAACCTCAGGTTGGTGGTCAAGATCGCCAAACGCTACATCAACCGCGGCCTCCCCTTCCTGGACCTGATCGAGGAGGGCAACCTGGGGCTGATCAAGGCGGTGGAGCGCTTCAACCTGGCCAAAGAGTGCCGCTTTTCCACCTACGCCACCTGGTGGATACGCCAGGCCATCGATCGGGCACTGGTCAACCAGTCCCGCACCATCCGCCTGCCGGTTCATGTATCAGACGACATCAACCGCATGGCCAAGGTCACCCGCCGGCTGTCCCAGACCCTGCAACGTGAGCCCCATGCCCATGAGATCGCCGAGGAGATGAACGTCAAACTGGCCTATGTGCGCAGGCTGATGACCCTCTTGCGGCGCACCTGTTCCATGGAGACGCCCATCGGCGACGGCAGCGACTACTTCCTGATCGACACCATCGAAGACACCTCCATGGTCGCCCCGTCGGACCTGCTGGAGAACATCGATCGCTACGAGCAGATCTCCGAGCACTTCAAGGAGTTGAGCGAAAGCGAACAGAAGATCCTGGCGCTGCGCTTCGGCCTGGACGACAAGGAACCCCAAACCCTGGACACCATCGGCCGAAGCTTTGGCGTAACCAGGGAGCGCATCCGCCAGATCGAGGCCAAGTCTCTGGAAAAGCTGTACGCCTGCGTGAAGCCCACCTAGCCGGCAAAGCACGGAGAAGCGGACCAAGCCGAACAATCAAACACAGAGGAGCATTCCCCGTATGATGGAAGACCTGAAGAGCATCATTCGCGACATCCCCGATTTTCCCAAGAAGGGTATCGTATTCAAGGATATAACCACCCTGCTGCAGGATGCCCAGTCCTATCAGCGCATGATCGACCTGATAGCACACCGCTACGTGGGGCAACGCGTTGACAAGGTGGTGGGGGTGGAGGCACGCGGCTTTATAATCGGCGCCGCCCTGGCCTATAAGCTGTGCGCCGGCGTGGTACTGGTGCGCAAACCGGGCAAGCTCCCCTCGGAGACCTTCAGCAAGACCTACTCCCTGGAGTACGGCACCGACACCCTGGAAATTCACCGCGACGCCATCAAACCGGGCGAGCGGGTGCTGATCGCAGACGACCTGCTGGCAACCGGTGGCACCATGGCGGCCGTGGTGGACATGGTGCTGAGCATGAGGGCCGAAATAGTGGATTGCTGCTTCATGACCGAACTCAACTTCCTCAACGGCCGCTCCAAGCTACCGGCCGGCAAGGTATACTCGCTGCTCAACTTCTGATCGATGGGCATCCGCATGACACCAGCAGTGCCTCGCCGTCCACAGCGAAATACAGTTGAAAGCACCGCGCAACTCTGGTATACATAGCTCTCTTTCCCACCTGTCCCCGTAGCTCAGCCGGATAGAGCACTTCCCTCCTAAGGAAGGGGTCGGACGTTCGAATCGTCTCGGGGACGCCAAATTTTAAAAAGGTCATTTCCGCTCCCGGAAGTGACCTTTTTTCTTTCGTACTCCCGGTTTGATTCCGCAAGCAGATCAAAGTGTTTCCTGAAGTTTGGCCTGAACTCCCCACTGCCGAAAGTGGAGTTCGAATACACCTGACTAAGCAATTTGCGCTTTTCATCGGAAACCTGCCGCACATACAGGCTGGAGGCCTTTTGAGCGAGTTCGAGTAAACGCATTCGTCTCTTGACAAGAGGATACCGGATGAAGCTTATTACCAAGGACTGAAGCAGGTGCAGCGGGCGACCTGACACCAAAAACGACAAAACATCAGGTTTGTCTCCCCCTCGACCACATCAGGTTAGGCCACCTCCACCCGGACAGCGCTGCCAGGAAAGGATTGCGAAAGATGACGACCCCACGAAAGAAGATCCACTGGCTGAAGACCCGGTGGCAATTCCTTAGATATTTGATATGTCGGCGCTTTTATGACAAAACCACGGCAATTGCCGTAACGGGCAGCTGTGGCAAGACCAGCACCACCCATTTTCTGGGAAAAATCCTCTCGGACAGAGACTCATGCCGCATTGGCATCTTATTCAACTGCCGGAAGGCTATTATAAAAAACCTGCGCCGGGTGAACAGCTCCCACCGTTTTGTGCTCCAGGAAGTGGGGGTAGAAGGGACGGGATGCATGAATGAAAGATTACCTCTACTTCGTCCCCGCATCGGCATTGTGACAAGTGTCGGCCAGGACCATTACTGCAACTTTCGGACGCTGGAGGCAACCGCGTTCGAAAAAGGAAAGCTGATCGAATTTCTCCCAGAATCCGGAGTGGCCGTACTCAACGCCGATGATCCCCATGTGCTCGCCATGGCCCGGCGTTCCAAGGCGCGCGTCCTGACCTACGGGCTATGGGAGGAAGCGGACGTGCGCGGCAGCGACATACGCTGCGCCTGGCCGGAACGCCTGTCACTGGCCGTTACGTACCAGGGTGAATCCGTACGCATCGAGACCGGTTTGTTCGGAAGCCTGCTGGCCAGTTCCATCCTGGCGGCAGTCTGCGGCGCCCTTGCGGCCGGGATCGACCTGAAGCAGTGTGCCGCGTCCCTTCACGCCGTGGAGAGTTTTCCGCGCAGGATGACGATCCACGCCACCTCGCAACGGGCTTGGTACATCTGCGACACAGCCAAAGCTCCGTACTGGACTGTTGCCAAGGTGCTCGAGCCGATGACCGATGCCGCTGCTCCCCGAAAGACGGTCGTGTTCGGCTCGTTTTCAGATACATCAGGCTCATCCTCAAGCAAATACCGCAGCATGGCCAGAGAGGCGCTGAACGTTGCGGACAGGGTCTTTTTCGTTGGAAACAAGGCTCAGCACATTAGAAGGTTGCTCACCCCCGAGACGGATGGGCGGCTCTTCATGGTGGAATCACTCCAGGCGGCAGCCCGTCTTTTGGCCGAGGATGTGGTTGCCGATGAGCTCATCCTGATCAAATCCTCGAACATGGAACATGCCGAACGCCTGTATTTCAGTCAAGACCGTCTCCTTAACTGCTGGAAGCCAACCTGCCGCCAGTCCATCAGCTGCGAACACTGTCCGGAGAGCGGGCTGCGGGCCTCATCCTGACAATGCCGTTCCCGCTCCAACGGCTTCCCGGGAATCCTGGGCACGGAACCGCCGTTTCCTGGTTGAAAGCTCGGCCCAACTCTGCTATACATGACCCGTTCTTTCTCACTGTCCCTCGTAAAAAGAGAAACGTCCATTCTGGCGCACAGGGAGAGTGATGGACACAGGAGCCGGCACGATAAGCACTTACAAGATCATATTGTAGGTGCTTTTTTACTGCCTCATACTGCGGAAACCGCCGCCGTTGAGATTACCCGTCACGATGTTCACTGACCGCGAAAGACCGAGATTACGTTGATTATCGAACGTTACATAGTGCGTGAAATCTGCGCGCCCCTGGTGGTTATCTGCACGGTGCTGATCATGATCTTCTCCGGCTTCAGCGCCGTCCGGTTCCTCAACGACGCCGTCAACGGCCTGCTCTCGGGCGGAACGGTCGTCGCCCTGGTCTCGCTCAAGGTGTTGATCGCCCTGGAAGTCCTGATTCCTGTCACGCTCTATCTGGCCATCGTTCTCGCCCTCAGCCGTCTGTATGCCGATGGCGAGATCACGGCCATGGAGGCGGGCGGCCTCAGCCAGAAAAAGTTGATCAGCGCTGTTCTCTTCCTCGCCATTCTGCTTGCCCTTATGGTTACCGGACTTTCCCTCCATGCACGCCCCTGGGCCTACGGGAAGATGTATCTGCTGGAGACCAGGGGGCAGAACGAGTTCGATATCGCCAAGGTGGAAGCCGGCCGGTTCTACGAACTCAGCCACAATCTGGTGTTCTTTGCCGAAAAGCTCGACCCGGCCAGAAACCAAGCCCGTAATGTGTGGGTGTGGGAATTCGGACCGGAAAAGCGCAGGGTGACCAGCGCCCGATCAGCATTCCAGACAAACGGCCCGGGCGAGGGGCAAAAGGCAATCGTCTTCCAGGAAGGCTCCCACTATAGCCTGAACCTGAAAACCGGAACGGATCACCTGGTCGGGTTTCAGGAAAACGTGCTCCAGCTGGAACCGCCCCAAATCCCGCCCGCAAAATACAGGCGCAAGGCGGCCTCCACGGAACATCTGGCCACGTCCACGGATCCGGCGGACATCGCGGAGCTGCAGTGGCGCTTTTCCACCGGCATCTCCACCGTGCTGATGGCCCTGCTGGCGATCCCCTTGAGCCGGGTCGCTCCGCGGCGCGGCAAATACGGCAAGGTGGTCGCGGCCATCATCCTCTTCTTCGTCATTTACAATCTGAGCCTGATCGCCAAGACCTGGGTTGAAAAGCAGGTGGTGGGCGCCGTGCCCGGCATCTGGTGGGTCACGCTGCTGAATGCCGGTCTGGTGCTGTTCCTGCTCCCCGTCCAGAGCCCCCTGCGGAAGCTCCGACTGCGCCGGGTCCGAACCAGCGGAGGGGGAACGCCGTGAAGATTATCGATCGTTACCTGGGCCGCAGCTTTGCAAGCTGCTGGCTCAGCGTCAATCTGATTCTGGCCGGGCTGCTCAGTTTTTTCGAACTGGCCAAACAGCTGGACGACATCGGCAAGGGGCGCTACGACGTAAGCGACGCCCTGCTGTACGTGAGCCTGACACTTCCCGGACGCATGCTGGAGATGGCTCCACCCAGCGCTCTTTTGGGAAGCATTATCGCCTTGGGATTGCTGGCAAAGAACCAGGAACTGACCGCGCTGCGGGCGGGCGGGATATCCGTCCAGCGCATCGGCTGGACCTTCATGAAGCCCGCCGTTCTCACGCTGCTCGTTCTTCTGCTGGGAGCCCAGTTCATCATCCCCACCCTCGAACAGACCGCCTGGACCCGGCGCGAAACAGCTCTTTCGAAATCGGGAACGCTCCTGCCACGGGGCGGTTTCTGGACCAGAGACGAGCGGCGCTTCATCAACCTGCGGACCGCCCGGGACAACGGAGTACAGGCCGTGGATATCTACGAATTCGATAACCGGGATGCCCTGACCGGTTACATCCATGGCAGGGAAACACGCATCGGAGCCAATGGAAACTGGGAACTGCACCATGTGCTGCGCAAGGAGATCACGGAACAGGGAGATTCGGTCCGCGCACTGCCCAGGCTGGTCCTCCCCCACCTGCTCACCCCTCAACAGACAGCCGCACTGACGCTCCCCCCCCAGACCCTCTCCATTTCGGAGCTGTCAGGCACCATCAGCAACCTCCAGAAGAGGGAGCAGAATGCCGGGCGCTACCTGCTGGCGCTCTGGCAGAAGCTGACCCTGCCGGTGATTACGGCGGCAATGATAATGCTCTCCCTCCCCCTGGTATGCAGACCGGCCCGCAGCGCCAGCCTTGGCTGGCATATCATGATCGGTGCCATCTTCGGCGTGGTGTTCTTCTACCTCAACCAGATACTGGGTTACACCGGCCTTATCCTCCAGGTTTCTCCGTTCTGGACCACCCTCTTCCCCGCCCTGGCCGTTCTCGCCGGAGGCGCAATCCTGACGAGAAGAATCGTCTAACCGGCTGTTCTCCCGATCGCAGGTGCGGGCAGAAGCAGTTCCCGCTCCCGGGCTAGCACGAAGCGGCTTTCCCGGTGGGAGTAGATACGAACGCTCAGCAGCACCTCCCATACGTCTCCCCTGCGCCGGAAACGGTACAGGGTGTAGCTGGCGGTGCGGAGCGGAGCCGACTGCGAGGACGAGGACGAGGACGAGGAAACGCCGAAGACCGGCACCGTCCCGGCAACCAGTTCCCGCTCCATGGATACGTGCGCGTGACCGTGCAGGATCAGCTCGGCCCCCTGGCGGCCGATGACCGCGGCAAAACCGCTGGCGTCGGTCAGGCGCTTGCGCCAGGCAATACTGCCGGGAACGGGTGGATGGTGGAGCAGGACAACGCGCAGGAGGCCGCGCCGCCCGGTCTGTTCCAGCAGATCTTCAAGTCTGTCCAGCTGTTCTTTGCCCAGACTGCCCACAGCCATGAAGGGCAGGCTCGGTCGGGCAGTGGAGAGCCCGATCAATGCCACGCCCCCCCGCACGCGCAGGCGCGGATAGACGCCGTCCGCCACTGCCCCGTCCCCGGCCAGGTAATCGGCCCATCTGCCAAAGGTCTCACGCCAGGGGGCAGCCACATAGCACTCATGATTTCCGGGCACGACCATGACCCTCGCCGGCGAACCCACCCGCTCCAGCCAGCGAGCCGCCTGACGGAACTCGTCGGGCAAGCCCAGGTTTGTCAGGTCACCGGTTATGGCCACATGGTCCGGGGCTGCCTGGGCCAGATCGTTCAGCAATGCGTCGAGGACGTGGGGGCAATGAATGTGACGGCGGCGGCGATACCAGGAGAAGTAGCCCAGCAGGCGTTTGTTCAGAAGATCACGGGGGTGAACCCCGGGCAGAGGGGAGAGGTGCGGATCGGAGAGATGGGCGAGAACAAACGGACCGCCATCACACAGACCGGCACCCGCATCACTGTCACCGCCCCGCACGGCAGGATTTGGCTTTACAAAATGCATCGGGCCATAATAAAGTGTAATGTTTTTTTTTACAATCGACTTTGTCCGTCGACTTGAGACCACTAACCATTCCGAGAATCCCTATGACCGTACACGCCATGATCTCCGCGGAGAGCCCCGTTCAACTCTGGGGGCTCTCCAGTCGCCAGCGTCTGGAACGCATGCTGAAAAAAATGAACGTCGTTAACTGGACTGATCAGCCCGACACAGTCCCCCCCGGGGACACGCTCCTGCTGCTGCGCGGTGACTACCTGTACGACGAGCGCCTGATCCGCGGCCTGCTCCAGAAACCCGGCACCGTCCTCCGGGCGGGAGACAAGCCGGTGGCCGCCCATGTCGAGACCGGCGATGCAGCGGGGAGCCTCGCCCTTCTCGATGGCTCGAAACATGCCGGCGAGTTTCCGGACTTCTGTTTCGAAACCCCGCAGTCGCTGGGGGTCAATCACCAGATCACGCTTCGCAAGGTAGACGCTCCCTACCTGCTGCCGATCAGCCCGAAAAACCAGCGCAGACTGGAGCAGCGCCTCTTCTCAGGCTCCTACAAGGGGGTCACCGACCTGGTTACCAAATGGCTCTGGCCCCGTCCCGCCCAGGTGGTGACCCGTTTCTGCGCCAACAACGGCATCACTCCCAATCAGGTGACCTCCCTAAGCCTGGTCCTAGTCATCATCGCCGGCCTGCTGTTCTACCAGGGCTCCTTCGCCCTCGGCCTTCTGGCAGCCTGGGGCATGACCTTCCTCGACACCGTGGACGGCAAACTGGCCAGGGTCACGGTCAACTCCAGCCAGTTCGGAAACATATTCGACCATGCCATCGACCTGATATCCCCCCCGCTCTGGTACCTGGTCTGGGGGCTGGGGCTATCCACCTGGCAACCGGGGATCGACCTGTCGCTCAAGTCCGCCTTCGGCCTGATCTTCATCGGCTACATCGCCGGTCGCATCGTGGAGGGGATTTTCAAGCAGTTCCTCGAATCCTCCGGTATCTTCTGCTGGCGCCCCTTCGACTCCTATTTCCGCCTGATCACCGGGAGACGCAACCCCAACCTGATCCTGCTCAGCGCAAGCCTCCTGGTCGGACGGCCCGACCAAGGGTTGCTGGCGGTGACCATCTGGACCCTGATCTCCAGCATCATCCTGGTCGTGCGCCTGCTCATGGGCTTCTGCATGCACCTGACCGGCACTCCCCTGCGTTCCTGGCTCCTGGACGTCGACCCCGCGACCCCCAACCCCTCACTGACCCAGCGCTGCTTCACCAACATTGCCCGTGACTAGGAGCCGCTCCCCGCTGAAAAGCGGCCAACGGGTGATTCCCGGAGCAGGTGCAGCCGACAAAGGCATCAGCATCGGCATGATCAGCAACCCCTTGAGCGGTGGGAACAAACAGGGGATTGGCCGAATAAGAACCTACCTTGCCAACCATCTGCACATCCGCGCCGCCGAGGCCACCACACCCGGGGAACTGCATGCGGTTCTTGACGATTTCAGCGCCCGCGGTGTCGATCTGCTCATTATCAACGGAGGCGACGGAACCGTCCAGGCCGTGCTGACCGCCCTGTTGGGCCAACCGGGCGCCACTCCCCTTCCCCTGCTGGCTCTGCTGCGGGCGGGAACCACCAGCATGCTCGCCCGGGACGTGGGTGCGCGCGGCGAACCGCTCGTTGCCCTGAAAAAGATCCACGCCTGGAGCATGGACAGGGAGCGCGATCCGAGACACATCCACGAACGCCCGGTACTGAGGGTCATCCAGGAAGACAACGGGGAATCCCCCTGCGGGATGTTCTTCGGCGCCGGCGCCATTCCCCGGGGCATAGACATATTCCACAGCAGCATGAACCCGCAGGGCATACGCGGGGAGCTAATGCCGGGGTTGACCTCGCTTCGACTCCTGCTGGCGGCTTTGTTCGGCAACGTCAAACTCCTGCCTCCAACCGACATGGCTATCCGCCTGGATAAAACCCCGACACAGGGAACCAGCTACCTGTTTGCCATGGTCAGCACCCTGGAGCGCCTCTTTCTCGGCCTGCACCCCTTCTGGGGAAAGGAGACAGCCCCCCTGCATTTCACCGCCCTGAAATGGAAAGCACCCCGGTTCCTGCGCAACCTCCCCTTCCTGCTGCGCGGTGTCCCCACCGCCACCGCCACGGAGGAAAACGGCTATTTCAGCAATAACGCCGCCAGGATCACCCTCGACTTCAGGGGCCCATTCACCCTGGACGGCGAGATCTTTCAGGCGCGCTCGCCACTGACCATCGAACCGGTGGGACCGGTACGTTTCCTGAGAATCTGATGACGGGAATTCGATGAACAACGACAACCAGTTGAAAACTGCCGTGGGGGAGTGGAGCCGACGTACGGTGCCGCCGGAGGTGTGTGCGCTGGCTGAAGCTGCCAGACAGCGTCATGGGGGGGTCGGTGCCGTGCTGTTCTACGGCTCCTGCATGCGCTGCGGGCGTTTCGATGAGGGTATCGTCGATCTCTACCTGCTGGTGGACGATTACCATCGCGCCTTCGACTCGCGCCTGCAGGCGTTGTTGAACCGTCTGCTGCCGCCAAACGTCTTTTATCTTGAGGTCGCCCATGGGGGGAAAACCCTACGGGCCAAGTATGCGGTCCTCACCCTGGATGACTTTGCCAGGGGAGCCCGGCAGTGGTTTCATTCCTACATATGGGGGAGGTTCGCCCAGCCATCGGGCCTGGTCTACGCCCGCGACGGGGAAAGCGCCGCACGGGTTCAGGAGGCATTGGCGGATGCGGTGTGCAGTTTCCTGCGCCGCGCCCTGCCCCAGGCTCCGGAACGATTCACCATCCGCGAGCTCTGGATCAGGGGACTGAGCCTGAGCTACCGCTGCGAACTTCGTTCGGAAAATCCCGCTGCCACGGCGCGGCTTTTTGACGCAGCTCCCGACTACTATGAGGCGGTCACCCACGGGTCGCTTCAGGCCATGGGCCTAACCATGGAAGCCCTGCCCAACGACGGGCCGCCCCGCTACCACCTGCGCATTTCCCCCTGGGAGAGGAAGCGCAACAGCCTGGCCTGGCGTTTGCGCCAGACCCAGGGAAAGACGCTCTCTGTCGCAAGGCTGCTCAAAGGGCTCCTGACCTTCGAAAACGGGGTGGACTACATCCTGTGGAAGATCGAGCGCCATTCCGGCATCCGTGTAGAGAGCAGCCCCGCCTTGAGCCGTTTCCCCCTGATTTCCCTCTGTGTCACCTTCTGGAGGCTGTTCCGCAAGGGCGCCTTCCGCTAAGTTCAGCCCCCGACAGGGAACGCGGATCAAATCTGAAAAGGCGGGAAACGGCTGGACAAAAGAATCGAAATGCGAGACTCGATCCTGTCTTTTCCGCCTCTTCCGCTGATTCCGCGTTCCATCTCCCTCCGCTGCCCCCTTCTACCAGCTGACCAGTTTCCGGCGCGCCTTCTCCAGATCCTCGGTCTCCTCGGGGATCGTCACCGGCAGCTTCAGCGCCAGCCGCAACTGCTGGACGGCAGCTTCACGTCTCCCCATGTAGTAGTAGACCTTGGCCAGACTGTAGCGGTGTACGATACGGTCTCTTATCGCGATCGCCCGCAGCAGAAGCAGCTCGGCCTTCTCCATGGATGCCTGGGGCAAGCCGCCGTAGACCAGCTTGACCACCCCCCTGGTCCAGGGCTTCAGCGAGGCGACCTTGTAATGCCAGCGGCTGAGCACCAGCAGGGAGATATCGTCATGGGGATCGAGGGCAAGCGCCTTTTCGATATTTTCCTTGACGCGGCGCGACAACTGGATCTGGTCCCTCACTGCGGCATCCTCCGCCTGGGCGCCCAGGGCGATGGCCAGCCACTTGTACCCCTCGTCACCCCGCGGGTCAACGGCGATGGCCTGCTGGGCATAGTGCTCGGCTTGCCGGAAATAAGTCGCCTTTTCCCGTCCATTCCCGCTTGTCCGACCACGTTCATACTGAGCGCTGGCCTTTTGCCACAGGGCCGCCGAAGCCTTCGCAGCCCCCTCCCTGAGCCGATTCGCCTGCTCAGTCGTTGATCGAGCCGAAGAGGGACGGGTTACCGCACAAGCGGGGTCGACCATGGCGACCATGGCCAAACACGCAACCGGAAAAATGACGGGGAGATATCTCTTCAAGGGGCGCCCTCCTCTTATCAGGCGACTGAGGCCTGTGCGGATCCGGGCAGTTGGCCACGAATCGTTTGTTCCTCGATACGGTAGATCTGGTCCGCCACCTGTACCAGAGCGGGCTGGTGGGAGATGGCAAGCATAGTGACCGTGCCGCGCAGACGCATGAGCGTCGCGCAGATCGCCCGCTCGCTCTCGGGGTCGAGGGCGCTGGTGGCCTCGTCCAGAATCAGAAGGCGCGGGCGATGTGCCAGGGCCCTGGCGATGGCGATGCGCTGCCGCTGGCCACCGGAAAGCTTGGAGCCGCGCTCTCCCACGACGGTGGCCATCCCCTCCGGCATGGCCGACACGAACTCCCAGGCGCCGGCGGCGCACAAGGCCTCCTTGGCCTCATTCTCGCCCAGCGCAGGATCGTCAAGGGTCACATTGGCCAGAATCGAATCGTGCAGCAGCACGGTGTCCTGGGGAACATAGCCGATCTGGCCGCGCCAGAACTTCATGTCCATATCGGCCAACGCCACGCCATCGATCAGCACGGCTCCCTGTTGCGGTTGCAGAAGGCCAATCACCAGATCCACCAGCGTGGTCTTGCCCGCCCCGGAGGGACCGATAACCGCGGCGCAGGAACCGGCAGGGATCTCCAGGGAGGCCTCCTTGAGCACGCACCCGGCCCCACCTTCATAGCTGAAGCCGACCCGATCGAAGCGGATACTCCCGTTCAGCGTCACCTGTCTGCGCCCAAGATTCGGCTCCTTCTGGCGCACGGCCTCGTCGATCTTCTTGCGCAGAGACCAGAAGGCGCTCTCACTGGAGGCCATGTCCTGAAACTTCTGCTGCAGTTTCTTCTGTTCGCCGAAAAGCCGCACCACCAGAAAGACCAGCATCATCACCTTGGGAAGATCATACTTCCAGACCACCAGAGAAAGGTACAATCCGGCCATGATCAACATCATCAGGATCGGCTCCTGCAGGCTCTTGAGCGTCGCCTTGCTGGAGACCTGTTTGCGCAGGGCGCGGTTGAGTTTGACCGTATCCGCCTCCAGCATCCGTTCCGCCAGCTGCTCCCGCCCCATGGCCTTGAGCGGCTTGACCGACTGCAGGTTATCGGCCAGTCGGGAGAGGAGAGAATGCATGAGAGCCGTCTCCTGCCTGCCGGCTTTTTTCGTCCGCTGTACCAGGCGGTTGAGCAGGAACATAAGCAGGGAACCTGCGGCCAGCGCCGCGAGACTCACCTTCCAGGAGACCAGCAGCGCCACAACCGCATACACGGCTGCCGTCACCATGTAGGTGATCGCCAGTGTTCCCTGCAGATAGGCCGAAGAGGCGCGCATGACCTCGCTGGAGATGGCGTTGGTCAGGCCGCCCATGGGCTGGGTCAGATAGTACTCCCAGCGGGTTCCCAGAAGCGCCCGCAGCAGCGAGAGGCGCAGGTCCGTGGCCACCCGGGCGACGGTATAGCCGACCTTCCGGTCGGCGAACAGCACCAGACCGCTCTTCAGGAGCACGCCGGCAACCATGACAAACAACAGGGTGGACACCGTCGGCGTAATACCGAAAAACTGCAGGGCCGAGGTAACGGTCTTGCCGACTCCGGAGCTCAGCTTGCCGTTGTTGCCGCTGACGGCAAGATTGAGCATCGGCAGCAGGGCGGTCAGGCTGAGCCCCTCCATCACTCCGGCCAGAAGCTGGGCCAGAAGCATGACCAGGGTCTGAATGGGGTAGGCCCTGATAAAGAAAAGCATGATACGCATGAAATTGTCCTTGGAATTCTGCGGAAAAATGTAGGTGACGCGACGTTTCTGTATAGCACGTTACCCACTTCAAGGGAAGCGGACAGGATATTACCGGCAAAAAACAGTTGAAAAGGAACCATCAAATAACATATTGTTAATAGTTCGAGCCGCCCTATGCCTCTGTCCACATATCAAACATCCAGGCCGCGCTTCCGCGTTTTCTTCGGCGGGCCTGACCTAAAGCCCCGCCTGCTGCGGGACCTGCTCGAGGCACGCATTTCCGCCGTACCCGCCGGTGGCGAAATATTCTGGGCAACGTATTATTTTCGCGATGTTGCTCTGGCCGATGCGCTTATACAGGCCAAAGAACGGGGCGCCAGAGTCAGTTTAACGCTTGAGGCCAATCCACGCACCGCCAGGACCAACATCCCCGTGCTGAGCATACTGCAACGCGCCGACACCCTGGCTGCCGGCTGCAGACCTCTGATGCACCGCTGCCCCGACAACCTGCTCTGGAAAAAACCGCTCCTGCACCTGAAGCTCTATTACTTCAGCCATCCCAAGCCCCATGTCCTCATCGGCACCTTCAATCCTTCCGGCAATCAGCCCGAAGACCCCCAGGTGATCGAGGAGATCGGCGATCAGGATCGAGGACACAACTACCTGGTTGAGATCGTTGACAGCCGACTCGTCGCACCTCTCCGGGAGCACCTGCTCATGCTGCACACCGGGCCGCACGGCCCCTGGGAGCGACTGCTGCCGCGCAACAACAGGGTAATCTCGGCAGACGACTCCAGGATTTATCTTTTTCCCCGACTGCGGCGCGACGTCCTGCACCAAAAACTCCTCACACTGCCTAAGGGGACGACGCTGCGCATGGCTATTTCCCATCTGAACGATAAACGAATCGGAATAACCCTGCTCCAACTTGCCAGGCGTGGGGTACTGATCAAGATTCTCGCCCATGATACGGAGCGGCGGGTTCCCGGTTGGATGGAGGAGTTGTTTGACGGCCAATTGGACTTCCGCCGCTACCGCCATCCCCAGGATCTCCCCATGCACAACAAATTCATCCTGATTGAATCCCACCACAGGCGGGAAGTTCTGTTCGGCAGCATGAACCTTTCCAAGAGTTCTCTTCACGCCAATCATGAACTACTGGTGGCATCATCCGACCTTTACCTCTATGATGCCTTTCACACTAGGTGGGAGAAGATGATTAACGAAACAGAGGCTATGCCGTCATGAGCACTAAGAACAAAGGCTCCATCCATCCCGACAGCATCATCTCTGACAACAAACCGCTAAAAATCCTGATGGTTGACTCCCATGGCTCCGTCCAGCGGGGTGGAGCGGTACAGTGCGCTTCCCTGGCCCAGGCCCTGGCCCGGCGCGGACACCGGCTAACCTGCGTATTCGACGGCAGACCGGACCAGCCCCTGGAGGGGCTCTGGTTCGACAACCTGCGGAGTGCGGGCGTACAGATCCTGCGTCTGGGCCTGGATAGCCCCGCCGACATGCTGCAATTTCGCCGTTTGCTGGCAACGGAACGGCCCGATATTCTCCATACCCACAAGAATCGCGCGCTCTTTTTCGCCTACTTCGCCACCCTGGGAATGCGCCGTCCCGTCTGGACGGCAAACCGCGGCACCGTTTACCCCCTGTCCCTGAGTCGGCTGGCCCATTTCATCCACCGCCGCCATGTGGCGCGCATGTTCGCCGTGGCTCAGGCGGTCAAGGACGCCCTTGTGGATGATGGAATCCCATCGAAAAAGGTTGATGTGATCTACGGCAGCTTCGATCCGGAGCGTTTTTCCCCCGCCGTCTCTGGCCAGGCCATGCGCAACGCATGGCAGGTACCGTTCGGGACTCCACTCGTGGGGCTGATCGGCTCCCTGAACACCCCCAAGAAGGGACATCAGCTGCTGCTGGAAGCGGCGACCATCCTCAGGGGCAAATGCCGCGACTTGCGCTTCGTCCTGGTGGGTGAAGGCGATCCGAGCCCCCTTGAGGCTAAGGCTTCCTCCCTAGGAGTGTCCGACCGGGTCATCTTCGCCGGCTTCACCGAGGACGTACCGGCCGCGCTGGCTGCCCTGGACATCGTCGTCTGCGCATCCCTGCGTGGCGAGGGACTGACCGGCGCGGTTCGAGAGGCTCTGGCCATGGCCCGCCCGGTGATTTCAAGCGATGTTGCCGGCAATCGGGAACTGGTCCGACACGGGCAGACCGGACTGTTGGTACCGCCCGGAGATCCGGTGGCCCTGGCCGCGGCCATCTGTCGGTTGCTGGATGACCGCGGATTTGCCCAGGAGTGCGCCGTGCGTGGCAGGGAACTGGTACTGGAACTGTGCACCGAGGAGCGGCGTGCGGAGCAGGTGGAGCGGGCCTATTGCGAGTTGCTGACAGCGGCTGGGGCTACCCCCAGCATGGTGGAGCGAACTAAGGCATGAATTTCACGCGTGGCGTATTCCCTTCCTGTCCACGAGTCTGGGTCCTGACTAACCCGCATCCCGGCAACCGCATCCAGGCCATCGCCCTGGCCGAGGCCCTTGATTGGCCATTCGAGGTCAAGGAGCTGCACTTTACAAAGGATTCCCGGTGGCGGCTGACTCCCCGGCAGCCTGCCCATGCCATGCTGGACCAGAAGAGTAGAGCCCTGCTGACGCCTCCCTGGCCCGATCTGGTCATCGGAGTCGGACGCAGCACCGCCCCTGTCACCCGTTGGATCAGCACAATGAGCAATGGCCAGACCCGCACCGTCCAACTGGGGCGCACCGGCGGAGCGGCACCGCATCACTATGATGCGGTGATCGCCCCCCTGCACTGCCGCATGCCGCCGGATCCCCGGCGTTTCGACACCATCGCGCCCCTGAACTCCATCTCCCCGCAACAGCTTGCGGAGGCGGGCAGACAGTGGCCCGGATTGCTGGACGGTCTGCCGCGACCGGTTGTCGGCCTTCTCGTGGGAGGAGACGCGGCACGCTTCCGCCTCGGCGCCGATGACGCGAGAATCATGGCACAGCAGGTTCGACGATGGGTGGAAGAGTGTGGCGGCAGCGTCATGGCCGTCACCAGCCGGCGCACCAGCCTTGCGGCCGGTCAGGCTCTTCAGACAGTCCTTGGAGCTCCGCACCGGCTATACCTCTGGCAACCGGCCAGCGACGCCAACCCCTACCGGGCACTGCTGGCCCAGGCCGACGCACTGGTCGTTACGGGTGAGAGCGAATCCATGCTGGCTGAGGCAGCAGCCACCACGGCACCCCTCTATGTCTACCCCGTTACCGAAATCAGGCGGTTCAACGGCCGCCTGAGGGAATGGTGTATCACCAGAGTCCACACATCGTCTTCCCGGAACGCCGGATCGAACCACCTGGATTCGGCCCTGGCCTGGATGATTCGACGGGGGGTGCTTCGGCCGCGCCGCGACATTGCCCTGCTCCACCAGGCCCTCTACGCCTCGGGTCGGGCACAACCATTCGGCAAGCCACTGCGGACGACTCCCCAGCCGCCGCTTCCCCCGGAAGCTCCCCAGGTCGCACGCTGGCTCAAGGAGATACTGCGCACTGACGGACGCGCGCATCCGGAATAGTATCTGAGACTCCCGCGCCACCCGTCGCCGGGTCTCGAGGCACCCCTTAGTTACGCGCTGAAAATATTCACGCCGCACAGACAGGTTCACTATCAAGAAAAGGATTTCCCATATGGCCACTCGCTACTTCCTCCCCCAAGACTGCCCGAACGGGATTCAGCAATTCCTGCGCCGCCGCATTCAAGGCATGCACCCGGTGCCCGCCTTCCCCATCAACATCCAGATCCAGACCCAGTCGGGGTGCAATGCCCACTGCCGCTTCTGCCCCAACCACAGCATCAGTAAAAAAGTCTCCATGGGGCGCATGGATGAGGATACGTTCTTCAAAATCATCGACGAGACGGTCAAGCACCCGGTCAAGCGCATCAGCCCCTATCTGATGAACGAACCGCTGGCCGACCCGCGCCTGCCGGACCTGATCCGTTACATAGCCGACCGCAAACAGCCCATGACCCGCATCAAGATCAACACCAACGCCTCCTACCTGGACGAGGCCATGTCGGCGCGCCTGATGGTGAGCGGCCTGGACCGCCTCCACGTGAGCTTTCACGGCATCCGCAGGGAAACCTATGAATCCAGCATGGGCAAAATGGACTGGGAAAAGAACCTGGCCAACGTAAACCGCTTCATCGAAATGCGAAAACGGTACAAGGGGAAGGCCCCTCGGCTCAAGATCACCATGGTTCATACCAAGGCAATCGACCGGGAACTGGACGAGATCCGCGAATACTGGAACTCCCGGGGGATCACGGTCAACATTCACGCCTTTGAGAATCGCTCCCATGGGGCAGTTGAAGAACGCGGCCTGAACGCCCTGCCCATGCGGGCACTCTCCGATTGCGACCGGCTCATGCAACAGGCCTACATCCTCTGGAACGGCGACTGCGTGCTCTGTTGCGTGGACTGGGAGCGCACGACGGTTCTGGGCAACGTCGCCCCGGCGGGCCTGCAAAGCGTCTGGCAGAACGAGAAGTATCTGAGTTTCCGCCGCAACTACCTGGCACGGAATATCAAGGGGACCCTCTGCGAGGGGTGCATGGTACAGGACGAGACGGATTTTTCCTACAAGCCGAAACGCTCTCTGATTCAGAGACTCAAGGGCAAAGGATAGACGAATCCGGCAACAGGCGACTCAGAACTCTTCAGGAAATCGGGCATCTCGGACAGCGCGGCTCACAGATAAAAGGGGGACTCTCGGCATGGGTAGGAGCAGAAGAGACATCCGTTTGTTTTACAGCCTGAGAAGAAGCGGCGCCATCAATTTCGGCGACAACATCGCCCCCCTTTTGTTCGAGCACCTGACCGGGAGGCCGGTCAGGCACGCAAAAGTCCACTCATGCGATTTCGCCTCCATTGGCAGCATCATGGAGATGATTCAGAAAAGGAGACACAAGCGCCTGAAGCGTTTCCGCCTTGATCCGATCACCATCTGGGGCTCCGGCTGCCTCCGCCCCGAAGGAGCAATCTCGCATTTTCTCATCAGACCGATAGCGGTGCGGGGAGTATTGACCCGCTCCAGACTCGGAATCACGGATATCCCCCTGGGCGACCCGGGAATCCTGTTCAACCGCCTGCTGCGCCCGTCATCGGTGAAGAGATTCAGGCTCGGCATCATTCCCCACTACACGGATGAATCGTCACCGTTGATCTCAAAAATACTCGAAGAGACCAGGCACTCCGTTCTGATACCCGTGGACAATGATCCCCTTCTAACCCTGAAAACGATCAGTGAATGCGAGTGCATAGTGTCATCCAGTCTCCATGGCCTCGTTGCCGCCGACTCTCTCGGGATTCCGAACTACAAATGCACGTTTTGGGGGCGCCTCGACGGCGGAGACTACAAGTTCAAAGACTACTGCAGCGGCATCGACCGACCTCCATGCGAAGATGTGGTCTTCGGTGGTTCACTGAATCTGGAGAGGCTCCTGCATCCAAACCCAGCCCTGTTCTCGTACCAGAAAAACCTGGAAGCAAAGGCAGCGGCATTGGAACGGGTGCTGCTGGACAGCCTCTGAAAACCGTCCTCGCGCAGGGCCCCACCAGAGGCGCGTATCAATTCGCCCGGGCAGGCCAGTGCTGCGTTGCCTGACGGACAGGAGCATTCGTGTGGCAGCATCGTACCGAAATCGATTCTGGCACAAAAAGGGGCAGGAAGCATGATACTGAGCACGCCAGACATCGTACAGAGGGAAAATCAGGTCTTCCATCAGGTGACGGTCGAATCACCGAAGGGGAGCAGCTTCCTCTGGTACAGCGTGGAAGAACCATTCGGCGGCCTGCTCTCCCATTCCTGTGACGCCGCCCTGGTGGGTCTCCTCATCCCTGCCATGGCATGCGGTGAAGACATCCATATCAGAGGAGCCGTTTCCGAGAGACTCCTGTACAACCTCTCCGGCCCCTGCCAAAGTGTGCTGCGTTACGTCATGCCCCGGCTCCGCCCGATCAGGGTCACCGCCGATACCCTTTCCCCCAGCCTAACTCCCCGCCCCGCGGGCGTGGCAACCGGTTTTTCCGGGGGTATCGATTCGTATTGCGTCCTTGCGGACAATTTAGGCGCAGACACGCTGCCGGGGTTCAGGATTACCCACCTGCTTTTCAACAACGTGGGCTCCCATGGCAAAGATAACGAGCGGATGTTTCACGCACGATTCGAACACCTGGCTCCCAGCGCCAGGCGCCTCGGCCTTCCATTCGTGAAGGTAGACTCAAACCTGGGCTCATTTTTTGGCAACGGGCTGGGATTCACGAAAACCCACACGTTCCGCAACGCATCGGTAGCCCTGCTGCTCCAGGGCGGTATCGGGCGGTATCTGTACGCTTCTGCCTTCAACTACCAGAACGTCTTCGTGGGACTCGCCAGGGAAATAGCCTATACGGACAGCATATCCCTGCCCCTGCTCTCAACCGACACCCTTGACGCCTTTTCGGCGGGAAGTGAATACACCCGCGTGGAGAAGACCGTGCGCGTCGCGGACTTTGCCGAGTCGTACGGGACACTCGACGTGTGCATCAACAGCCATCAGCGCGGCACGGTCACGAACTGCTCGGCGTGCCCCAAATGCCTGCGTACGCTTGCCACCCTGGACATAGCCGGTCTTCTGGAGCGCTATTCCGCTGTTTTCGACCTTGAGGCATACCGTCGACAAAAAAACGTCTATTTTGCCGAACTGCTCGCAATTCGCAACCCATTTCACCGGGAGATCATTGCCTTTGCCCGCCGGCGCGGCTATCCGCTGCCGATTGCGTCCCGCATACTGCATCTGCTCCGCTTTCCATCGCTTTCCCGCTTTTTCGGACAGATCTCGGAAACGTTCACCGGCCCGCCCACCACAACCGGGAGCAGCGGCTCGTCAGTCCATAACCCGTATCAATCAAACTGACCATCGTAGGATTACAGGAAGACTACATGCATCACCCTTCATCTCCAAAGGTTTACATAGTAATCGTCAACTGGAATGGCGTATCTGATACCCTGGAATGCCTGAAATCCCTTGAGAACCAGGACTACCCCAACGTTGAAACCGTCGTCGTGGACAACGGTTCCACGGATGACTCGGTCAAACTCATCAGAAACAGGTTCCCCGATGTTTTCGTCATTGAAGCAGGAGAGAACCTCGGCTTCACCGGCGGAAACAACCGGGGAATCATTTTTTCCCTTGAGAACGGGGCTGATCACGTATGGCTGCTCAATAACGACACCATCGTAGACCGGGACACCCTGACCCATCTCGTGGGTGCCGCATCAGCATCGTGCAAGAATGGAATAGTCGGCAGCGTGATTTACGATTACGAAGACAGAAGCAAGATACAGTTTGCGGGCGCCACCATAAACTGGAAGAAGGCAAGATCACCGCACATCTATACCATCAAACAGAACAGCATGTTTGATGTTGAACGAGTCAACGGATGTTCAATGCTTGTAAGCAGACGTGTGTGTAATGAGGTGGGACTGTTTGACGACAACTATTTTTTGTACGCCGAAGAGGTGGACTGGTGCATCCGTGCTCGCAACAACGGTTTCAGGTGCATAATGGAACCTCATTCAAAGGTTTACCACAAGGTTTCGGTATCGGTAAACAAGGTGGCCGGCAAGAATACTGTCATGAGATACTACAACACCAGAAATTTTCTCTATCTGACAGACAAGCTCTGTCCGCACAAGTCTAAGAAAACATATATACGCAAGTTCATTTTCAAGCAGATTAAAAAGGACACGGCAAATTTCATCAAACTACTGCTGTCATCAGTTTTGCCCGTAAAGCTTGTTACAGCGCAGGAATCTCCGAAATTATTCGCAATAAAAGACTATTTGTGCAATAACATGGGAAAAACGCGTTTTATTAACAAGTAAGCCTGGATTTTTCGATATCCTAGATTTTTTTGGAGCAGTATTTGTCGATTTTTAGCACAGCGTACACTTTTATCAGTGCTCAATAACCGCCTAACTTTTTTATAAGGGGCCATTCTCTGATGAGAATACTATCCATAATATCACCACACTATGATTATCTTACCGCGACACTTATGGAAGGGCTGCAGGAACTGGGTCACGAAATAATCAGCTCTGAAAACAGTAATTATACTCAATCGACACCCGACAGAAAACTGAGAAAGTTATCAGAAAGTGCCGACTTGATCATTGTAGGAAGCAACAAAAAAGTAAGAACGGAATTGATTGAGGACTCAGACAATCCCAACAAAATATTCATTGATGGCACTGACGGGCAGGAATTCTGCGTTTATCCCCACATACTATTTAAAATGGTGTTCAAAAGAGAATTAAATAAGTGCTGGGACAACAATACCGGAGAACCCATTTTCCCCTTACCGTTTGCAGCCGAAAAAAGATATTTTTGTAACACACTAAACAAGCGCAGTACAAAAGTGCTTTTTGCAGCAAACATGAAGGTAAATCCCATGCGGTATTCCATCCACCAACGCCTGACTAACAGAAATGATCCGGATATTTTTTGCGGTTCAACCGGAGAAGTGGCATACCGAAAAAAGAAATGCCTCGGAATCCCGATAGAAACCCCAAAATACCGGAAACTGCTTTCACAAACCCAGATAGGTATTAACGTTGCCGGTGCAGGGTATGACTGTGCTCGTTACTGGGAGATTCTCGCTTCCGGTGCTCTTCTCATGACCCAGGAAATCGACATAACCATACCGAATCCATTCACTGACGGAATTAATTGCGTTACATTCAAGTCACTCGATGAGTTTGATGAAAAGCTCGGACACCTTCTATCAAGACCATCTTCAATCAGTGAAAAAGCTGAGTCAGGGTACAATCATTTGATAAAATTCCACACAACAACAAAAAGAGCTGAATATTTTTTACAAACAGTACATGAACATATTTCAGATGGTTATTGTGATAGTTTTTACTCAAAAGCGCTAAAAAAAGTAAGATTATACAACTATTTAAAATATTTAGCTTCGTAATAGCCACATATTCAACAGGACTATAACAACATGAAGTGCAGCGTACTAATAAACAACTACAATTATTCATCATTTTTATCAAAGGCAGTAAACAGCGTACTCGAACAATCCGTCTTACCTGACGAAATAATTGTCGTAGACGATGGCTCTACCGACGGCTCATGTGAACTTTTGCAGAACAACTACGGAAACAACCCTCGTATCAAGATTATCTCCAGCAAAAACAGAGGGCAACTATCTGCTATGAATCTGGGGTTTATACATAGCAGTGGTGACATCCTGTTCTTTCTCGATTCGGATGATGAATATGATCCACATTATATTGAATCAGTCCTTGACATGTACCGGAAGCAGCCGTCGTGCGATTTTCTGATTTGCGGTCGTAAAGAGTTTGGAGCGGTCAACAAAAACGTTCTCAGGTATAAAACTGATGTGAGTTTAGGCTATTCCGTCTTATCTTCGCTGTATGGTGAATATTGGGAAGGGGGCCAGACCTCGACTCTGTCGATGAGAAGGTGGGTTCTTGATGCCTTCATGCCCCTGAACCTGGAAGCATACTGGCGGGTCAGGGCCGACGACTGCCTGGTTTACGGCGCCTCAATAGTTGGAGCAAAAAAATACTACCTAGCTCGTCCACTAGTATACTATCGTATCCACGATGCAAATCTCTTCTACGGTAGAGAGTTTAACGATGATTATCAATTCAAATACAAACTTCGAATAAAACAGCTAATCCGTCATCTTGCCCACAAAACATTTTTAGACGGAAGCAATGTTTTTGGACTGATGAAAAAAGAGATGGCATCGTCCAGCCCCGAAGTATTTAAGGAGAAATACAAACTCTATTTTACCTTGATTCGTCGTGCAGATCGCCATCTTTCTTGGAAAGTTTCATGTTTAAAGAGGCTACTATTTGTCTATATCCGTTCCAGAAAAGCAAACCAAAACAGCTCAGTTAAAAAAACATTTCATAAATTGTATAGCAACATATTTAGATACAATTACGATCACCAGACTTCAGCCAACATACAAAACAAAGGATCTTCAGCCTGATATATCTGGTAAATAAACTTGTCAAACTCACTCCTTATTTTTAAGGCGACGAGCAATCAGGGAAATGGAAATTTTTCGACGCTTCTTCTCAACAAACCACATAAAACGCTGAATCAACGTTTTTTTCGTCCGATACGTCCACCGAATTCGGCCGACAATAGTGCTTTCCTGGGAAGGGTCTTCCTCGACAACCGTTGGAAACAATACCGGAATGCACAAACCATGCTTCCAGTAGGTGTCAAAAACATCGTCAACCGGCTCTCTGGGAACGGATATTTTTGAACGCAAACGTTTTGCGCCGGAATAACTCACAAGATAGCCTTGGGTCCCGCTGGGCATTTTTTTGGGTAGCACCAGACGCGCGTTCGAAGCAAGAGTTGCAACCGGAACAGCGCCATGTTCAGGCATGAGTAAGTCCGGCTTCAGAGCCGAAAGCCGCACCGCGTCGAACGGCATACCCAATGCAATGATTTCAGCAACAACAGCACTGAAGTTTGAACCGAGAATAACATCATCCTCAAGAATGACCGCGTGGGACAATCCTCGCTCGACGACCGTATTCCATGCCGCCACATGGGACAGGTAGCACCCCTTTTCACCGGGCGACAACCTAGGTTCCGTACCGCGCGGTAGCGCGTCCATATCCAGGCTCGCTCCATCAACGGCCGTGAGAAACTCAGCCTCCAGGCCAAGGGCACAAAGCCGCTGACACATGATGTGACGACGCTGCGCAGCGCGCTCCAGGTTGAGAATGAATAGTTTCGGTATCATCGGTTGCAGCAATCTCCGATTGGCATGATCGCAACGTCACTGCCAGATGCCGTACTTCTCTCTCAGGAAGTCAACAGCCAGACGGTCCGCGTCTCCCCGGCCTACTCCCGATACGGAAAAATCCCTGAGCGCGGCGATCTTGTCGCAGACGCCGTCATGATAGACGGGGCGCGGTATGCCGTTGGCCCATACCCTGTATCCGTTCACCAGCGCCATCCCCGATAGCCAGACATCATCAACGGTCCAGACAATATCCGGAATATTCCAGACATCCCCATGGAACGCCTGCGGCGGAACCAGCACACCGAGAAAACCCTCAAAGACATCGGCATAGCCGGGACAATCGTATATTCTGCGGGGAACCTGATGGTAGAGTTTTTTCAGGGTCAATCGTTTCACCAGTCGGTACCAAAAGGAACGCCCCCCATCCTTGGCCAGTCGCGCACGGGGATGATGCAGTTCTTTTCGTGCAATACCGAAGCGTTCGTCAATGTTCCACGCCCGTTCGCAGATGATGTCTCTCGGCCTCTCCAGTCGCGTCCGCGCAAGGCGTGAGATCCACTGCCTGTCCTGCAGACGGTCATCGTCGCACAGCAGAAGATCCACATCATGGGAGTACCACTTGCTGGTTGCCGGTAAAATTTTGGTAGCTGGACCCAGGTCTTCCTCGACGTCGATTACCTTGACCCAGTCAGGAAGGGGGGGGAGCGCCGGCCGTGGCCCGGGAAAGCGGCGATATGATTTCGGAAGGTAGAGTTCGACCAGGTCAGGCGCAACTGTCTGACGCTCGAGAGCAGCGAACCTGCGGGGAAGATTTTCGTAACGTGGGGGGATGCTGGTAAGCGTGACAATGATGGGCTTGCGTTTCAAAATACTGCTCTCCTCCAAGACGGGTTGATCCTACAGATCAACCGTTCAAAACAACCTTGCAGGCGAGACAGCACTATGCAGTGTTCGTACTAAAAAATCACCACCGGTTGCCCATGCCGTCTGCTTCGGTTGAGCTATGGTCTCTACACCATCAGGAAAATACCTGCATGAGGCGACACCGGAAAACCTCATTCTCGTTCATTTTCATCACGGGTGAGTTATACATCACGACAGATCTTGCCTGTGAGTTCCCGGTACTGCCATGCAGCCCGTTCAATGGAAAAATCGCGTGACCTCGCACGGAGCGATTCCTTGTCGCATCCGGATTCGAAACAACGCAGCATGGCTTGAGCCAGGCTGTTCTCATCCCTGACCGGAACCAGGGCGCCATACCGGCCATGATCGAGGATTTCGGCCGGGCCGCTGGGACAATCGGTGCTGACAACCGGACAACCGCAGGCAAGGGCCTCGGCTATCACCATGGACATCCCCTCGTAAATGGAAGAGACCACCATCAGGGATGCACGGGCCATGTACTGGTAGGGGTTGTCCACGAAGCCGGGCATCAGCAGATCGTCGGAAAGCCCCAACTCTCCGGCCAGTTCTTCCAGACTGCGTCGCAGCTTGCCTTCTCCCAGGATCAGCAGCCGCAATGGACGTTCCCTGCGAGCGATGGCAAAGGCCCTGAACAGGGTACTGAAGTCCTTCTGTGGCTTGAACCCACCCACAGCCAGAATAACCGGCGGCGCGTTATCGCAAAACCAGGGATGATCAAAAGGTTCCGCGGCCTTCTTCAACAGGTCTGGAGATACTACCGGATTGTAAATTGTCTGGACCGCCTCACGCCTCATACCCAGAACCTGGGCAAGATCATCGGCCACACCATGGGAAACCGCTACCAGGGCATGAGCACGGGGGTAGAAGCGCCGGGCAACCTCCACCTGAGCCTTGATGCGCCGTCGCTTGCTATTGGCAACTTCAACGGAAAGGTTGTTATGCACCGTGGCTATGATAGGAACGTCATTTCCGGCCAGTGACGAAGCCATGATAGCCACCGCATTGGGATAATCCATGGCCGAGATCAGCACATCCGGACGCTCTAGGAGTCTGTCGGGCTTGACCTCAGGGGCGCCCTCTTTTGTGGCCAAGCCGATTAAAAAAGTTCCGTATGTGTTCGTCTTCCCACCGGCAACCTGGTTAATTCAGCCCTTTCAGCGATGACTGCGGTTATTACAGGCTGATTTTCGCTATTTCTCATTCTATCCGGCCAAGACATGCAGCCGTTTGATGTTGTAGGCCATGCAGACGAGGTTCCATTCGCCTTTTACTGCTTCAAAGCCACGAAGAAGAAAGCTTCTGAATCCCATGACCGCCTTGATGATGCCGAAGACCGGTTCCGAGGTGACTTTTCGCTGGGCGTAGATCGCCTTGCCGGAAGGTGTCTTCAGGCGATGCTTCATTCTGGCCACGGAATCGGCATCTTCGGGTAACGGCGGCGGTTCGGCAAAGCGCTCCATCAGTGGCACGTTGTGACTCTGCCGGTCTACGGCAATGTAGGGAGTTATCCCGTTCTCCTCACAGGCAGTTACATTGGTTTCGCTGAAGTAGCCACTGTCAGCTACCAGATCGGTTGCCTTGCCAAGCTTCTCAGGCAGCGCCGCCAGGTTCTCCAGGGTCGGTGTCAGCTCCTGTTTGTCATTGGGATTCTGGGTAACATGGGCCGAAACGATGAGCTTTGATGCTGTATCCACACCGGCCTGGGCGTTGTAAGTCTGCTCGAATCCGCCACCGGAGGTCGGCATGATCCGCGACTCTTCATCGGTCAGATTGACCTGATCTTTGGCAGTGGGGCCGGATTTGGGCGGTTTCGGCTCTTTCCCCTTGGCCTTCTTGCCCGTTGCCTGCTCCTTCTTGGCCCGTTCGGCGACTTTCTTCTCATAAGCGGCCTGTTCACGAGCATGGCGCTCAGCGGCTCGTTTTTCGATCTCGACCTTGGCTGCGGCAATGGCGGAAAGACGCTTTTCCCGACGTTCCAGTTCTTCGGGGATGTTCATGCCGTCCGGAATATCGGCACGGTCCGCTGCCTCGGCCTTTTTGAGCAGTTCGCCAACCTCAGCCTTGATCTGCTCTTCAAGCTTGCAGGCATGCTCATAGCTCAGCGCCTTGTGCTTGGAGGCGTTCGCCTTGATTTTGCTGCCATCCAAACTAACGTTGCCCAGTTTCAGCACCTCCATCTGATGAGCGATCAGCAGAATCTGGGCAAACAGCTTGTTCAGTTGCGGCAGAAAACGCCGGCGGAAGGTGGCAATGGTATCGTGGTCAGGATGACTGTTTGCCGCTATGAACCGGAATGCCACGGAGTCGTAGGTGCTGCGCTCAAGCTTCCGGCTGGAGAATACGCCTGTCGCATAACCGTAAAACAACAATGCTACCAGCATCTCAGGGTTATAGGGCTGCGAGCCTCGGCCGGCATAGGTAGCTTTCAAAGAGCGCAGGTCGAGCTGTTCGACAATTTCGACCACAAACCGGGCCAAGTGCTTTTCTGGTAGCCAATCCTGCAGCGATGGCGGGAGCAGATAGGGTGTTTCCCGGTCAACTTCAATAAACTTTGATTTCATAGTCAACCCCGATACCTAACCAGTTGATATTACCGGACAAATATACGGGATACACCAAGAAAACGCAAGCTAAAGCTGACGACTTATTCAATAAATACAGCAGGTTAACCAATTGAAAACGCCCTGGAGATGACGGCTGAATGCGTTAAGCCCGACAGACTCCTAGGCGCAGATAACGGGTCAACGGGTGGAGAGCACCAAGAACGAAGTGAGGTTTGGGAGCAAAAACCATGCGCGCCCAGAACCATGCATCAGGTCCCAGACGGGGCAGACAGAGCAGAGATTGTCGCGCCGACCGGACCTTCAGGTCCACCACCCGGACGGCTGGCGGTATTTCGTCCAGAAAATGCCCTGTCCTGCGAGCCATGACCATATCTACCTGTTGTCCCTGGTCAATCAGCCCCTGCGCCAGGTTGAGCATGGCGCGCTCTGCACCGCCGCTCCCCTGCATGGAGCGCATGAAGATGGCGATTTTTCTGGAATGTGACGTCATGGACTGGACTTTAGACTTTGTCATGGAGATTCTATCCTGGAATACTTAAAGGCAGAGTGTTGGTGCACCGGGATAAGGAACCGACGGAATACGGAAGAAAACACTTTTCCAGAATACATACTCAGAAGAATGTGCGAATCATGCGACACTTCAGCTTTCCCTTGGCTCAAGGAGGCTCCTGATTCTGGCGCAGGTCCGTTCCAGGTCCTGTTCATTAAAAACGAGCGGAACCTGAGCTTCAACCGGCTCTCCTAAGCGGGTAATGAGCCTCTTCTGCTTCAGGTTATCGACAAAATATCGCAGGTCCCGTGTGGATGTAATGAGCCCGAAGTCCACCAAGCACTCGTAGATGGACTCCCCAACTCCCCCCCGTTTCCTCAGCAGTATGGATCGGAGAAACTCTGTCCGTCGCATCTTCCTGTCGTGGGAAACAGGCAGGTCGATTATGGAAACCGGTTTACCCGTCAGGCAAGCCTCGGCAATCATGGAGGCGCTGTCACAGGTGACGACAAACCGGTCAGCCAGGGCAAGATACGCAAGATAGGGGTTTCCCTGATGTGCGTCGAAAGGGTCGTGGATATAGCCGGGGCAGTGGATTTCACCGGCCAGTGCCCGAAAGGATGCCGGCGGGCAGCGTCGGCTGGCGGTGACCAGCAGCGACCCTCCCATCTGACGGGCATGGGCACTGACCGCCTCTCCCAGGGAGGCCGCTGTGTGCTGATCTAAGGTAAAGGGGCGACTCGGGCCACCGACGAGAAACGCGGTCCACGGGCGGGGCAACGCCCGAAACCGCTCAGCCCAGACGATTCCCGCATTACTGAGGCATTGCGGTTCGTGCCGGATGACGGGGAGGGTATTGTGAATGACGTTGGGGCGGCTCGGCAGGCGATACTGGGGGGTCGTGACAACCAGATCGAACCATGAGAGGGGCGCCCAGGGGCGTCCCAGATGAACGAGTCTGGTTATCTCTCCCGAGCGTCTCTTGATCCACCGGGCAGCGGGGACACTCCGTTTGCCGATAGAGATGACCAGTGAGGGCCAGGGAGGCTCCAGGGGGGCTGAGTCACATGTCAGACTGTCGAGACTTGCTCCCAGCAGAATATTGAAACGGCGTGAAAGCCCGTTGAAGCAGAGTTGTTTTTCAGTGCACGGCCACCCGAGGAGATTGGCCAGGGTGCGCACCTGAGCGTTGTCGCCTCCTTTCTGACCAAGCAGAATCCATACCCGCGGACTATCGATACGTTTATGCATAACAATGGACCTCGCCGTCCATGCCGCTCCGGTTGCGCACGACAAATCCGACAGTCTCTGACGGTGCTCGACAGTTCACTTATGCGTTCAAAATTCCGTCACCCTTTAAAAAATACGCGGTTTTCCCCCGCCAGAACACGCATGATATCCAGGAACTTCGGCAAAGAGCGGCTACAGGCAGGAACCATACTCGCGGCGTACGGTACAGGGAACCAAGCCGTCAACATCTCGTAGGATCTCGCGTAAAATCAATGGTTCCTGAAGATCACTCAAAGTCCATTGGTAGGCGAACAGCATGGCCAGATACTGGTCCCTGAGCTCGGCGCAATTACTTTGTTTCCCGCCCGCGCGGAGAAAATCCTGCAATTTTCCGGAAAAGGGGCTTTCCACGGCAGGCCCGGCCTGCATCTCACCAAGAGCCAGAACGGGTCGCTGCCACAGCAGTGCCTCGTGCAGAATATTGGAATTTATGGCAATCACGCCGCGGCAGTTGACATGGCGCACGAGATCGATCGTACGCGGTCCGTGACCGGCGTAGATCATTGTGTTGCAGGAATTAACCCTATATCGATTTCGATGAAAATCCCCGGGATGTTGGGCAAAGATGATCCGACAGGAAGAGGGAACGGATTCCACATAATCGATCAGGGCTTGACCGAGTTGCGTGCTGAACTTTCCCTGCTGGATACTCCCGCCGAGTGATGCCCCGGACTTCAAAAAAACCAAGTCGTTCCCGGTCTTGGGTTGCTGCGCCACCAGAAAAAAGGGTTGTTCCACATAGTGGGCATGTATGACGGGCACATCGCCAAAGCCGGCGACCAGGTTCCTCTTCAGTCGCTTCAGCTTTTCAAATCCGCCAACGAGACGGACATACTCCTTGCTACTCTCGAATGTGACGTGACTGCGACAGTTACACCCCTGGGAGGAAAGTTGATAGGTGGATCGCGGTAACCAGCCATGTTCTGCGTAGATGACCTTCCTGCCGGAGATCTCTTTCCCGTCTGACGATTTGAGAGCATCGGATTCCAATTTGACATCAACAGTTTCGCGGGACAATTTGGCAACGGAAAACAGGCCACGGCGACGACTCATGTCACGCGGAAGGCGGTAATCCCCCCACTGTAGAATGACCGACGCCGTATCCTCAAAAAGCTTTGAGTGATGCTTGACTGTGTGAAAAATGGAGGAGTACAGGAGGTGCCTGAAAAAAGCGCCCCTGGACAGGTAGTACGTAGGGACAAGCCCCTTCGAGACTTTGGGCAAACGCGAAAAATCGATCGTTTCCAGCCTTGGCACACCCCTTATCCGAGGAATGTTATCTCCCAGTGCGCGTAGAAAGGCTGAGAAAAACCTCATCAGGAGCCCCCCGTTACACAGCCCTGGGAAGAGTCCCAACGGTTTTCAGGGTTGCGAAGGCTTCTATGATAACATCGATCTGCTCCGGCGTATGGGCCGCGCCGACGCTGCAGCGCAAAAGACTGGTGCCGTCGGGCGCCGCCGGCGGAAGCACCAGATTGACGTAGACTCCCTGGTCGAGCATCCACTTCCAGGCCAGCAGGGTTTCCTCTTTTGATCCCATGTAGACAGCCACCACCGGTGTCGGTTCGGGACCGAGCCTGAAGCCCAGCTTGCCCAGCCCTTCATAGAGCTGGCGGGCGTTGGCCCAGAGACGGTCGCGCAGGTCGGTGCCCGCTTCCAGCAGCCTGAGCGCCTGGCGCACCGAGGCGATGGTGGCGGGAGACGGTGAGGCGGTAAAGACGTAGGAGCGGCTGGCATAGCGCACCAGGTCCAGTTCGGGGTGATTGCTGACGCAGAAGCCGCCGATGGTCCCCAGGCTCTTGCTGAAGGTACCGACGATGAAATCCACCTGATCCAGGCAGCCGGCCTCCTCCACCAGCCCCCTCCCCTTCTTTCCCAGCACACCCAGGGAATGGGCCTCATCGACCATCAGCCAGAAGCCGTACTGTTTCTTCAGGGCGACGATTTCCGCCAGGGGCGCCCGGTCGCCCAGCATGCTGTAGATCCCCTCGATGATCACCAGGGCATCCTTCGTCCGCTCCCCCAGGCGGCGGAGCCGCTTCTCCAGATCGGCCGCGTTGTTGTGGCGGAAGCGGATGATGTCGGCGCCGCTCATGCGGCAGCCGTCGTAGATGCTGGCATGACTGTCGGCATCCAGCAGGATCAGGTCCCCCGGACCGGTCAGGGTGGAGATGGCTCCCAGATTGGCCACGAATCCGGTGGAGAAGACGATGGCCGAGGCATAGCCGTAGAAAGCGGCCAGCTCCCGCTCCAGGGCGCGATGGCCGGAAAAGGTGCCGTTGGCCATGCGCGAACCGGTGGTTCCGGTCCCCTCGGCATGGGTTGCCGTGCAGGCAGCCTCGATACAGCGGGGATCGAAGGTCAGGCCCAGGTAGTTGTTAGTTCCCGCCAGCAGTGTTTCGCGGCCATTGATGCGCGCCTCGGTGGGCGACAGGATTTCCTCGATCTCCACGTTGAAGGGGTCGATGCCCAACTCTTCCAGCGCCGCCCGGCCCTGGGCGATGGTAGCCAGTTTGTCAAAGAGTCCCATACCTACCCCGCGATTTCCTGTTGAATGCGCAGCACGAAATCCTTCACCGTCCTGATACCGGAGAGTTCGTTCAAGGGAAAGGAAAAATCGAAGCTATCCTCAACTTCTTCAACTATCTCCATCACCTTGAGCGAGTCGAGCTGCAGGTCATTGACCAGTTCGGTCTCCTCGCCGATGGTGACCGGAGATTCGAGAAAACGCCCCAGGATGCTCTTCAGCTGTTCATAGATTTCCGTATAGTCTGCTGTGGCCATCGTCATGCTTTCCTTGTCGTGAATTTCCTGGCCTGCTTCGCCCGCCGGATTCGGGGTTTGAACCGTTCCATCATCCCAGGGTGCGCCGCAATCCCTCGGCCAGCCCCACCCGGGGGCTCCAGTTGACTGCCCGGCGAAAATCCTCATCATGGCAGACCCAGTCCTGGTGGCAGAGCTCCCTGACCTTGCCCGGCGTGAGCATCGGCCGATAGCCGAAGAACCGTGATGCAGGGATGTTCAGGCGCGCCGCCAGCTCCAGAAGCGGGCGCGGAATGTCGACGCGGAGGACGGAGCGCCGGTAAAGCTCCCTGGCGACCCCCCTGATCTCCTCCCAGCTGTAGCCGCCTGCCTTGCCGTCATGCGGTTCAAAGCAACCGTTCAGGCCGCTGCCGTTCATGAGCCAGCACAGGACGGCTTCGGCAAGGTCGCTGACGTAGATCAGCGAGAGGCGCCCCGCACCGCTCCCCGGAACGAACAGGATTCCCCGGCGCATCCACTGCAGCAGGGGGAGCATCTCCCGGTCTCCGGGACCGTACACCGCCGGCGGTCGCAGGATCGTCCAGTCAAGCCCCTGGGCAGCGCTGCGCAGGGCATCCTCGCCCCGCCGCTTGCTGGCGGCATAGTCGGACAGTTCGGGCGACCTGGCGGCCAGGGATGAGAACAGGAGCAACCGCGGATGACCGGCCGACTCACGGGCTGCCGCCACGATGCGCTCCACTCCGCTGACATTGGCCGGCTCAAAGTCGGCCGGGCAGGCGCCGCGAACGGAACCGGCGCAGTGGATAACGGCCGAGGCACCCTCCACCAGCCGTCGCAGGCTCTCCCGGTCCCCCAGTTCGCCATGGATCCAGGTCAACCCTTTTGCTTCGAAACAGGATGCCAGGGAAGCCGGCCGCACCAGCGCCCTGACGCGCACCCGATCCTCCAGCAGACGGCGGATGATGGCACCGCCGACGAACCCGGTCCCTCCGGTAAGGGCTACGGTCAGCCCAGGGGATAAAGGAACTGCCCCCTCCGGCTCCCCCATGGCTCAGTCTTGTCCCGCACGGGCTGGGGAGGAGGCGTCGCCGATGCGCCGCAGGTAATCCGCCTTGGCCATGGAGCGCGAGATCTTCCCCGACGATGTCTGGGGCAGGGTATGGGGGGCAACCAGCTCGACCAGGCAGTCGACGCCGAACTCCTCACGGACCCGGCCTCGGAGCAGCTCCACCAGCCGGCAACGCTCGGTCTCGTCAAAATGGCGGCACTGCACCACCAGCACCACCTGTTCCTCACCTCCCTGGCCGGGAATGGAAAAGGCGGCAGCGTCCCGGGAACGGATTTCCGGCAACTGTTCGACGACGAATTCGATATCCTGGGGCCAGATATTGCGGCCATTGATGATGATCAGGTCCTTCATGCGGCCGGTGATGACCACCTGCCCCCCGGCCAGATAGGCCAGGTCGCCCGTATTGAGCCACCCATCCGGGCAAAGCACCTCCCGGGTGGTCTCCGGGGCTCCCAGGTATTCGCGCATGACGCTGGGACCGCGCACGTGCAACACACCGCAGCACCGTTCGGGGAGCGGCATGCCATGCTCGTCGCGGATCTCGATCTCATGGCCGGGGATCACCGAACCGCACAGGACGAGTTCCTTCACCTCTGCCCCGCTGGCCCCCTCTTCAAGGGGAATGGCGCGTCCGCTGTTGGTGAGCGCTTCGGCATCGATCCGGTCGATCTCCAGCCCCCTGCCCAAGGGGGCGAAACTGATTGCCAGGGAACACTCGGCCATGCCGTAGGAGGCCACATAGGCTGTGGAACTGAAACCGGCCGGCGCCAGCAGTTTGCCGAAGTTCTCCAGGATATCCGCCCGTATCGGCTCGGCCCCGGTTCCGGCGATGCGCCAGGAACTGAGATCGTACTGTTCGATCTCGGCCGGCCGGAGACGCCGCGCGCACAGCGCGTAGCCAAAGGTTGGACTGTAGGAGATGGTGGCCCGGTTTTTGGAGATCAGCGCCGGCCAGAGGCGCGGCCGCATGGCGAAATCGCGGGTGCTCAGGTAATCGATGGAGAGCTGGCAGGCCATGGGGGCAAGCATGAAACCGACCAGTCCCATATCGTGGTAGAAGGGGAGCCACGAGGTGGCCCGGTCGCCCGGCTGGACGGCTAGGCCATGGCTGATGATGCAGGCCAGGTTGGCCATGATCGACTTCTGGGTGATCACCACGCCGCGGGGAAAGCGGGTGCTGCCGGAAGTGTACTGCAGATAGGCAACATCCTCGGGGTCCGGCGCCTGCAACATCTGGTCGGCCTCAGGAAGCGCGTCGAAGCAGTCGGGTATCCCCACGTGTTTCAGGTCGAGCCCCTCGGCAGCCTTGGACAGGAAGGCAAAGAAGGAGCGGGAAGACATGGCGGCCCTAGCTCCGCAGGACTCCACCAGTTTTCGCAGGTTATCGATAATGGCCTGGCGCCCCCCCAGATGAACCGCGGCGGGCAGAGGCACGGGAACCAACCCGGCATACTGGCAGGCGAAGAAGAAACGCACGAAATCAGCATCGGTCTCGGCGACCAGGGCCATGCGATCCCCCCGCGACAGGCCGAGCCCCACGAGCTTGCGGGCAAGGGAGCGGGCGCTGTCACGCATCTGGGAATAGGGAAGCGTGACTGCCAGGCTTCCCTTGCCGGAGTAGAAATTGAACCCGGTCCTGCCTTCGGCGGCATAGTCGAGAGCTTCGGGCAGGCTGTTGAAGTCGCCGCGGCGCAGGGCGATGCTGTTATTAGTGGGTGTCTTTTTGAGTGTATGCATAGTATCGGATACTTTGGGGGAGCAGTGATGTTAGTCCCAGTGTGAGAGTATGAGCTGCCTGATGGCCTGGCGGGTTTCATCGCCCACGTCATTGGCACAGCTCAGATCAGGCTGGCCGGGCCAGTGCGGATCCAGGAATACAGCCCCGCCACAAAGGCGTTCGTCGGCATAGCGGGGAATGACGTGAAAATGAACATCGGGGTCGACCATCATCAGCATCAGATAGTTGATTTTGTCATAGGCAAAGGCCCTCTTGAGCGAGCGTTCGATGTGTCCGCTCACCTCCCGCAGTTCGGCAAAGGCCTGCTGGCTGAGCGCGGAGAATTCCCTGACCGGTTCCGTGCAGACCAGCACCAGGGAGCCCAGGGTTACCTGGGCGGGCCGGAGCAGAACGCTCCAGCAGGGGCCAGCCTGGATGAGGGTGTCGGGGTAGCCGAATTTTTCGAGGGTCGCATTACTCATGGCTGTTTCCTCTGAGCCTGTCGGGCAAGGATGCTCTCCACAAGCCGCAAGTCTTCCAGCTTGTCCACATCCACGGCCGCTTCCGCGTCAGGCATCCAGACCGCGCCGGCGCGGGCGTCCATCAGGGCGGAGAAGCGGTCCAATCCCTGTTCCAGGGTCAGACGTCCGCACAGATAGCGCAGGACGGACAGGAGGCCCAGTGTCCTGACGATCTTCAGCGGATGCTTGCGCTGCTCTTCCACCCGCCTCCAGAAGATGGCGGCATTCCTGGCCCGGGGGGTGAGAAAAGCGAACAGGTTGCAGCCGCAATACCCTCCGTCAGCCAGACGGGTTATGGTCCGTCGCCCCTCGGGAAAGGCGGCCATCACCATGTCAGCCCGGGCCAGTCCGGCAACAACGTCACAGCCGCTTTCAGCCGCCCGGCCGCAGAAATGATCGACCATGGGGGGAGTCAGCAAGGCGTGGTCGGCCGTGGTCACCAGGGCGGGCTGGTCGGCCGGCACAGAGGCCAAGGCTGCCCGTGCGCTCAGGCTGGGTGATGATTCGTTCTCCACCCAGCTGACCCTTCCGTCGGCCACCAGACCGTCGAGCTCCGCCGAACTCCCCAGGAGGCGTGACGAGCAGCCACAGAGGATGCGCGGACCGATAATCGGCGATGCATCCAGCGCATCCAGCACACGCAGAACCATGGGACGTCCGGCCACCGGCACCAGGGCCTTGCAGCCGACCCCCGATGCACTGGCCACCGGGTCGTCCGGTCCGCGGTCACCGGCAAGAACGATTGCGGCAAATTTTCCGGAAAAGCAGCTCATGTCCTGGTCAACACCCCTGCAGCTCTTTCTGGTAGATGCGGTAGCGCTTGTAAGGCTTTCCGCCGATGGACTCGATGATGTTGCGCATCCCCCGGTTGCCCTCCAGGATCCAGGACATCTCCACGTCTTCCATGCCACGGCCAAGGCCCGAGGTCTGCAGGGAGGTTATCATCATCAGGGCCAGGGTGGCTCCCAGGCGCCCCCCCTGAAAGCGTTGCCGCACCCCCATCAGCGGCACGCGGCCGCTCTTCACGCCGCTGACCTTGAGACGCCAGAGCAGCTTCAGCCAGCCCAGGGGAAACAGCCTGCCGTCCAGATCCCTGATGGCCTCGTTCAGGTTGGGAAAGAGCACCATCATGGCCGCCGGTTCGCCGTCAACCTCGGCGATGCGTACGTAGTCCAGGGGCACCAGGAGTCTCAGGTTCCTGCCCAGCTCGGTAAACTCCTCGTCGGTGAAGGGCACGAAACCCCAGTTGTTGGCCCAGGCATCCTCGAAGAGATCCTTGATGATCGCCAGGTCCCCGGAGAACGTCTCGCGACTGGGGGTGCGCAGGCGCACCCTGCCGGCGACCCGAGCGGTCAGAGCATCCAAGTGGCGCGGCGCGGGGAAATCGCATCTGATGCGATAGGCCAGAAGATTCTGGGCCGCACTGAAACCCTGCTCTTCGATGCGGCCGGCATAGTACGGCAGGCTATGGCCCATCATGATCATGGGAGGCGTATCAAAGCCTTCCACCAACAGCCCCAGCTCGTCGTTGATGGAGAGGTTGAACGGCCCCATGACCCGGCGCATGCCCTGCTCCATCAGCCAGTTCTGGGCGGCATCGAACAGCGCCTGAAAGAGTTCCCGGTCATCCACCGCCTCGATCATGCCGAAGAAGCCGGTGCGGTCGTCGTAACGCCGCAGATGCAGATGGTCAACCTGCGCGCTGATGCGCCCCACGGTCCGCGTGCCGCGCCGGGCGATCCAGGATTGATAGGTCGCGTGCCGGAAATAGGGGTTGCGTTTCGACAGGTGCTCCCGGCGCTCGAGAAGCAACGGCGGAACCCAGTTGGGATCGTCCGCGTACAGGGACCAGGGCACGCGCAGGAAGCTGCGCAGTTCTTCATTGCCCCGCACCGCCACGATCTCCAGCGGCGGCTGGCCGTTATTTCCCGCCATCGCCACCTCCAGACTCATCCGGCGATGCCGCGCACCACTTCCTCGGCACGTTTCAAATCCTCGGGACAGTCGACCTCGCCCCATGCCAGCCCCTCGATGCAGCAGGTCCAGACCGGCGTCTGCTGCGCCAACTCGTCGATCACGGACAGATACCAGCGCTTCAGGGAGACCTGGTCGCGCAGGAGCTGCTCCACGGTGCGCCGGAACAGGTCGGCCCCTTCCCCGCGGAACAGCAGCATGCCGATGGATTCGGCGTCAACCTGGTCGACGAGCAGATTCTTGCCGATGCGCACCAGACGCTCGCCGTCCAGAATCACCTTCATATCATCGCCATCGTACGTGTCCTTGCGATCAACGGTCACCGTGATCGGACGGGGCGCCGAGGCGAGCAGTTTTTCAAGCACCGCAGCCCGGAACATCGTGTCGCCGTTGAGCAGGATGAAATCATCGGTCATTTCCGAGCGGGCGATCCAGCAGCTGCCCAGGTTATCGGCCACCGCGTAAAACGGGTTGAACAGGGTGCGGATAACGCCCCTGCCATAGCGCTCTTCCAAGAGTGCTTCCACAGTATCAGCTGCATAGCCGAGCACGACACTGATGTCTTTGACACCGCATTTGAGCAGTTCATCGACCTGCCATTCGATCATCGACTGGCCATGAATGGCAACGGCGCACTTGGGTCGCTCGGCGGTCAGGGGAAGCAGACGCTTGCCCTGACCCGCGGAGAGAATGATGGCTTTCATACGTTTCAGGTCTCCTCTCGCTCTCGCGAAACTGTTGCGTTCGGGAAACAGCGGCAACATATCACGATGTAAACCTGATATTTGTAAAGAAAAATAGACCTCCGGTCAAGAAGATTTCTCCATCCCGCACCGAATCTGTATCTTTTTTGCAACACATGCACACCCTTAGCGACACACCGGAAAGGGTGCAGTCGGAACAACCGAATGCGTCAATACAGGGCTGAACTCCGGCAACCGTTCCACCCGCCATGCAAGGGGCGTGATACACTTAAGCCAGGACAGTACCCGGGAGGAGAGCATGAAAACATCCAGGTTGGCATTTTATATCACCCTCACACTGATCACCCTCGTGGCTGTGGTGTTTGCCTTGAGCAGAGAGCCGGAACCAGGCTGCCCGATCAATCTGATCTACCTGCTGTTCAAGGGCTGATCCGGCAGCATCACCGGCACGGCAGGTGCGCGCCATGACACCGATCGCCCCTGTTTGCGCCGGTCGCCGGACCACGTGCGGAAGACCGCATGAAGGGAGTTGTATTCCGCTTTCAGATCGGAGAATATGGGGCCGAAAAAAATAAGGAAAAAGAGAGCGGAGAGATGCGGCAACTGAACTATCTTGCGGGGTATCCGCAGCAGGTCACCAGCCAGGTGAACAGACTGATCGCGGAAAACAGGCTGGCCGGCTTCCTGAACCAGACCTATCCGGCGGCACATGACATCAGGACCGACAGGGCGCTCTACGATTATGCCGTTGCGCTGAAAAACGAGTTCCTGCGCAGCACGCAACCGTTGAGCAGGGTGATCTACGACGGAAAAATCCAGGTAATCCAGAACGCACTGGGCTGCCACACCTTCGTGTCCAGGGTCCAGGGGGCAAAGCTCAAGTCAAAGCATGAAATCCGGGTCGCCTCGCTGTTCAGGGATGCTCCGGCGGATTTTCTCAGGATGATCGTCGTGCATGAGCTGGCGCATCTACGGGAGAAGGAACATAATCGGGCCTTCTACAAACTGTGCGAATACATGGAGCCGGCCTACCAGCGGCTGGAATTTCATCTGCGGCTGTACCTGACCCACCTGGAGCTGACGCGGCAATCCCCGAAGCAGGAGCAAAAGCTGACCCCACCCCCCTCTACCGACCCTGCGTGAGACGGAGCAGGATACTCCCGCCCGCCTAGCCAGAGCACCGACTCTTGTCAACCGGCCCCCCACCCCGCCACTGGGTCATTTAAGTCGCAACGTCCGTCCCGCGCTCCCGGGTTTCCAGCAGATCGTGCAGCGTCAGGGCCTCCAGTGACAGCCGGCTGCTTTCCGCGTCGCGGCGGATGATGTCCGCCGCCAGCACCATGGCGCCAGGAGATGCGTCATCTGATGCGGCACTGCCCCGCAACCCGGCCAGAAGAGCGTTCACCTTCATGTCGGCTGGTTCCCGTGCTGGCAGCCAGCCCGGCTCGCTGCCAGCGGCCTGAACCAGATACCCCAGCCTGTCCAGGGCCTCGAGCCCCTCCTCCACCTGATCCTGCCCCAGGGCCAGTTCGTTTGCCAGACGCTCCGCCCCGGGCGGCGGGCCGTTCTCGCGGAAGTGGCGGCAGACCTGGAGCAAGAGGGCAAGAGCGCGCTCCTCATGGGCGGCCGGGCTGGGCGCGTCGCTACGGGAGCAGACAGCGACATGTCTCCGGCGCTGGTGGATGCAGACGATCTCCAGCCCCAGCAGCACGATCAGCCAGCTGGTGTATACCCAGACCAGGAACACCGGCAATGCGGCCAGGGTGCCGTAGATGGCGTTGTAATTGGCAACGCCGACCTGAAAATGAAAGTACGCCCACTGGGCCATCTGCCATGCGGTTCCTGCCAGAATCCCCCCCAAAAGGGCCGAGCGGAAGCGCACCCTGGTATTGGGAATGTAGATATAGAGGAACACCAGGGCGATCCAAACGCTGACGTAGGGGGACAGCCTGAAGACGGACAGGACCGCCTCGCCAAGATACTCATGCAGCAGCAGCCACTTGACGACCCACTGGTTCTGCAGGGAAGTGGTCATGCTGGTGGCCACCAGGATCAGGATCGGCCCGACCACGACCACGCTGAGATAGTCACTGAAGCGTCGCTGCAGCGAACGTGTCTCCCGGACTCCCCAGATGGTATTGAAGGCCATTTCGATGTTTCCCAAAAGAGAAATGACCGTCATCACCAGAACCAGCAGTCCGATTGCTCCGATTGATTTGAAGTTGGTGTTGTTGACGTAGGCAACGATGCGGGAGATGGTTTCCTGGGAGTCGCCGGCAAACCTCTGTAGAACCGGCTCAAGGGTATTCTGGGCGCCCAGCCCCTTGAGGACGGCAAAGGCAATGGCAAGTACGGGAACAAGCGAGAGCATGGTGGTATAGGTGAGGGCAGCCGCGCGCAACGCCCCCTGGTGCAGGGAGAAACCGGCCCTGACAAGATAGCAGAAGCGGAGCAGGTCGAACAGTCGCCCCTTCATCCCCCGCCAGGCTCCAGGGTCCTCCGGCATCAGCGCGGCGGGTATGGCGCACGGCCTGTTCGCGGTTGACATGTGCGGACTCACCTCCCTCTGGGCTGTTTCAAGCTGGATTCGGCATTCGGATACAAACGCTACCACACGGCATGGTTATACCACATGTGCGGGACGACTTGGCCCCGCACCCATCGCCACGGATCAGCAGATGCGGGGGAGCTGTTCGCCGGCCAGCATCTCAACCGCCCGGGTCCCCCCCGACACCGTGTCGATCTCCAGGCGCCCGCGGTCGTCCTCGCCGGTCACCTCGCCGATGATGGCGGCTTCGCGCCCCAGGGGATGGGAGCGCATCCGCTCAAGCAGGGCGTCCGCCGCCTGGGGCGCTGCCACCACCAGGATTTTCCCCTCGTTGGCCACGTAGAGCGGATCCAGGCCGAGTATGGCGCAGACCCCCTTGACCGCGCCGTTGTAGGGAAGCGCTCTTTCCTGCAGGGTGATGCCGACCCGGGACTGGAGGGCGATCTCCTTGAGGGTGGTGGCAACCCCGCCGCGGGTCGGATCGCGCAGGACATGCACCGCGTCTCCCTCCTTGAGGATCTCCTCCACCAGACCGTTGAGCGCCGCGCAGTCGCTCCTGATGTCGCTCTCCAGGTCGAGCCCCTCCCTCTTGGCCATGACCGCAATGCCGTGGTCACCGATGGCGCCGTTGATCAGCACCCGGTCGCCAGGCCGGGCACAGTTGCCGCCAATGGCCAGATCATGCTCGATGACCCCCACGCCGGAGGTATTGATGAATATCCGGTCTGCCTTCCCCCGGGGAACAACCTTGGTATCACCGGTCACGATAGCCACCCCCGCCCCGTCCGCGGCGGCGCGCATGGAGTCCAGGATCTCCTTCAGCTCTGCCCTGCTGAACCCTTCCTCCATGATCAGCCCCACACTCATGTAGAGCGGTCGCGCCCCCATCATGGCGAGGTCGTTGATCGTACCGTTCACCGCCAGGCAGCCGATATTGCCACCCGGGAAGAAGAGCGGATCAACCACGTAGGAATCGGTGGTAAAGGCGAAGCGCTGTCCATTATGGGTCACCACCGCCGCGTCGTTCTGACCCGCGGGCGGTATGCCCGACAGGGTGGGGATGACAAGGTCCGAGAGCAGCTGGTGGGAGAGTTTCCCGCCGCTGCCGTGACCCAGTAGAATGAGGTCGTTGTCCACGTATCGCTCCTGATCCGGCCAGGCCGGAACTAAAAATAGTTTTCGCCTATCTGCCGTACTTGTACGCCGCGGCGCAGGTCCCTTCGCTGGACACCATGCAGGCCCCAACGGGTGATTCCGGGGTGCAGGCTCGGTCGAAGAGGGGACAGTCGAAGGGAGACACCTTCCCCCTGAGGATATCGCCGCAGCGGCACCCTTGGTGCTCCCGGGTCTCCTCCACGGAAACCGGCAGGACTTTTTCCGCGTCATAGGCGGCATAGTCGGCTGCGATTTCCAGGCCACTGCCCGGAATGACGCCGATCCCGCGCCACTCGGCATCACAGACGCTGAACACCTGGGCCAGCACAGACTGGGCCTTGCAGTTACCTTCCCAGGTCACCACCCTGCTGTACTGGTTTTCCACCCGGCTTTTCCCCTCCACCACCTGCCGTACCAGCATCTCCACTCCCTGCATGACATCGGCCGGCTCGAAACCGGTCACAACGCAGGGAACGCCGCGCTGCTCTGCCAGTCCGCGGAAGGCGTTGGCGCCGATGATGGCGCTCACATGGGCGGGGCAGATATAGCCGTCGATCTTCAGTTCCGGGTCGCTGGAGAGTAGCTCCATGGGCAAGGGAATGGTCTTGTGGGCCGCCAGCACCAGATAGTTGGCAAGCCCGTCCCCAGTGGCGGCCAGGATGCTGGCGGCAATGGCGGGCGCCGTTGTCTCGAAGCCGACCCCCAGAAAGACGACCCTTTTACAGGGATTCTTCCTGGCGATGGCCACAGCGTCCAGCGGCGAGTAGACAATCCTGACATCCGCGCCCCTGGCGCGCTCCTCCATCAGTGACGAACTGGAACCGGGAACCCGCAGCATGTCACCGAAGGTGGTGATGATGGTGTCGGAAAGACGGCTAATGGCTATTGCCCGGTCGATGTAGCGGTTGGGGGTGACGCAGACCGGACAGCCGGGCCCCGAGATGAGCCGCACCCCTTCCGGAAGCAGGCTGCGGATGCCGTACTGGTAGATGGACATGGTGTGGGTGCCGCAGACCTCCATGAAAGCCATCGGTTCCGGGCGCTGCTCAGACAGCTTCCTGATTTGTGCCGCGTAGCCGAGAACCACATCCCGGTCGCGGAATTCATCCATATAATTCATGACAACCTCATATCTTCCTGCGCTGGACCAACCAGCCGGCCGGTTCCCAAAGCAGACACCCCGTGATCAGCGACTCAGGCCGAAGCTGTTGCGGACTCGGGTTTCATCTCTTTCATCAACTCCAGGGTGATCAGCGCCTCCTTCTCATCCATCCTGGAAATGACGAAACCTGCATGGACGACCACATAGTCTCCCACCCCGATCTCCTCGCCAATGATCATAAGGCTTGCCTCACGCTTGACCCCGTCGATCTCGGCCACGATGGTATCGCCATCAATGCTTAACACCCGCATCGGTATTGCCAGACACATAACTGTTCACCATATCCTGTCGTCAAAAATAGGAAAGAGACCGACCTGGTCCCTCCCGGTCACGCAACTCAGCGGAGCATTTCCAGCTCAGTCGAGCGTTCCGCTTCCCTCCGCATGCACCCCGCAATGACCGCCTGCCCCAGGGCCAGCCCCCCGTCACCGGGTGGAACCAGGCGATGGGTAAACACCTGAAAATCAAGCTCCGCAAGCCTGTTGAGTGTCCCCTCTACCAGCAGTTTGTTCTGAAAAACACCCCCCGACAGGACCACGCGATTGAGGCCGTTCCTGCAGCGAATCCGTTCACACATGCCTGCCGTTGCCGCGGCCATGCTGTTATGAAAGCAGCGGGCCATGATGGCACGGGGTACTCCAAGGGCCAGATCCTTCAGTAGCTCAACCAGTGCGGGGCGCATATCGAGAATCAGCCTGCCAGCAAACTCCTCGACGGAAAAGGGGTACTCCCGGTCGGTCACTGCTGATTCAGCCAGCGCTTCCAGTTCGATGGCCGCCTGTCCTTCGTAGGTTATCCTACTTCTCACGTCCAGCAGGGCGGAGACGGCATCAAAGAGCCGGCCGCAGCTGGAGGTGAGCGGCGCGTTGATGCCGCGCTCCAGCATTCTCTGCAGCAGGTGCCGCTCCTGGGCGGAAACATCCCCCAGGCAGGAAAGTTGCAGGGCAGCGAAGTCCCTCTCTCCGGCATCGAAGAGATAGGAAAGCGCCATGCGATACGGCTCGCGCACCGCCGCGTCTCCCCCCGGCAGGGCAACCAGGCGCATGTGGCCCTGGCGCCGGAACTCCCGGTAGCCGCCCACGAGAAACTCCCCTCCCCAGACAGTACCGTCCAACCCGTAGCCGGTGCCGTCAAAGATGACGCCGATGGCTTCTCCCTCCAGGCTGTTTTCCGCCATACAGGAGGCCATGTGGGCATGGTGGTGCTGAACGGCGACCCGGGGCAGATCCGGCAGATCAACGGCATAGGCGGTGGAGAGGTAGTCGGGGTGCAGATCATGGGCCACCAGGGCCGGGCGTATCTCCAGAATCTTCTCCAGATGGGCGACGCACTCCTCCAGGGAGCGAAGCGTGGCGCTGTTCTTCAGGTCGCCGATGTGCTGGCTCAGGAACGCCCGGTCGTTGCGGGTGAGGCAGACCGTTGCCTTGAGTTCTCCACCCACCGCCAGAACGGATGGCTGCTCCGCCGGCAGCCTGATCCCCCGCGGCACATAGCCCCGGGAGCGGCGCAGGAAAAGTGGGCTGCCGTGAAACACCCTGATGATCGAGTCGTCGCTGCGTACGTGGATCTCCCTGTCGTGAGCGAGGAACAGGTCGGCGATGCCGGCAAGCTGTTCACGTGCCTCGCTATCCCGATAGGCTATGGGTTCATCCGACTGATTGCCGCTGGTCATGACGAGGGCGATGAAGTTGTTCCTGAGCAGGAGATGGTGCAACGGCGTGGAGGGGAGCATCACACCAAAATAACCGTTGTCGGGCGCAACCAACGACGCAATGGGAGTGGCTTCCCGCTTGGGCAGGAGCACGATGGGTCGCTCCGGACCGCCCAGGAGGCGCTGCTCCGTTTCGCTGCAACGGGCAAAGGAGTCGATTCGAGCCAGGTCAGGGGCCATTATGGCGAATGGCTTTTCATCACGCTGCTTTCGCCGACGCAGGTTCGCCACAGCTTCTTCATTGCATGCGTCCACCGCCAGATGATAACCGCCGATTCCCTTGACAGCCAGGACCCCACCACGCTGCAGAAGGTTGACAGCGGCAAGCAGAACGTCGTGACCACGACCACCTCCACCCTGCATCACCTCACGGCCAGAACTGTCGAGCAGCGCGATGCGCGGGCCGCAGACCGGACAGGCATTGGGTTGGGCATGGAAACGGCGGTTGGCGGGGTCTTCGTACTCGGCACGGCAGTCGGCGCACATGGCGAACCGTTCCATGGTGGTGAAACGGCGGTCGTAGGGTATGGCGGTGATGATGGAGTAGCGGGGACCGCAGTTGGTGCAGTTGATGAACGGATAGAGGTAGCGGCGGTCGCGGGGGTCGAAGAGTTCCCTTAAGCAGTCTTCGCAGACGTCGCAGTCAGGTGATATCTGGGCACTGTTCTCCCCACCGCTGCTGGGGAGTATTGAAAACCCCCCCTCCCCTGTAACGGAGATCGTCTCGCTGTGGACGGAACTTATGGCGGCCAGAGGCGGTGCCTGCGCGCTTATGTCACGCAGAAAGGCGGACAGGTGCGACCGTTCCCCCTCCCCTTCCAGGAGCACTCCAGCCGGGGTATTCCGTACCCATCCGCTGATACCGTAGCGTGCGGCCAATCGGTAGATAAACGGGCGAAACCCAACGCCCTGCACAATCCCTTCGACCTCGACCCTGATCCTCTCAACCGGACCGTTGGACACAAACATCACTCGCTTTCGTTCGCTGCTCAGGCCTTTTTCGATCGAGCGTCTGCCATCCCCTGGGAGAGCCATGCGTACCATCGATCCATCCCCTCCCCGGTCTGGGCGGAAACTTCGATGATGGTGATGTTCGGATTGACCCTGAGAGCCATTTCGCGGCATTTATCCACTTCAAAGGTCAGATGGGGAAGCAGATCGATCTTGTTGAGGATCATGACATCGGCGGCATGGAACATGTGCGGATATTTGAGCGGCTTGTCCTCCCCCTCGGTAACGGAGAGAACAGCCACCTTGTGATTCTCACCCAGATCGAAGGAGGCGGGGCAAACCAGGTTGCCCACGTTTTCGATAAACAGCAGATCCAAGCTGGCAAGATCGAAGTCAGCGGCGGCGTGCAGGATCATGTGGGCATCCAGATGGCAACCGGCACCGGTATTGATCTGCTTAACCTGCACGCCGGTGGCTGCGATCCGTTGCGCATCGTTATCGGTCTGCTGATCCCCCTCGATCACGGCGCAGCGCACTTTTCCGCCCAATTCCCTGAGGGTGCGCTCCAGAAGGGTCGTTTTTCCGGAACCGGGTGAACTGACCAAGTTGAGGGTAAAGATCCCCTGACTGGCGAACAGCAGGCGGTTGGTCGCCGCCAGGCGGTTGTTGCGATCCAGGATATCCGTCTCCACGCTGATCGTGCGCGTCTGCCCGGCCTGAGAAGGCGTAGGGTGTTCGTGATGATGGTGATGCCCATCTCCGTGGTGATGGTCATCATGGGTATGGGTATGGTCATGGCTATGATCGTGACCATGGTCATGGTCGTGGGAATGTTCTCCCACGGTGGGGCAACCGCATGTCGTACACATAACGCTACACTACCTCCAGTTCTTTTACCCGAAGTTCCTCACCAAAGAGAATCTCGATATCGAAACCACCACATTCGGGGCATGAGTCGTGATAAGCCCGGGCGCCGAACAGAGCCTTGCAGCCGTTGCAGCGAACCTGGGGTTCGATGATAATAATTTTCAGGCTGGCACCCTCCAGAAGGGTACCCTTGGTGCATGAATCGAAGCAGAATTCGAGGGCGCCGGGGACGATGCCGGACAGTTCACCCACGTCCAGGGTTACGGACGTCACCCGACTCCCGGCAGCATTCTGCTCACAGATCGACACCACGTTCTTCATAATGGTCAACTCATGCATCAACAATCCTCGCTGTCAGGGTACTGCTTCCGTTACGCACCGCATAGACCGGTTGCGACGTTTCAGTGGCTGATAGTCTCACATTTTACGCCTGAGCTAAAGCACTTTTTAAAGCAGGCACGTCCGAACCACCTTCAATCGCGTAGCCGCTAAAACACGAACCCCCTTGTGTATCGTGTGCTGCCGATCGATACGCAAGGGGGCGTGTGTTCCGGGATGTAACGTTCCGGTCAGATCTTCTGCATCTTCTCGTAGATCACCAGGTCACCCGAGCCTCTGAGGTCTTCGGGATGGTACCGCGGCATGGGGAAGTCGCTTACCTGTTTGAATTCCACCGGCGCGGTCTTCTTGTCCACAAGCCCCGCGGCTACGGCTACGCCCCAGATGATGGCTTCAGGACGCGGAGGGCAGCCGGGAACGTAGTAGTTGACCGGGATCAGTTTCTCCACCGGGCCGTGCACGGCGTAGCTGTCGTGCCAGATGCCGCCGCCGCAGGCGCAGGAGCCGATGGCAAACACAAGCTTGGGGCCGGGCATGGCGGCGTAGGCGCGCTGGAGTGCCTTGCCGGTGGAGCGCATGGCAGGCCCCTGGCAGAGCATGACGTCGGCGTGACGGGGGGAACCAACCAGTTTGATCCCGAAACGCTCTACGTCATAGTACGGGGTGAGGACGTTCAAAACTTCGATGTCGCAGCCGTTGCACCCGCCGCTGTTGGCGTGGTAAACCCACAGCGAACGACCGAACACTTTCTGGCAAAGATTCTTTAGCATGACGGCGTTAGCCCTCCAGTTCTATGGTGAGGTCTTCGAGGATCGGCTGGCCGGGGAGGTAGGCCGTTGATTTGAAGACCCAGCGGTCGTTGGCAAGGTCGTCCGCGCGGTACCCTTTCATCTTCAGCGCTTCCAGCGGTGACTGCCCCTTGAAGCAGCGGCCGCAGCGCTGGCAGGTGCTCATGAACAGTTCCAGACGCTGCTGAAGATCGGTGATCTTGTTGGTGCCGTTCTCGAACTCGTGGCTCATGGTGATGGCGTCTTCAGGGCAGACGTCGGCACAGCGACCGCAGTAGGTGCAGCGGCGGCCAAGGTAGTGCAGGATCCGGATCTCCTGGCAGATGTCGTTGATCAGGATCTCACGGGACGGGCAGTTGTTGGCGCAACCGGCGCAGCCGATGCATTTGACGTGGTCCCAGATCGGACGGCCGCGGAAGCGTTCGGGCACGGGCTTGGACTCAAAGGGGTACGGCATGGTTACCCGGCCGGCGTTCAGGCAGATCGCGGTCTCTTTCAGTTTGCTCAGTATGGACATACATTCACCTCTATCAGAAGCCGTAGCTGGCGGCGGCCAGGGTTACCAGGGATACGGCCAGCATGATCGCGAAGTACCGGATGGCCTGGTCGATGCGGTAGCGGGCGTGGGTGGCGGCGATGGTGGTTACCAGAAGCACCATGGCGAAGACCTTGACCCAGAACAGGATGAAGCTGATCGGAGCGGCCAGACCGGAACCCCAGGGGACGAACAGGGAGACAAACAGGGCGCTGTACACCACCAGTTTGGCCATGTTGGCGTACTGGAACAGGGCCAGTTTGGGACCGGAGTATTCCACCATGGCCCCTTCCATGATCTCTGTTTCAGCTTCGGAGATGTCGAAGGGCGCACGACCCACGAAGGCCTGGAAGGCCAGCAGCATGATCACCAGCATGGCGAAGCCGGACAGCGCCATGCCGTTTGCGCCGTAGACCGAGCCGGAGAGCACTTCGTCCAGGTTGAAACTCCCCTTGGCCAGAGCGCCCATGACGATGGCGACGGCGAACAGCGGCTCAAGGGTGATCATGCACATCATCTCGCGGTTGATGCCGATCAGAGAGTAGGTGGAGCCGGAGGCCAGGCCGGCCAGCAGGGTGCAGATGCCGGCAAGGGTCATCAGCAGGATCAAAAGCAGAACGTCGCCGGAGCCGGACAGCGGGGCCTTGAAGCCCATGGGCACCAGGCAGGCGATGGTCAGCATGACCGCCAGGGGAAGATAGGCGGCGAAACGCTGCAGCACGGGGGCTTCACCGGATTCGATGTCGTCCTTGCCCAACAGTTTCAGGATATCCAGGTAGGGCTGGTTGATCGGAGGTCCCTGACGCGACTGGATACGGGCCGTTACCTTTCGAAGTACGCCCTGAAAGAGCGGAGCGAGCGCTAACACCAGGATGACGTTTACCAGGACGCCCACTATCATGTTCATGACGTTACTCTCCACAACTACCTCCTAGCCTTTCCGTGATCTGGACAACGAGAGAAGTTCGGCTTTTGTCCAGCTCTTGCGTGCGCCGGTCCTGATGTCGATGGTTTCCATGCGGTCGGTGCAGGACATGCACGGGTCGATGCCACCTAAGGAGATCTGCATGTCGGCTATGCGCTGGTCCTTGATCATGGCCGGGATACCCTGCAGGTTCTGATAGGTCGGAGCTCGGGCACGCCAGCGACGAGGACGGTTGTCGTCACCGGTGATGGCGAAGTGGTGGCTCTCACCGCGCGGGGCTTCGATGGAGGTGTAGCCAACCCGGCCAGCAGGAAGCTCCGTGGTGATGTCCGCTACCAGCGGGCCCTGCGGCATCTTGTCAAAGCACTGGCGGATGATGTTGATCGATTCGAAGACTTCCAGCATGCGCACCACCACACGGCCCCAGACGTCGGCGGTGTTGTGGGTGATGACTTTGAAGTCCACCCGGTCGTAGGCGGCGTAGGGGTGATCACGACGGGCGTCGATGTCAACGCCGCCCCCACGGGCGACCGGACCTACCAGGCCCATCTCTTTGCACAGCGCCTTGTCGGCCATGCCGACGCCGCTGGTACGGGCCATGATGTTCTTGTCCTTGCTGACGGCGGCGACGACCTGACGCCATTCGCTCTCCAGCTTGTCAAGGACGGCGCGGGTCTCGGCGATCAGCTCAGGCGTGAAGTCCCAGCGAACGCCACCGATGATGCCAAGGCCGTAGGTCTTGCGGTTGCCGGTGATCTTCTCGGCCAACCACATGATCGGTTCACGGATGCGCCAGGCCTGCATGAACAGGGTGTCGAAGCCCACCAGGTGGCAGGCAAGGCCGACCCACATGGGATGGCTGTGCAGACGCTCGATCTCAAGCATGATGGTGCGGATGAATTCGGCCCGCGGAGGAACGATGACCCCGGCCCCGTTCTCTACGGCCTGACAGAAAGCCAGGCTGTGCACGCAGCCGCAGATGCCGCAGATGCGCTCGGCCATCATGGGCACGTCGTTGTAGCCAAGTACCGATTCGGACAGCTTCTCGATGCCCCGGTGGACCATGAAGCCGCGGTATTCGCAGCCACGCACGAATTCGCCATCCACGTAGAGGCGGAAGTGCTCGGGCTCGTCAAGCGTCGGATGGAACGGGCCGAAGGGGACGGCGGTGCACCCGGGAGGGGTCTCGTCGAAGTCGAACTCGCGCTCTTCGTCGTACCCTTCCGGAATCTTGTTCCAGGCAAAGTCTTTCCGTAAGGGATGGTGACCATCGGGCCAGGCGTCGGGAAGAACCAGCCGCTTCGGATAGGGGTGACCCACAGGCTCGATGCCCAACAGGTCCTTGAGTTCGCGCTCGGCCCAGTTGGCAGCGGGAATGATCCCGGAGATGCTGTCGATGCGCGGGTTCTCACCCGGAAGCTGGCAGATGATGCTGAACAGGATCTTTTCCTTGTCAAAGGCGAACTGGTGGAAGACAAGGAATTTGCCGCTGTACGGACGGTCGTCAGAGCCTATGCTGATGACGTAGCGGGCATCCATGTCGCGGAAGATGTACTGGCAGATCGGTTTGACGCTGGCCGGGTCGATGTAGACCAACAGACGCATGTCGTTGACTACGTCGGCCTGCTGGATGGCGGAGCCGAATTTGTCTTTCAGTTGCTGGAGCTTTTTACTTACCATGGTTAGTCTTCCTTGATGCGTGTCTGGGGACGCGGATTGCCGCCGAGCCACCCGAAGCAGCGCTTGATTTCACCGTAGAAGTTGGAGGCGGCATAACGATAGCACTCTTCTTCGCGGGCATACCCGCACAGCCAGGCGTCGCCGCTCTTGCGGGTGGAACCGCCCTGCTTGGAGAAGGTGTACACGATGACGAAGGCTACTGCCAGGACGATAGCGATAACGATCGGCACGTACAGGGCGCCGCCGCCGATGGCGAAGAGACCCGTGGTGGCGCCGGCGGACATGGTGTTGGCGTCGGCCAGTTTCTCGGCAAAGCCCTGGCGGCTGGTGTTAAGCACCTGGCCCAGAACCTGGTACACGGCGCCGGGGGCAAGGCCGATGACGATGCACAGAAGCGCCATGATCAGCTGCGGAAGCTGCTGGGTCATGCCCACTTCAAGATTCCCCTGCTTGGCGGCCTGCTGTTTGACCACCGTGCTCTGGCGGGACAAAAAGGCGACGCCGAAGAATTTGATGTACATGGCAAGCGTCATGGCGCTGGTGAGGATGGCGATGATGGCGCAGACGGCAAGGTATTTGGCGCTCGTGCTCCCCTGGATGGTGGCGACGTAGATGCTCCATTTGCTGACAAAGCCGTTTAACAGCGGTACACCGGCGATGCCGAAGGAGGCGATCAGGACGGCAAAGCCGGTGACCGGCATGTACTTCCACAGGCCGCCCATTTTGTTTAAGTCCTGGGTGCCGGTTGCCTGGTACAGGGAGCCGGCGCTGAAGAACAGAAGACCCTTGAAGATGCCGTGGTTGATGGCGTGAAGCAGGCCGCCGCAGAAGGCGATGGCAGCCAGAGCAAGCAGTCTGTTGTCACCGGAGGGGACCAGGGCGACGCAGGCGCCAAGGGCAAGGATGATATAGCCCAGCTGACCGACGGAGCTGAAGGCCAGGAGCCGTTTGGTGTCGTCCTGTTTCATACCCTGCATGGTGCCGGTGAACAGGGTGATGGTGCCCAGGATGGCCAGGGCCATGCCCCACCTGCTCATGTCGTACTGGCCAAGCACGTCGGCCGGTACCAGCCACAGGAAGGTCCTCATCAGGCCGTAGACGCCGGTCTTGCTCATGACGCCGGAGATGAGAGCGGTTACCGGGGACGGAGCAGCGGCATAGGCGTCGGGTACCCACAGCTGACCGAAGGGCCACATGCCGACTTTAATGCCGAAGCCAACAAGGAACAGGGCCAGGCAGCCAGTGAGCGCACCCGGGTTGGTGGCGACCAGAGCCGGGATGCCTTCGGAAAGAACGTCGAAGTCGTAGGCAAGGCCAGGCTCGGCCGGGCCGCCGGCAATCATGGCGGCGCCGGCCATGGCGGCTACCATGGCGGCTTCCATGAAGACAAGGTACTTGAAGGCAGCGCCCTTGATGCCGGGCTTCTCACTCTCGAACAGCATCAGGATGAAGCTGGGGATGGTCATCAGCTGCCAGAAGGCGCAGAAGAACCACATGGTGTCGGTGATGGAGAGGATGCCGTACATGCCGCCCACGAACAGAAGCAGGAACGGATGATACATCGCCGCGCTCTTGGTGGGGAATTTCTCCACATGGACGATGGAGTACAGGGCCGCACAGACCCCGATCAGCACCGCAAGAAGCAAAAAGATGGAGCTCAGGCCGTCAACGTACAGGCGCAGCGTGTGACCACCCAGGGTGTAAAATGCCTCGGGATGGTGCGGGTTGGCAGGACCGCTGGTCAGTACCTGCACCGCCCGCGGCACGATCAAGACACCGCTGGCAACCATGGTCAGGAAGGAAAGCCAGCCGGACAGGCTCTTGCTCATGGAGAGCAAAAGCGTCACTACGGCACCGGCGGCGCAGATGCCGATCGATAAGAGTACTGCTTGTTCAGGAGTCATTATTGCACCTCTGCGAATGGCCCAAAGCCATGCACTCGTAGTCGGGAAACGTTAGATATCTTCCCCGAGCGTTTTCAGCTGTTCGTAGGTAAATACCGGGCCGTCGACGCAGACGTAGGAGACACCCACGCAGCAGTGGCCGCATTTGCCAACGCCGCATTTCATGTAGCGCTCCAGGGTCGAGACGATGTTGCTCTCCTTGAAGCCAAGGTCCAGGAGGTCCTTGATGACGAAGCGGAACATGATCGGCGGACCGCACACGAACGCTACCGTGTTGTCCACGTTCACCGTGACGCCAGGTTTCTTGAACAGGGAGCCGACCACGCCCACGTTACCGGTGTAACCGGGGCTGGCGCTGTCAACGGTGAGATAGAATTCCGCCCCACCCTTCTCCCAGACCTTCAGGTCTTCGGCGTACATCAGCGTCTCGGGGTTCTTGGCGCCGTAGAAGATCTGCACGCTCTTGAACTTGTCACGGTTGGCAAGGATATAGACGATGGTGGAACGCAGCGGGATCAGGCCGATACCGCCGGCGACGACGACGATGTTCTTGCCGTAGTACGATTCCATGGGGAAGCCGTTGCCAAAGGGACCTCTCAGCGCGAAACGGTCGCCCGGCTTGTACTCCTGGAAGGCGTTGGAGCAGACCCCTACCCTTCTCAAGGTGAAGAAGACTTTACCTTCAGTGGGAGAAGGCGGAAGCGAGAGGGTGAATTCGCCCTTGCCCGGGATGGTGACCAGGCAGAACATGCCAGGACCGAAGGTCGAAAGAAACTGTTTCTGATCCTCGGGGTTCTCCAGGTGCCAATGAACCGTTTTGACTTCCGGGATCTCGTCGTTCAAGGCGTCGACGATGGCGACCTTCGGCAGATAGATGTTATCAGCGGGTGATTGGTTCATTGCTTGTCACTCTCCGTTGTGGCGCGGCGGATCATTTCCACGACGCTCGGCATTCCTATGTCGCCGTGGCAGACCACGGCGCAGCGACCGCAGCCGATACAGGCGACCGACAGCTCGCGCTGGATGAAGTAGTGGTGCAGTTTCCGGAAGAAACGACGGTTGCGACGGTCATGCACGGCCTGGCGCGGGTTGTGGCCACCGGCCATTCTCGTAAAGCCGCTGAAGGCGCAGGCGTCCCACACTTTCAAGCGCTCGATCTCCGTCGGACCGATCTTACGGTCGGTGACGGTGAAACAGGTGCAGGCGGGGCAGACAAAGGTGCAGCCACCGCATTCGACACAGCGGTTGCCGATCTCGGTCCAGGTCTTGTTGCTTACCCGGTTGCCGGTGACGTAGCGTACGGCACCGGAGAACCAGGTGGTGGCGTCTTTCAGCTCTGTGCGGGCCGCTTCCAGCACTTCGGCCCGTTTCGTTACGTGGCCAGCCGTGCACTTCTTGTAGAAGGGGGCCGCAAACAGTGCCTCGCCCGCCGGACTGCCGGCTACGGCCATGTATTCGTCGTTGCCCAGGTCCATGAGCTGAAGGTCGAAGTTCTCACGGGCGGCAGGGCCGGAGTCGGTGCACAGGCAGAAGCACTGCTTGCCTATGTCCAGGTCCTTGTCCGTGCAGGCGAAGTTGACGATGAACAGGTTGTTCCGTTTCGCCTCGTGGTAGCCATCCTTGAAGTCACGCCCCAGGAAGAAGCGGTCCAGGTGGTAGATGCCACGCACGTCGCAGGAGCGCACGCCGAACAGGGCGCGCTTGGGAGCGTCCACGGTGGGCTCGAAGCTCAGGCTGTTCTTGGATTTGTCTTCGTGAATCTTCATGGTCCGTTCCATGTGCGGGAACACGAACCGTTTGGCCGGATAGTAGGGGTTGGGAACGTGCAACTGGACCTGGTCCCGGTTGGCGTCGGTGACTACGTCAAAGGCGCTGTCGCTACCGCGACCGAGGAAGGGGGCCAGGACCTCAAAGCCCTGTCCGCGCAGCTGATCGATTACGTTCAGCACATCGGCGCGGCTCAAGATACGTGCTTTCATGCGACCTCCGTTTCTACACGAACAGCCAGGAACCGGGCGTCATCCGCACCGCGCATCGCCTGCATCTGGCTCAGCTCCTGGTAGGGTACAAATACCGTGCCCCGCTTGACCTCGGGGGTGACGCGGGCAACGGTTACGGCGCAGCCGGAGCCGCCGCAGAGTTTGATCTTCTGCTTGTCCCGGATCTTCATCTCCTTGGCGTCGTCAGCATTGATCTCGACGAACCCTTGCGGATAGTCCAGGAGCATTACCCGGTATTCACGCTTTAAGATCTCGCTGTGGGCGATGAGGACGTTCTGGTTCCAGTAGTAGCTGGAGTTGCCCAGTACCAGGGTGAAGGGGAAGTCCGTGCTTAAGGCGGCGGGAGCCGAAGGCTTGGCGACCGGTACAAATTTGAAGCTGCCGGAACCGCCGCTAAACAGGATCGGCGTGCCGTGGGGCGCGTCCTTGGTGCAGGGCCACTGACGGCCGAATTCAACACCCAGGCTGTCGTAGTCGGCGGCGCTGTAGGAAGGTACGGCCCGGCCGATCTCGGCCATGACCGCTGCCGCGTCGGCATAGTTCCAGTCACTTCCCAGTGCCTTGGCCACCTGGGCGATCTGCTGCCAGGCAGGGGTGATCCCCTGAGGCGCAGGAACGGCCTGGCGGGCGAGCTGGATGCGACGCTCGGTGCTGGTGAAGCTGACCGTCTCTTCACCGAAGGCGGTGGTGGGAAGGACGACGTCGGCCAGTTTGGCGGTTTCAGTCAAAAACAGGTGCTGGACGATGACCAGCTCGCACTCTTCCAAAGCCTTGGCGGCGCTGCCCAGGGCGGCGGTGTTGACCGGGTCGTAACGGTCCAGCCAGACCGCCTTGATTTTACCCTTGGCACGGTCTTTCAGCACGGCTGCGGCCGTTACGCCGGGGGTAGCCGGAAGCTTGGCGCCATACACGCTTTCAAGCTCGCTCCCCGCGGAGAGCGGACGGTAGCCGGGAAGGCGGTCGGGAAGCATGCCCATGTCGCAGGTGCCCTGAAGGTTGTTGTGTTCGGCCAGCGGGAAGATGCCAGAGCCGACTTTGCCGATCTGGCCGGCCAGAAGCGCCAGGTTGACGGCCGCCCTGATGGAGTCGGAGTCACGGGTCTCGGCGCCGGTGGAGTACAGGATGGCCGAGGATTTTGATTTGGCGTAGGCTACGGCTACGGCTTCGATCTGTTCGGCAGGAACGCCGCAGGTCTGGGCGGCGGCGATCAGGTCGTACTGCTTGGCCTGGGCCAGAAAGGCATCGTAGTCAGAACAGTTGGCCTTGATGAAGGCAAGGTCCATCAGGCCGTGGTCCACGATCAGTTTGGCCATGGCGCCGTAGAGAACGGCTTCCGTGCCCGGGTTGATCTGCAGAAACCAGTCGGCGTTCTCGGCAACACGCTGACGACGCTCGCCGATGACCACCAGCTTGGCGCCGCTGAGTCTGGCGCGCAGCACCGTGCCCGCTACGGTGGGAAGCTGACGGGCAAGGTCAACGCCGTCGACGATGATCAGGTCGCTCTGCTCCAGGTCGTCGATGGAGTTGGTGGCGGCGGCAACACCCAGCATGTCCAGAAGGACGTTGACCGAGTTGTTGCTGTACACGCCGGCGCCATGGTCCACGTTGTTGGTGCCGATGACGCTGCGCGCAAGCTTCTGAAGAAGGTAGCTCTCTTCGTTGCAGCAACGCGGAGAGTTCAGAAAGGCGATCGAGTCGGGACCGGAGGCGCCCTTGATCTCCTTCAGACGTGAGGCGATGAACTCATACGCCTCCTGCCACGTCACTTCTTCGAGCTGGCCGTTCTTCCTGAGAAGCGGTGCCTTCAGGCGGTCGGGGGAGCTGGCAACTTCATGAACGTGCCAGCCGCGGATGCAGATTTTGCCCTTGTTTGCGGGGTGCGATACGCTGGGGTAGACGCCAGCAATGCGTTCAGGAGTAGTCTCAAGATAGAGACCACACCCTACGCCGCAAAAGGTGCAGGTGGTTAGACTTTGAGCCATGCGTCACTCCCGTTTCAACCCAATCCTGTCGCCGGGTGGGAAAGTCGGAATACACCGAGGAATTCCATAAGTTACGGATATGGTGGGATTTTTACTCTTACTTTTTTAGTCTCGGTAAAAGCTAGATGTTCGTACCACAACTGGCACGAGATTGTCAAACCCTATTTTATTTCGACCAAAGAAATAGCTACTTAGACATAATGCCACTCTTCACGGCTGTCATACGTTTCCGATCGATTGGAACGTTGTTAGCCTGACACACGAACCCCCTTGTGTATCGTGTGCTGCCGATCGATACGCAAGGGGGCGTGTGTTCCGGGATGTAACGTTCCGGTCAGATCTTCTGCATCTTCTCGTAGATCACCAGGTCACCCGAGCCTCTGAGGTCTTCGGGATGGTACCGCGGCATGGGGAAGTCGCTTACCTGTTTGAATTCCACCGGCGCGGTCTTCTTGTCCACAAGCCCCGCGGCTACGGCTACGCCCCAGATGATGGCTTCAGGACGCGGAGGGCAGCCGGGAACGTAGTAGTTGACCGGGATCAGTTTCTCCACCGGGCCGTGCACGGCGTAGCTGTCGTGCCAGATGCCGCCGCCGCAGGCGCAGGAGCCGATGGCAAACACAAGCTTGGGGCCGGGCATGGCGGCGTAGGCGCGCTGGAGTGCCTTGCCGGTGGAGCGCATGGCAGGCCCCTGGCAGAGCATGACGTCGGCGTGACGGGGGGAACCAACCAGTTTGATCCCGAAACGCTCTACGTCATAGTACGGGGTGAGGACGTTCAAAACTTCGATGTCGCAGCCGTTGCACCCGCCGCTGTTGGCGTGGTAAACCCACAGCGAACGACCGAACACTTTCTGGCAAAGATTCTTTAGCATGACGGCGTTAGCCCTCCAGTTCTATGGTGAGGTCTTCGAGGATCGGCTGGCCGGGGAGGTAGGCCGTTGATTTGAAGACCCAGCGGTCGTTGGCAAGGTCGTCCGCGCGGTACCCTTTCATCTTCAGCGCTTCCAGCGGTGACTGCCCCTTGAAGCAGCGGCCGCAGCGCTGGCAGGTGCTCATGAACAGTTCCAGACGCTGCTGAAGATCGGTGATCTTGTTGGTGCCGTTCTCGAACTCGTGGCTCATGGTGATGGCGTCTTCAGGGCAGACGTCGGCACAGCGACCGCAGTAGGTGCAGCGGCGGCCAAGGTAGTGCAGGATCCGGATCTCCTGGCAGATGTCGTTGATCAGGATCTCACGGGACGGGCAGTTGTTGGCGCAACCGGCGCAGCCGATGCATTTGACGTGGTCCCAGATCGGACGGCCGCGGAAGCGTTCGGGCACGGGCTTGGACTCAAAGGGGTACGGCATGGTTACCCGGCCGGCGTTCAGGCAGATCGCGGTCTCTTTCAGTTTGCTCAGTATGGACATACATTCACCTCTATCAGAAGCCGTAGCTGGCGGCGGCCAGGGTTACCAGGGATACGGCCAGCATGATCGCGAAGTACCGGATGGCCTGGTCGATGCGGTAGCGGGCGTGGGTGGCGGCGATGGTGGTTACCAGAAGCACCATGGCGAAGACCTTGACCCAGAACAGGATGAAGCTGATCGGAGCGGCCAGACCGGAACCCCAGGGGACGAACAGGGAGACAAACAGGGCGCTGTACACCACCAGTTTGGCCATGTTGGCGTACTGGAACAGGGCCAGTTTGGGACCGGAGTATTCCACCATGGCCCCTTCCATGATCTCTGTTTCAGCTTCGGAGATGTCGAAGGGCGCACGACCCACGAAGGCCTGGAAGGCCAGCAGCATGATCACCAGCATGGCGAAGCCGGACAGCGCCATGCCGTTTGCGCCGTAGACCGAGCCGGAGAGCACTTCGTCCAGGTTGAAACTCCCCTTGGCCAGAGCGCCCATGACGATGGCGACGGCGAACAGCGGCTCAAGGGTGATCATGCACATCATCTCGCGGTTGATGCCGATCAGAGAGTAGGTGGAGCCGGAGGCCAGGCCGGCCAGCAGGGTGCAGATGCCGGCAAGGGTCATCAGCAGGATCAAAAGCAGAACGTCGCCGGAGCCGGACAGCGGGGCCTTGAAGCCCATGGGCACCAGGCAGGCGATGGTCAGCATGACCGCCAGGGGAAGATAGGCGGCGAAACGCTGCAGCACGGGGGCTTCACCGGATTCGATGTCGTCCTTGCCCAACAGTTTCAGGATATCCAGGTAGGGCTGGTTGATCGGAGGTCCCTGACGCGACTGGATACGGGCCGTTACCTTTCGAAGTACGCCCTGAAAGAGCGGAGCGAGCGCTAACACCAGGATGACGTTTACCAGGACGCCCACTATCATGTTCATGACGTTACTCTCCACAACTACCTCCTAGCCTTTCCGTGATCTGGACAACGAGAGAAGTTCGGCTTTTGTCCAGCTCTTGCGTGCGCCGGTCCTGATGTCGATGGTTTCCATGCGGTCGGTGCAGGACATGCACGGGTCGATGCCACCTAAGGAGATCTGCATGTCGGCTATGCGCTGGTCCTTGATCATGGCCGGGATACCCTGCAGGTTCTGATAGGTCGGAGCTCGGGCACGCCAGCGACGAGGACGGTTGTCGTCACCGGTGATGGCGAAGTGGTGGCTCTCACCGCGCGGGGCTTCGATGGAGGTGTAGCCAACCCGGCCAGCAGGAAGCTCCGTGGTGATGTCCGCTACCAGCGGGCCCTGCGGCATCTTGTCAAAGCACTGGCGGATGATGTTGATCGATTCGAAGACTTCCAGCATGCGCACCACCACACGGCCCCAGACGTCGGCGGTGTTGTGGGTGATGACTTTGAAGTCCACCCGGTCGTAGGCGGCGTAGGGGTGATCACGACGGGCGTCGATGTCAACGCCGCCCCCACGGGCGACCGGACCTACCAGGCCCATCTCTTTGCACAGCGCCTTGTCGGCCATGCCGACGCCGCTGGTACGGGCCATGATGTTCTTGTCCTTGCTGACGGCGGCGACGACCTGACGCCATTCGCTCTCCAGCTTGTCAAGGACGGCGCGGGTCTCGGCGATCAGCTCAGGCGTGAAGTCCCAGCGAACGCCACCGATGATGCCAAGGCCGTAGGTCTTGCGGTTGCCGGTGATCTTCTCGGCCAACCACATGATCGGTTCACGGATGCGCCAGGCCTGCATGAACAGGGTGTCGAAGCCCACCAGGTGGCAGGCAAGGCCGACCCACATGGGATGGCTGTGCAGACGCTCGATCTCAAGCATGATGGTGCGGATGAATTCGGCCCGCGGAGGAACGATGACCCCGGCCCCGTTCTCTACGGCCTGACAGAAAGCCAGGCTGTGCACGCAGCCGCAGATGCCGCAGATGCGCTCGGCCATCATGGGCACGTCGTTGTAGCCAAGTACCGATTCGGACAGCTTCTCGATGCCCCGGTGGACCATGAAGCCGCGGTATTCGCAGCCACGCACGAATTCGCCATCCACGTAGAGGCGGAAGTGCTCGGGCTCGTCAAGCGTCGGATGGAACGGGCCGAAGGGGACGGCGGTGCACCCGGGAGGGGTCTCGTCGAAGTCGAACTCGCGCTCTTCGTCGTACCCTTCCGGAATCTTGTTCCAGGCAAAGTCTTTCCGTAAGGGATGGTGACCATCGGGCCAGGCGTCGGGAAGAACCAGCCGCTTCGGATAGGGGTGACCCACAGGCTCGATGCCCAACAGGTCCTTGAGTTCGCGCTCGGCCCAGTTGGCAGCGGGAATGATCCCGGAGATGCTGTCGATGCGCGGGTTCTCACCCGGAAGCTGGCAGATGATGCTGAACAGGATCTTTTCCTTGTCAAAGGCGAACTGGTGGAAGACAAGGAATTTGCCGCTGTACGGACGGTCGTCAGAGCCTATGCTGATGACGTAGCGGGCATCCATGTCGCGGAAGATGTACTGGCAGATCGGTTTGACGCTGGCCGGGTCGATGTAGACCAACAGACGCATGTCGTTGACTACGTCGGCCTGCTGGATGGCGGAGCCGAATTTGTCTTTCAGTTGCTGGAGCTTTTTACTTACCATGGTTAGTCTTCCTTGATGCGTGTCTGGGGACGCGGATTGCCGCCGAGCCACCCGAAGCAGCGCTTGATTTCACCGTAGAAGTTGGAGGCGGCATAACGATAGCACTCTTCTTCGCGGGCATACCCGCACAGCCAGGCGTCGCCGCTCTTGCGGGTGGAACCGCCCTGCTTGGAGAAGGTGTACACGATGACGAAGGCTACTGCCAGGACGATAGCGATAACGATCGGCACGTACAGGGCGCCGCCGCCGATGGCGAAGAGACCCGTGGTGGCGCCGGCGGACATGGTGTTGGCGTCGGCCAGTTTCTCGGCAAAGCCCTGGCGGCTGGTGTTAAGCACCTGGCCCAGAACCTGGTACACGGCGCCGGGGGCAAGGCCGATGACGATGCACAGAAGCGCCATGATCAGCTGCGGAAGCTGCTGGGTCATGCCCACTTCAAGATTCCCCTGCTTGGCGGCCTGCTGTTTGACCACCGTGCTCTGGCGGGACAAAAAGGCGACGCCGAAGAATTTGATGTACATGGCAAGCGTCATGGCGCTGGTGAGGATGGCGATGATGGCGCAGACGGCAAGGTATTTGGCGCTCGTGCTCCCCTGGATGGTGGCGACGTAGATGCTCCATTTGCTGACAAAGCCGTTTAACAGCGGTACACCGGCGATGCCGAAGGAGGCGATCAGGACGGCAAAGCCGGTGACCGGCATGTACTTCCACAGGCCGCCCATTTTGTTTAAGTCCTGGGTGCCGGTTGCCTGGTACAGGGAGCCGGCGCTGAAGAACAGAAGACCCTTGAAGATGCCGTGGTTGATGGCGTGAAGCAGGCCGCCGCAGAAGGCGATGGCAGCCAGAGCAAGCAGTCTGTTGTCACCGGAGGGGACCAGGGCGACGCAGGCGCCAAGGGCAAGGATGATATAGCCCAGCTGACCGACGGAGCTGAAGGCCAGGAGCCGTTTGGTGTCGTCCTGTTTCATACCCTGCATGGTGCCGGTGAACAGGGTGATGGTGCCCAGGATGGCCAGGGCCATGCCCCACCTGCTCATGTCGTACTGGCCAAGCACGTCGGCCGGTACCAGCCACAGGAAGGTCCTCATCAGGCCGTAGACGCCGGTCTTGCTCATGACGCCGGAGATGAGAGCGGTTACCGGGGACGGAGCAGCGGCATAGGCGTCGGGTACCCACAGCTGACCGAAGGGCCACATGCCGACTTTAATGCCGAAGCCAACAAGGAACAGGGCCAGGCAGCCAGTGAGCGCACCCGGGTTGGTGGCGACCAGAGCCGGGATGCCTTCGGAAAGAACGTCGAAGTCGTAGGCAAGGCCAGGCTCGGCCGGGCCGCCGGCAATCATGGCGGCGCCGGCCATGGCGGCTACCATGGCGGCTTCCATGAAGACAAGGTACTTGAAGGCAGCGCCCTTGATGCCGGGCTTCTCACTCTCGAACAGCATCAGGATGAAGCTGGGGATGGTCATCAGCTGCCAGAAGGCGCAGAAGAACCACATGGTGTCGGTGATGGAGAGGATGCCGTACATGCCGCCCACGAACAGAAGCAGGAACGGATGATACATCGCCGCGCTCTTGGTGGGGAATTTCTCCACATGGACGATGGAGTACAGGGCCGCACAGACCCCGATCAGCACCGCAAGAAGCAAAAAGATGGAGCTCAGGCCGTCAACGTACAGGCGCAGCGTGTGACCACCCAGGGTGTAAAATGCCTCGGGATGGTGCGGGTTGGCAGGACCGCTGGTCAGTACCTGCACCGCCCGCGGCACGATCAAGACACCGCTGGCAACCATGGTCAGGAAGGAAAGCCAGCCGGACAGGCTCTTGCTCATGGAGAGCAAAAGCGTCACTACGGCACCGGCGGCGCAGATGCCGATCGATAAGAGTACTGCTTGTTCAGGAGTCATTATTGCACCTCTGCGAATGGCCCAAAGCCATGCACTCGTAGTCGGGAAACGGCTAAAGATCTAACCGTTGTCCGTTTCTTCACACCAAATGTCGCTCAGCAACTCCTCGAGGATGTCAAGCGTATCCTGTACTGTTGGTGAAACGCCCTGCCCCATCTTCAATGATTCAGGCTGAACACCGATCAACCAGGCTTTCGTTGTCCCGCTGGCCTCAATCCAGTTAGCCAGCATACCTAACGAAATTTTGTGTGTAGATATCTGAGGGAACCTTGATGCCATTTCCTCGCTGTTCGCTACAAGCACAGCACCAGGTTCGCCGCCAAAGTCTACTGCGTCGAGAAAGACCAGGGAGTCGTACCCCTCGTCGGCTATACGACCGGTATAGCGTTCCGGCATGGTGCCGGCATCGATAACGACCGGAGCATTGGCACGCTTTGCCAAGTTTTGTTCGAGTTTCTCGGCAAGACGAATGCCGAAACCATCATCACCGTAATCCGTGCTGCCAACGCCCATAAAACAGACACGACCACGGGTGCATTCACGAAGTTCTTTAAGGAGGTCCAAGGTTAGATATCTTCCCCGAGCGTTTTCAGCTGTTCGTAGGTAAATACCGGGCCGTCGACGCAGACGTAGGAGACACCCACGCAGCAGTGGCCGCATTTGCCAACGCCGCATTTCATGTAGCGCTCCAGGGTCGAGACGATGTTGCTCTCCTTGAAGCCAAGGTCCAGGAGGTCCTTGATGACGAAGCGGAACATGATCGGCGGACCGCACACGAACGCTACCGTGTTGTCCACGTTCACCGTGACGCCAGGTTTCTTGAACAGGGAGCCGACCACGCCCACGTTGCCGGTGTAACCGGGGCTGGCGCTGTCAACGGTGAGATAGAATTCCGCCCCACCCTTCTCCCAGACCTTCAGGTCTTCGGCGTACATCAGCGTCTCGGGGTTCTTGGCGCCGTAGAAGATCTGCACGCTCTTGAACTTGTCACGGTTGGCAAGGATATAGACGATGGTGGAACGCAGCGGGATCAGGCCGATACCGCCGGCGACGACGACGATGTTCTTGCCGTAGTACGATTCCATGGGGAAGCCGTTGCCAAAGGGACCTCTCAGCGCGAAACGGTCGCCCGGCTTGTACTCCTGGAAGGCGTTGGAGCAGACCCCTACCCTTCTCAAGGTGAAGAAGACTTTACCTTCAGTGGGAGAAGGCGGAAGCGAGAGGGTGAATTCGCCCTTGCCCGGGATGGTGACCAGGCAGAACATGCCAGGACCGAAGGTCGAAAGAAACTGTTTCTGATCCTCGGGGTTCTCCAGGTGCCAATGAACCGTTTTGACTTCCGGGATCTCGTCGTTCAAGGCGTCGACGATGGCGACCTTCGGCAGATAGATGTTATCAGCGGGTGATTGGTTCATTGCTTGTCACTCTCCGTTGTGGCGCGGCGGATCATTTCCACGACGCTCGGCATTCCTATGTCGCCGTGGCAGACCACGGCGCAGCGACCGCAGCCGATACAGGCGACCGACAGCTCGCGCTGGATGAAGTAGTGGTGCAGTTTCCGGAAGAAACGACGGTTGCGACGGTCATGCACGGCCTGGCGCGGGTTGTGGCCACCGGCCATTCTCGTAAAGCCGCTGAAGGCGCAGGCGTCCCACACTTTCAAGCGCTCGATCTCCGTCGGACCGATCTTACGGTCGGTGACGGTGAAACAGGTGCAGGCGGGGCAGACAAAGGTGCAGCCACCGCATTCGACACAGCGGTTGCCGATCTCGGTCCAGGTCTTGTTGCTTACCCGGTTGCCGGTGACGTAGCGTACGGCACCGGAGAACCAGGTGGTGGCGTCTTTCAGCTCTGTGCGGGCCGCTTCCAGCACTTCGGCCCGTTTCGTTACGTGGCCAGCCGTGCACTTCTTGTAGAAGGGGGCCGCAAACAGTGCCTCGCCCGCCGGACTGCCGGCTACGGCCATGTATTCGTCGTTGCCCAGGTCCATGAGCTGAAGGTCGAAGTTCTCACGGGCGGCAGGGCCGGAGTCGGTGCACAGGCAGAAGCACTGCTTGCCTATGTCCAGGTCCTTGTCCGTGCAGGCGAAGTTGACGATGAACAGGTTGTTCCGTTTCGCCTCGTGGTAGCCATCCTTGAAGTCACGCCCCAGGAAGAAGCGGTCCAGGTGGTAGATGCCACGCACGTCGCAGGAGCGCACGCCGAACAGGGCGCGCTTGGGAGCGTCCACGGTGGGCTCGAAGCTCAGGCTGTTCTTGGATTTGTCTTCGTGAATCTTCATGGTCCGTTCCATGTGCGGGAACACGAACCGTTTGGCCGGATAGTAGGGGTTGGGAACGTGCAACTGGACCTGGTCCCGGTTGGCGTCGGTGACTACGTCAAAGGCGCTGTCGCTACCGCGACCGAGGAAGGGGGCCAGGACCTCAAAGCCCTGTCCGCGCAGCTGATCGATTACGTTCAGCACATCGGCGCGGCTCAAGATACGTGCTTTCATGCGACCTCCGTTTCTACACGAACAGCCAGGAACCGGGCGTCATCCGCACCGCGCATCGCCTGCATCTGGCTCAGCTCCTGGTAGGGTACAAATACCGTGCCCCGCTTGACCTCGGGGGTGACGCGGGCAACGGTTACGGCGCAGCCGGAGCCGCCGCAGAGTTTGATCTTCTGCTTGTCCCGGATCTTCATCTCCTTGGCGTCGTCAGCATTGATCTCGACGAACCCTTGCGGATAGTCCAGGAGCATTACCCGGTATTCACGCTTTAAGATCTCGCTGTGGGCGATGAGGACGTTCTGGTTCCAGTAGTAGCTGGAGTTGCCCAGTACCAGGGTGAAGGGGAAGTCCGTGCTTAAGGCGGCGGGAGCCGAAGGCTTGGCGACCGGTACAAATTTGAAGCTGCCGGAACCGCCGCTAAACAGGATCGGCGTGCCGTGGGGCGCGTCCTTGGTGCAGGGCCACTGACGGCCGAATTCAACACCCAGGCTGTCGTAGTCGGCGGCGCTGTAGGAAGGTACGGCCCGGCCGATCTCGGCCATGACCGCTGCCGCGTCGGCATAGTTCCAGTCACTTCCCAGTGCCTTGGCCACCTGGGCGATCTGCTGCCAGGCAGGGGTGATCCCCTGAGGCGCAGGAACGGCCTGGCGGGCGAGCTGGATGCGACGCTCGGTGCTGGTGAAGCTGACCGTCTCTTCACCGAAGGCGGTGGTGGGAAGGACGACGTCGGCCAGTTTGGCGGTTTCAGTCAAAAACAGGTGCTGGACGATGACCAGCTCGCACTCTTCCAAAGCCTTGGCGGCGCTGCCCAGGGCGGCGGTGTTGACCGGGTCGTAACGGTCCAGCCAGACCGCCTTGATTTTACCCTTGGCACGGTCTTTCAGCACGGCTGCGGCCGTTACGCCGGGGGTAGCCGGAAGCTTGGCGCCATACACGCTTTCAAGCTCGCTCCCCGCGGAGAGCGGACGGTAGCCGGGAAGGCGGTCGGGAAGCATGCCCATGTCGCAGGTGCCCTGAAGGTTGTTGTGTTCGGCCAGCGGGAAGATGCCAGAGCCGACTTTGCCGATCTGGCCGGCCAGAAGCGCCAGGTTGACGGCCGCCCTGATGGAGTCGGAGTCACGGGTCTCGGCGCCGGTGGAGTACAGGATGGCCGAGGATTTTGATTTGGCGTAGGCTACGGCTACGGCTTCGATCTGTTCGGCAGGAACGCCGCAGGTCTGGGCGGCGGCGATCAGGTCGTACTGCTTGGCCTGGGCCAGAAAGGCATCGTAGTCAGAACAGTTGGCCTTGATGAAGGCAAGGTCCATCAGGCCGTGGTCCACGATCAGTTTGGCCATGGCGCCGTAGAGAACGGCTTCCGTGCCCGGGTTGATCTGCAGAAACCAGTCGGCGTTCTCGGCAACACGCTGACGACGCTCGCCGATGACCACCAGCTTGGCGCCGCTGAGTCTGGCGCGCAGCACCGTGCCCGCTACGGTGGGAAGCTGACGGGCAAGGTCAACGCCGTCGACGATGATCAGGTCGCTCTGCTCCAGGTCGTCGATGGAGTTGGTGGCGGCGGCAACACCCAGCATGTCCAGAAGGACGTTGACCGAGTTGTTGCTGTACACGCCGGCGCCATGGTCCACGTTGTTGGTGCCGATGACGCTGCGCGCAAGCTTCTGAAGAAGGTAGCTCTCTTCGTTGCAGCAACGCGGAGAGTTCAGAAAGGCGATCGAGTCGGGACCGGAGGCGCCCTTGATCTCCTTCAGACGTGAGGCGATGAACTCATACGCCTCCTGCCACGTCACTTCTTCGAGCTGGCCGTTCTTCCTGAGAAGCGGTGCCTTCAGGCGGTCGGGGGAGCTGGCAACTTCATGAACGTGCCAGCCGCGGATGCAGATTTTGCCCTTGTTTGCGGGGTGCGATACGCTGGGGTAGACGCCAGCAATGCGTTCAGGAGTAGTCTCAAGATAGAGACCACACCCTACGCCGCAAAAGGTGCAGGTGGTTAGACTTTGAGCCATGCGTCACTCCCGTTTCAACCCAATCCTGTCGCCGGGTGGGAAAGTCGGAATACACCGAGGAATTCCATAAGTTACGGATATCCACGGCTTTCCGCTAATTTCGGCGGAAAATTAGCACTTATAACTACAAGATGTCAATCCATTTTTGACACATTTCGTCATACGTCTGCCAAGAATTTTGTAATACGTTCCAGTTCAACCCGGGAAACGCGGCTTGCGAAATCCGAATCCTGCCTGTTTCAAACTCCAGCATACAGACCCCGAAACCCGATATCACCGCCTGCAGGACGTCGCCAGTTTCCGGATGTGGGTAGGTCCATGAGCCTCAGCACACAGGAAAGAGCAGATTCACAGGAAGAGCCGTTTGGATTTATCTGGAATTTTCGGTGGGTTTCCATGTATAGGAAAACCGTGCCGAACTGATTGCCACATACCGAACACAACACCCGCAGCTTCTCGGTACATACCGTACCGATCATTGAGATACAACTTCACTGCCAGGGGGTAAGGATAGATGGGAAACAGGGGAATAAAATCGTTTGGCATGACAACGTGGTATATGTTTTTAGCCGGCATGCTCATGTTGCTGCACGCCTGCGGAACAATCACCTCCACGGGCTACACGCTGGCAATCGCCCACCTGAACGATACCCACTCTCACCTGGAAACGGCGCCGGTCACCCTGACCATCGATGGCATGGCTACTACGGTGCAACTGGGCGGTTTCCCGCGCCTGCGGACCCTGGTGGACGAAATGCGGGCCGACAACCCCAACTTTCTTTTACTACATGCCGGGGACGCGTTGCAGGGGACTCTCTACTTCACCCTCTTCGCTGGCGCGGTTGAGTTCGATTTTCTTAATCGCCTTGGCATTGATGCCATGGTCTTCGGCAATCATGAATTCGACAGGGGAACGGGCGCCATTCCCGGCTTTCTGGATCGCGCCACATTTCCGCTGATCTCCGCCAATATTGATTTCAGCGCCGAGCACACCATTGTTGAACGTGTTCCCCGGCATATCATCAGGGAGATCAACGGGGAGAGGGTCGGCATATTCGGACTGACCACGGAAACAACCCCCCAGAGTACGCTTGATGTGGGCAAGGCCAGGTTTCTCGACACGGTCGCGACTGCCCGGCACCAGGTGGCTGAACTCGAGAAACAGGGAGTCAACAAGATCATCGCCCTGACCCACTTGGGGTACAACGCCGACATGCTGCTTGCCGCCGCCGTGAACGGGATCGACGTAATCGTTGGCGGCCACAGCCATACGCTGCTGGGTGACCGGAACCGACTGAATAGCATCGGGCTTGTAGCGGAAGGTTCCTATCCAACGGTAGTGACAACGCCCGATGGTGGCAGAACGATGGTGCTGCAGGCCTGGCAGTGGGGACATGTGCTGGGAAACGTGCGGGTTGTCTTCGATTCAGTCGGCAGGGTAAGGAATCATACCTCTGCGGCCGTAATGCCGCTGGGAGACAGATTCATGAAAGACGGAGTCCCGATTTCGGCTAACTCACCTGAGCAGCAGAAGATTGTGGAGGCGCTGCGCTCCAGCGGAATAGCCCGGATCGTAGGAGAGGACGAATCGACCCTGGCCGCCCTGGCCCCCTTCAGCGCGCAACTGGCGGCATTCCGCTCACAGCCTGTAGCACGGGCACTGGAGGATCTGACGAGGAGCATGAACCGCGGCCCCGGCCCTCTGGCAGCCGATTCCATGCTGGCCGCCGTTCCCGAGGCACAGGCGGCACTGCTCAATTATGGTGCGGTACGCAGGGACCTGCTGGCCGGCATCATTTCCGCCGGCGATGTGCTGGAAGTGATGCCCTTTGGCAACACCCTGGTGCTGGTTGAACTAACGGGAGCGGAGTTGAAGGACGCCCTGGAGGAGGGGATCGAGTTTCTGCAGACAAAACATGGGCGCAACGCCACGGCACTGCCCCATGTGGCCGGCATGAGCTTCACTGTCGCGCCTTCGGCGGAAAGGGGGGATCGCGTAGGGGCACTGTCGATCAGGGGAAGCGACGGCAGCTACCGGCCGATTGAGCCGTCCGCCAGCTATCGCACGGTAGTCAACAGCTTTCTCGCAGGAGGCGGTGACGGTTTCAGCACATTGCGAAACGCTGGGGGGCATCGAAACGAAACCGGAATACTGGACAGTGATGCATTCCGCGACCATCTGAAAAAACTCGGCACAGTGCGCAATCCAGACGAACAGAGGATCAGGGTAATCGGCGCTCCCACGACATCCATAAACCCGCGCCGCCCTGCGGACAACTATGTTTTGCCACGGCTGACAGCCGCGGCAGCCTTCCGTTGAGTCGCGAAGATCAGGCCCTGATCATGATCAGCAGCATCTTGAACCGTTTGACCGCCTTGAGCGCATGAGGGTGATTAGCCGGCATAATGAACATCTGGCCGGAGGAGACAACATGGGGTTCTCCGTCGATGGTGATTTCCGCTTCTCCATCCACCACCTGCACCATGGCGTCGTACGGCGCGGTATGTTCCGAGAGCCCCTGCCCAGCATCGAAGGCGAACAGCGTCACTGTCCCGATTTTCTTGTCGATCATGGTCTTGCTGACCACCGAGCCCTCCTGGTACGCCACCAGTTCATTCAGCGCAAGCGCCTTCCCGATCAGTTCCATGTCGTGTGACCTCCTTTTTTTGTAAGCTGCCCTGTTTTTTATACCATAACGCGGCTTGTTCGCCTGGTAATGTTTTTCAAAACGACACATGGCCGGGAGCAGACGCCCCCGGCCATGTCGATTACCGCACATTCAGCATACAATGGTGCAGCGGCGATATTACATCATGCCGCCCATGCCACCCATGCCACCCATGCCACCCATGCCGCCCATGCCACCAGGCATACCGCCACCCATGGCACCTTCTTCACGCGGCTTCTCGGCGATCAGCGCTTCGGTGGTCAGCATCAGACCGGCGATGGAGGAAGCGTTCTGCAGAGCGGAGCGGGAAACCTTGGTCGGGTCGATGATGCCGGCCTTGAGCATGTCCACATACTCATCGGAGGCTGCGTCGTAACCGAAGGCATCCTTGCCGTTCCTGACCTTGTCGACAACGATGGAGGCATCGATACCGGCATTGTCAGCGATCTGGCGGATCGGCGCTTCAAGTGCCAACTTGACCACGGTTACGCCGAACTGCTGCTCGTTTTCCAGATTCAGGTTATCCAGTGCGCTCAGTGTACGGATATAGGCAACGCCACCACCAGGGACCACGCCTTCATCAACAGCGGCACGGGTAGCGTGCAGCGCATCCTCGACGCGGGCCTTCTTTTCTTTCATCTCGACTTCGGTTGCCGCGCCGACCTTGATGACGGCCACGCCGCCCACCAGTTTGGCAAGGCGCTCCTGCAGCTTTTCCTTGTCGTAGTCGCTGGTGGTTTCTTCGATCTGGGCGCGGATCTGCTTGACGCGACCCTGGATGTCGGCTTCCTTGCCTTCACCATCGATGATGGTGGTGTTGTCCTTGTCAATGGTGATGCGCTTGGCGCGGCCGAGCATGTCCATGGTGGCCTGCTCAAGCTTGTGGCCGACTTCTTCGGAGATCACCAGGCCGCCGGTCAGGGTGGCGATGTCTTCCAGCATTGCCTTGCGACGGTCACCGAAGCCGGGTGCCTTGACGGCAGCCACGTTCAGCACGCCACGCAGCTTGTTGACAACCAGAGTTGCCAGGGCTTCGCCTTCAATGTCCTCGGCGATGATCAGCAGCGGACGACCGGACTTGGCGGTCTGCTCCAGAATCGGGAGCAGGTCCTTCATGTTGGAGATCTTCTTGTCGTGGATCAGGATCAGGGCGTTCTCCAGGGCAGCTTCCATACGCTCCGGATCGGTGACGAAGTAGGGGGAGAGATAGCCACGGTCGAACTGCATGCCTTCCACGGTTTCCAGGGTGGTATCCATGGACTTGGCTTCCTCGACGGTGATAACCCCTTCCTTGCCGACCTTCTCCATGGCCTCGGCGATGATGTCACCGATGGTCTTGTCGTTGTTGGCGGAAATGGTGCCGACCTGGGCGATTTCCTTGTGGTCGACGATCGGCTTGGAGATCTTCTGCAGTTCGGCGACGATGGTTTCAACAGCCTTATCGATGCCGCGCTTGATTTCCATGGGGTTGTGACCGGCTGCCACCAGCTTGGAGCCCTGGCGGTAGATGGCCTGGGCCAGAACCGTTGCGGTGGTGGTGCCGTCACCGGCAACGTCGGAAGTCTTGGAGGCGACTTCCTTGACCAGCTGGGCGCCCATGTTTTCGAACTTGTCTTCCAGTTCGATTTCCTTAGCAACGGTCACGCCGTCCTTGGTGATCAGCGGTGCGCCGAAGGATTTGTCGATAACGACATTACGACCCTTGGGGCCGAGGGTAACTTTTACGGTATCGGCGAGGATGTTGACGCCCTTCAGGATGGCGTTACGCCCTTCCTGGTCAAACTTGATGATTTTTGCTGCCATTGATGAATTCCTCCATTAAAGAATAAAGTGCCTGTTGGGGGAGAGGCGATAACGATTCGCCCTCACTATGCCGCATTTGCTCGGAGCATGTCACGCGCCCCCGCAATAAAAGAGATAGGGGTTACTCAACGACAGCGAGAATGTCGTCCTCGCGCATCATCAGGAAATCTTCACCATCCACCTTCACTTCGGTGCCGGAGTACTTGCCGAACAGCACCTTGTCGCCAACCTTGACATCCAGCGGCAGTACCTTGCCGTCCTCGGTCTTCTTGCCATTACCGGCGGCAACAACTTCGCCGCGCTGCGGCTTTTCCTTGGCGGTTTCGGGGATGAAGAGGCCCCCTGCGGTCTTGGTTTCTTCTTCGACCCTCTTGACGAGGATGCGGTCATGAAGCGGTCTCAATTTCATCGGTACTTCTCCTTTCTTATGCTGTGGTGGTTTTCGTATCGAAGACAGAATTAGCACTCACGATGACCGAGTGCTAACTTTCAGGAATATAATCAGCACTCAATCAAAAATCAAGGGGTCTTGAAATTAAAATTTATCGTTTGGAGGGATATGCCTTCCAAACCAGTCTCCCCGGGGGAGCACCTCGCACGGCCCCGGATCGCTCCCGCACTTACCGGAACCTGGCGTGCCCCTGCCCCGGCAGGGCATCAGAACCCCCTGACCAATCCTCCTGCGGCTGATTTTCCTTTTGACTTTCAACCTGACGGTCTGGTAATAGTCAGGCACATTTTAATTGCAACCGGATCTGGTGCCGTACCCGTTACGGGCACGGTTAAAAGGGAAGAGGGTGGGACTCCCTCGCTGACCCGCAACTGTAACAGGCGATGAAAGCCGCTATGCATGCCACTGATTTCGATTGGGAAGGCGCGGCAAGTAAGATGACCCTGGAGCCAGGAAACCTGCCTGTCCGTCAGCTTTTGGGACCTCCGTGGAACGAGGAGCCGAAGCCGGATAGTATCCACATCGTATCCACGCGTTTCGAGCCCCTGCCCATCTTCCGGCGTCAGGGGCTTTTCTTTTATTGAGGAGGAGTCGGTCATGGCACGCACACTATTCATTACCGGCGGGGCACGCAGCGGCAAGAGCGCCTTCGCCGAACAGCTAGCCATGGGCTTCGGCGCACCGTTGGGCTACCTGGCCACGGCCCGCTCCCTGGACGGCGAAATGGACGCCCGCATCGGGAAGCACCAAGAACGGCGCGGCACTGCCTGGCACACGATCGAGGAACCGCTGCACCTGGCGCAGACCCTGAGAGACCAGGACGGAGCGTTCAAGGCCATCCTGGTCGACTGCCTGACCCTCTGGCTCACCAACCTGCTCCTTCTGGACGAAGAACCGGCCGACGACAGCGAAGAGCGTGTCATGGCAGATGTGCGCCAACTGGAAACCACCCTGGCCACCATGGCAACGCCGGTGATCATCGTCTCCAACGAGGTCGGCATGGGTATCGTACCCGAGCATCGCTTGGGACGCATCTTTCGCGACCTTGCCGGCCGGGCCAACCAGGCTCTGGCGGCAACGGCGGACGAGGCCTGGCTGGTGGCCAGCGGCATACCGCTGCGCCTTAAATAGGATAAGAACTCTTTCACAGATATGGAGCACCCCATGAACAGGACTATCGTTGAAACCACTCGTGAGCGCATCAAACCGGTCAACCGGGAACTGATGCAACAGGCCCAGGCCAGGCTGGACGCAAAGACCAAGCCGCCCGGCGCCCTGGGGCGTTTGGAGGAGTTCGCCCGCCGCATGGTGGCCATCAGCGGTACGGGTTCCCCGGACACGAGCAAAAAAGTCATCTACACCTTTGCCGGCGACCACGGCGTAACCGACGAAGGGGTGGCGCTCTACCCCAAGGCGGTCACCACCCAGATGGTATACAACTTCCTGGCCGGCGGCGCCGGAGTCAACGTGCTGGCTCGTCATGTGGGGGCCGAGGTGCGGGTGGTTGACGTGGGGGTGGACAACGATTTCGGCGACCTGGCCGGCGTGATCCACCGCAAGGTGGCCCGCGGCACGCGCAATTTCGCCAAGGGGCCGGCAATGACCAGGGAGGAGATGCTGGCCGCCATAACGGTCGGCATAGACCTGGCGGAACAGTGCAGGGTCGAGGGCATCGCCCTGGTGGGTACCGGTGAAATGGGTATCGGCAACACCACCCCCTCCTCGGCCATCATCGCCGCCATCTCCGGCAAGGCGGTCCGGGACGTGACCCACCGTGGCACCGGCATCGATGACGACGCACTTGAACTAAAAATTCGCGTTATAGAACAGGGGCTTGCGATCAACCAGCCTGACTCCACCAACCCGCTGGATGTGCTGGCCAAGGTGGGAGGACTGGAGATCGCCGCCATCGCCGGCCTGGTGCTGGGCTGCGCCGCCAACGGGATCCCGGTGGTCATCGATGGCTTCATCTCCACCGCCGGTGCGCTGATCGCCTCGGAACTGCACCCCAACGTAGCCGACTACATCTTCGCCGCGCACCGTTCCATGGAAATCGGGCACAGTTTCATGCTGGAACGCATCGGAGTCGAGCCGATTCTGGACCTGAACCTGCGCCTGGGCGAAGGCACGGGCGCCGCCCTGGCCATGTCCCTGATCGAGGCGGGGGTCAAGACCCTGAACGAGATGGCAACCCGCGAGCAGGCCGGGGTTACCCACGAATAATGCGGCTGTACATCATTGCCATGCAGTTTCTGACCATCATCCCGCTCCCCTGCAGGCACCTGTGGCAACGGGATGATCTGGGGCGTTCCCTGGCTGTTTTCCCCCTGGCGGGACTGACCATCGGCGCGCTGCTGGCCGGACTGAATCTGCTGACGGCCCCCCTTGTGGCCCGCCCACTGAACGATCTCCTGCTGATCACCCTCCTGGCGGCCATGACCGGCGCCCTGCACATGGATGGCCTGGCAGATGTCTGCGACGGCATCGCGGCCCGGGGAAGCCGCGAGCGTTTCCTGGCAATCATGAAGGATTCCAACGTGGGCGCCATAGGAGCGGTGGGGCTGGTGCTGGGGATACTGCTCAAATGGCAGGCCCTGACGGTGATTCCCGCTGAGTACAAGTGGCAAACCCTGCTGCTCTTCCCCACCCTGGCCAGGTACTGCCAGGTGCAGACCATCGTCCATGGCAGAAACGCCCGCCAGGATGGCCTGGGGTCGGCCATGATCGCCGGCGCCGGCACAAGTCGCCTGCTGGCGGCGGGTGTCCTCACCGCAGCCATCGCCTGGTTGCTGTTGGGGGTAGCCGGCATTACTGCCCTGGCAGCCGCCATGGTGGCCAGCTGGCTGATCAGGGCCTGGTTTAACCGCAAGATCGGCGGCATAACCGGTGACGTAATCGGCTGCATCAACGAGCTGGTGGAGATCCTTACCCTGGTCCTGATCCCGGTCCTGGTCACGTTTGCATGCACGAAACCGTAGAGAGGCTACATCCGATCGCCCTGCTGGAATCCTTTTCCGGCGGGGAGTTCTCCCGCTCTTACCTGTTCGAAGACTTAGAAACAATCGTGCAGGCCCACACAACGGACCAGGTCATGGCGGTATTCAGGGAGGTGGAGCAGGCGGTAAGCCGCGGCAGGCATGCGGCAGGCTATGTGGCCTACGAGGCTGCCGGCGGACTCAATCCCGAACTGCCCAGGGGAACGTGTGGCGACCAGCCGCTGATCTGGTTCGGCATCTTCCGCACGCGGCGCCCCTGTGACGCAACAACCGGGGCAGAAACGAATGATGGCCAGACAGCCTCGCCGCCGGAACTGGAGATATCCCGCCAGGAGTACGCTAGAGCGCTGGAGAAGATCAGGGAACACATCGCCAGGGGCGAGACCTACCAGGTCAACTTCACCACCCGCCAGCGTTTCAGGGTCAGGGGCGATCAGTTCGCGCTCTACCGCAGGCTGTGCAGGAACCAGCGAGCCCCCTTCTGCGCCTGGCTGGATACGGGGAGTCACCGCATCATCTCCGCTTCACCGGAACTGTTCTTCTCCCTTAAGGACCGGCTGTTGACCATGAAGCCGATGAAGGGAACCGCTCCCCGTCACCCCCTGGCCGATGACGACCAACGGCGGCGGGAAGAGCTGGCTGCCAGTCCCAAGGAGCGGGCAGAGAACCTGATGATCGTCGATCTGGTGCGCAACGACCTGTCCCGCATCGCCGACATCGGCAGCGTGGCGGTACCGGCACTGTTCCAGGTGGAGAGCTATCCCACGGTGCACCAGATGACCTCAACCGTCACCGCCAGGCTCAAACCGGAGGCCAGGCTGGTGGATATCTTCCAGGCCCTGTTCCCCTGCGGCTCGGTCACCGGGGCGCCCAAGCGACGCACCATGGAGATCATTCACGACCTGGAGCGCTCTCCGCGGGGCGCCTACTGCGGCGCCATCGGCTTCGTCTCACCCGGCGGGGAGGCGACCTTCAGCGTGGCCATCCGCACGGCAATCGTCGAATCGACAACAGGACTGGGGGTCATGGGCATCGGCAGCGGCATCACCTGGGACTCGAACCCAGAGGCGGAATTCAGGGAATGCCTGGACAAGAGCGCCTTCCTGACCGGACACGCAATGGATTTCGGCCTGATCGAATCCCTGCGCTGGGACGCCCAGGGCTACCTGCTGCTGGAGCGGCACCTGAAACGCCTGGAGCAGTCAGCGGCCCGCTTCGGCTATCCCTTTTCCCGCCGCGAACTGCTGGATAGGCTCGTGGAGCTGGAACGCTCCCTGACCGGCGTGCACAAGGTACGGGTTCTGCTGACTTCGGCTGGCGACCTGATGCTGGAGCAGCAGGAGATCGACGACACCGCGGCCGAACGCCCCACCCTGTTGGTGGCGCTCGCCTCACAACGCAGCGACCCGTCCGATCCGCTCCTCTATCACAAGACCACCCGCCGCAGCAGGTACGATAACGAACTGCAAGCTCGGCCGGAGTGCGCGGAGGTGATCCTGCTGAATCAGCGGGGAGAGCTGACCGAAGGATGCACCACCAACCTGGTACTCCAGCGTGGTGAGGAACTACTGACCCCCGCACTGCACTGCGGCCTGCTGCCGGGAACCCTGCGGGAGGAGTTGCTGCAACTGGGGGCACTCAGGGAGGCGATCCTGACCCCGATTGATCTTGAAACCTGCGATGCATTCTGGCTGATCAACTCGGTGCGCGGCTGGAAGAAAGGGCAGTTGCTAAAGAACTGTTAGCCCGACTACCTTGATGCGGACACATAAGAAACGGAAAAATGGAACGCGGATCACATCTGGAAAGTCCGGAAAAATCGGATAACCAACCGTTCTGAAAGAAGATCCGATGTTATCCGTTTACATCCGCTCCTTCCGCGTTCCATTTGATTGATCTAGCCACACCACTGACACTTCACATCACCATCACCAAGGAGAAAAAACGTATGCTTACCCAGATCGAATCCGCCCGCCAGGGCATCCTCACCCCCCAGATGGAGGCCGTCGCGGCAGCCGAAGAACTCACCCCCGCCTACATCCTGCAGATGGTTGCCGAAGGCAAGATCGTCATCCCCTGGAACCACAACAGGAAGCCTAAGGTGTGCGGCATCGGCAAAGGGTTGCGCACAAAAGTCAACGCCTCCATCGGCACCTCATCGGACATCGTCGACTATGCCGCCGAGGTCAGGAAGGCCAAGGTGGCCCAGGAAGCGGGCGCCGATACACTGATGGAACTCTCCGTGGGGGGTGACCTTGACCGCGTACGGCGCGAAGTCATCGCCGCCGTCGACCTGCCGGTGGGCAACGTGCCGCTGTACCAGGCCTTCTGCGAGGCGGCCCGCAAGTACGGCAACCCCAACAAGTTGGACGAGGAGATGCTCTTCGACCTGATCGAGCAGCAGTGCGCCGACGGCATGGCATTCATGGCCGTTCACTGCGGCATCAACCTGTACACCATCGAGCGCCTGCGCAAGCAGGGCTACCGCTACGGCGGCCTGGTCAGCAAAGGGGGGGTCAGCATGGTGGCCTGGATGGTTGCCAACAACCGTGAAAACCCGCTCTACGAAAAGTTCGACCGTGTCTGTTCCATCCTCAAGAAGTACGATACCGTCCTCTCCCTGGGCAATGGCCTGCGCGCCGGCGCCATTCATGACTCTTCCGACCGCGCCCAGATCCAGGAACTGCTGATCAACTGCGAACTGGCCGAACTGGGCCGCGACATGGGGTGCCAGATGCTGGTGGAAGGCCCGGGACACGTGCCTCTGGACGAGATCGAGGGGAACATCCAGCTGCAGAAGCGCATGAGCGGCGACGCCCCCTACTACATGCTGGGGCCCATCGCCACCGACGTGGCCCCCGGCTACGACCACATCACCGCCGCCATCGGCGCGGCCCAGTCCAGCCGCTTCGGCGCCGACCTGATCTGCTACATCACCCCGGCCGAGCACCTGGCACTGCCCAATGAGGAGGACGTGCGCATGGGGGTCAAGGCCGCCAAGGTTGCCGCCTACATCGGCGACATGAACAAGTACCCGGAGAAGGGACGCCAGCGTGACAAGGAAATCTCTAAGGCCCGCCGCGACCTGAACTGGGACAAGCAGTACGAACTGGCCCTGTTCCCGGAAGATGCCAAGGCGATCCGCGACAGCCGCACCCCCGAGGACGAGAACACCTGCACCATGTGCGGCGACTTCTGCGCCTCCCGCGGGGCGGGCAGGTTGTTCGCCGCTGACCTGAAGGGTGACAAGATTTAACGTTTTTTGCTGCGCCAACGAAGAACGGCGCGCGGAATTTTCCGTGCGCCGTTCTTCGTTGGCGTGTCCTCTGTCGGACTTCACGAGAATGAAGCGCGGTGGATCAGTTACGGCCATGCGTCTCCAGCATGTCCTTCCCATTGCGTGGTTCAAGCGCAAGGGGTACGCGATTCGCTAGTTACCGACATCATTGATTTTTTCTTGACTCAGGAATAAGCGAAGACTAACGTACCTCCCATTGCCCGCATCGATCAGGGTACAGTTCCCTGCAAACGGACTTGGATACAACAAGAGGAGACAAAAGACCAATGACAACCGTATTAGCAAAAGACTTCAGAAAAAAGGCCCCTTCCGGGGCAGCCGCCCTGGAAATCGAATATGATCCGGCCAACGTCCAGGAGTTCGACACCCGCGGAAAATGCGCCACGAAATATCAGGAGACCTGGGGGCAGAAGGTGGACATCGAGATCGGGGGTGAACCCTGCGTGCTGTACCTCGAACTCTTCAGTCGAACCGTTGCTCACGTCAATCTGAACAAGAATATCGTGAGGGACTGCTAGTAACGCAGGCTCGGCAACCTTATCGATTCAGATTGGGAACGCGCAACGGGTAGGCGCCTGCCCATTGATATGAGACATGTCGCATGTCAAGGGCAGACGCCTCATCATGTAGTATCGCCGCGGCTGATTGCGCCCCGATGGCTCGCCGGGCAAGAGATGCCAGGCAGCCGATTACATCGCACGTGAGGCCGCTGATGCAGTTCAGACTCCCCACCTTCGGAATCCTGGCGAAGATTCTGTCCGCATTCCTGGTTATTGCGCTCATCCCGCTGCTGATCCTTGGCTACCTGGGCAACAGGAACTTGAGTAACACCGCGCTCCAGGCGGCGCAGCAGGCCGAGCTGATGGGGAACGAGCATCTGCGCAGCACGAGGGACCTGGGCGCCATGTCCATTGCCGACAGCGTGCGGGCTCTTGACCGCAAGGCAACGGAAGCCATCGAACTGCGCACCGTGGAGATCGCTTCACGTATCGCCGATTTCCTCCGGGAACGGGACAAGGACATCCTGACACTCTCCCTGATCGTCCCCGATGCACAACTCTACCTGAACATCTACCGGGCGGCACAGCGGGGGGTGATCGTAACCGGTCCCGCCCGCGGCGGAGTTTCCGGCAGCAGGACCATGCCGGTCAAGCCGACCAACCCTGAGAACCTTCAGCAATGGCGGCACACGCCACCCGTACAATTCCCGAAAGAGGCAAAGCCGCTCTACCGAGAGATCAGCTTCATCGATCTGCAGGGGCAGGAGCGCATAAAGATCAGGGACGGCCGCATATCCGCCGACCTTGTGGATGTGAGCAAGCCGCAGAACACCTACTGCAGGGCCGAGCAGTATTTTCAACAGCTGAACAAGCTGAACAGGGGCGACATTTACGTTTCCGATGTGATCGGCGCCTACGTGCCGGGCTGGATCTACAACACGGCGGAGGGAATCAGGGTCAGGCCGGGAAGCGCCCATGCAGGCCGGGAAAATCCCCAGGGGGAAAAATTCAGGGGGATCATACGTTGGGCCACCCCCTATTTCGATGCTCGCGGCCAGAAAACCGGCTATGTCACTATGGCCCTCGACCACGTCCATGTCATGGAATTCACCGACCATATTGTTCCGACCGAGGAACGCTTCACGGCGCTGTCCGACGGCGGCTCGGGCAACTATGCCTTCATCTGGGACCACCGGGACCGGAGCATCGCCCATGCGCGGGATTTCTTCATCTGCGGCTATGATCCCGACACAGGCCGAAAAATACCCGGCTGGCTGAGTCAGGAGACCTACGACGAATACAAGCGGAGCGGACTCTCCCTGGAGGCCTTCACCGAACTTCTCCCCCCATTCAGGAACTTCTCCCACCAGAAGCAGCCGGCGGCGGAACAGATCCGCAGAGGCCGGATTCCCCTGGATTGCCGGATACTGGATACCGCCCCCCAGTGCGAGGGGTGGCACGCGGGAACGGAAGACGGCGGCTCCGGCTCATTTGTCCTCCTCTGGAGCGGACTGTGGAAACTCACCACCCATGCGACGATCCCCTACTATACCGGACAGTACGGGCAGAGCCGGCGCGGTTTCGGCTATGTAACCATCGGCGCCAATGTGGAAGACTTCCACAGGGATGCCACGATCACCAAAGGAAAAATAAAGCAGCTGCTTGCCCGTTCAGGCCAGGAGATGGCACGAAAGAACGCCCGTGTGCAGGCATTCATCAACGAGAAGGCAGCCAGTAACCGCAAGATCATGTCCTTGATCATGATCCTGGCCGGTTTTGGCGTCTCGGCAATGGCGGTGGCCTTAAGCCTCGGCATCACTAAGCCCTTGCGTTTGCTGACCGACGGCGCCCGGGCCATGGGCAGGGGGAACCTGGAGCAAACCATTCCGGTAACATCCCAGGATGAAATCGGCCAGCTGGCGACGACCTTCAACGAGATGGCCAGATCCATAGCCGAACTGGACAAGATGAAGTCGGACTTCGTCACCATCGCTTCCCACGAACTGCGGACTCCCATCCAGGCCATGCTGCTCAGCATCTCCGGCATCATGGAGGGATACTCGGGGACAATCGACGATGAAGTGCGGGAGGACCTGCAGGTGGCGCGACAGGGGATCGAGCGACTCATGCGCCTGGTGGAAAACCTGCTCAACCTGTCGCGCATCGAGGCGCGCAAGGTCGAGCTGCTGGTCAAACCGACAGCGGTGGACGAGGTCATCGACACCACTATCGCCGCGCTGGCCGACCTGGCCCGGGAGCATGGGCACGACGTCGCCATGAACCTGCAGTCCGGCTTACCGCTGCTGACCGTTGACAGGGACCGGATCACCCAGGTAATGATCAACCTCTTGAGTAACGCCATCAAATACAACCCCGATGGCGGCGCTATCGAACTGGGCGGAGAGCTGGCGGGAGAAACCATCAGGCTGACGGTGGCCGACACTGGCTACGGCGTGCCGCCCTGGGCAACCCAGGAGATTTTCAAGAAATTCTTCCAGGCGGACAGCATCATGTCCCACAAGGTTGGCGGCACCGGCCTTGGCCTGGCCATCAGCAAGGGGATCGTGGAAATGCATGGCGGAACCATCGAGTGCACAAGCCCGCTTGCCGCGGAACGGTTCCCCAACTTCTCCCTGGGGGGCGAGCGGAAGGGAGCGCTATTCGTGGTCACACTGCCCTTATCGGCGCCAAGAGAAGCATAACGACGCCAATGCGTTGAACCTGCACCCCCTAAACCGGCAAAAACGGGACCAAACAAGAATCAATCAAAGACAATAGAACGCGGATCACATCTGATGCAGGCGGATTCGCGCGGATCAAACAAAAGAATGAAAAGAAGATACGTCATCCGCGTCATCCATGTTCTATTCAGTTCGGTTTTGCCCAGGTTTTGTAACGACTCGTATCACAAGAGACACACGGCACGGAAGGAACCTCTTCATGGCAACTGAAACAATCCTGGTGGTTGATGACGAAGCATCAATCTCTTCGTATCTACAGAGAAAACTGACCAAACTCGGTTATTCGGTATCTGTCGCGGAAGACGGAGAGAAAGCGCTGGAATTGGCCTTTTCACTGCTTCCGGACATAATCCTCATGGACGTGAAGCTGCCGAGACTGACCGGCACCGAGGTCTGTCGAACACTGAAGGCCGACCAGCGGACCGCAACGATCCCGATCCTGCTGCTCTCCGCCAAGGCGCAGCCTGCCGAAATCCGGGAGGGGCTGGAAGCAGGCGCCGACAGATACCTGTGCAAGCCGGTAAGCTTTCCGGACATTCTGGCCGAACTCCGGGCGTTCGAAACCACCTGACCCCACTCCACCACCAAGGCAACAGGACGGATAGCGATGAGCAATGACCAAACCGCACAGGATGAGAATCAGCGGCGCCTGACCCAGCAGTACATTTTCAGCCTTGAGGACATGCAGGAACAGGCGGAAGAACTGGTCCGGGAACGGACCGCCGAACTCAACCGGGCCAACCAGCATCTCAAGGAGGAGATCAGGGAGCGGCAGGAAGCGGCAGCGACGCTCAGGGCCATGGAAGTGCAGAAATCAGCGATCCTCGATGCCATCCCCCACGCGGTCTTAGGCCTGCGGGAGCGGGTTATCATCTTTGCCAATGACTCAACGGCCGATGTATTCGGCTGGCTGCCGGAGGAACTGATCGGTGCCAGCACCAGGGTTCTCTACCGCGATAACGAGGAATTCGAGGAAATCAGCCGGAACATCAACCAGGTCCTGCTGGGACAACGCAGCTTCAGCAGGGAATATGTCTGCCGGAAGAAAGGCGGTACCGAATTCGCCTGCCGCCTGAGCGTGTCGCGCCCCCCCCACGAATGGGACGGCAAGGAAGCAGTCATCGTTATCGAGGACATGGCCGAGCACAAACGCATCCAGGAGGAGCGGGAACTGCTCCAGGCTCAATTCCTCCAGGCGCAGAAAATGGAGGCCATCGGCACGCTGGCCGGTGGCATCGCCCACGACTTCAACAACATTCTCATGGGCATCCAGGGCTATGTCTCGCTCATGCTCCACGAGCAGGAACTCGATCCCCGGCACCGCAAGCGGCTGACGGGGATTGAGGAAATGGTGCGAAGCGCCACCAAGCTTACCGGCCAGCTGCTGGGCTTCGCCCGCGGCGGCAAGTATGACGTCAAGGCGTTGAACATCTGGGAGATCCTGACCAAGACCTGCGCCATGTTTCAACGCACCCGGCAGGAAATTGTCATCCAGAGGAAACAGGCTAACCAACCGGTCGTTGTCGACATCGACCAGACACAGATCGAGCAGGTGTTCCTGAACATTTTCGTCAATGCCGCTCAGGCCATGCCCGGCGGCGGTATCATGACCCTGCGCTGCGGTCATGCGCAAATATCCGAACAGGAAACCGTCCGCCTGGGCCTCCCCCCCGGACGCTATGCGTATGTGTCCATAGCGGACAACGGCATCGGCATGGACGAAGACACTCGGAAACGGGTCTTCGAGCCATTCTTCACAACCAGGGAAATGGGCGGCGGTACCGGCCTGGGCCTGGCATCGGCCTATGGCATCATCAGAAATCACAACGGCGCAATCAACATTCACAGCAGCAAGGGCAAGGGGAGCACCTTTACCATCTATCTACCCGTCTCCACCGTAGAAGCGACGAGCATCACGGTTATGGAAGAGAGACCCGCTGCCGTGAATGGCGGATCGGAATCGATCCTGCTGGTCGATGACAACCCGTTGGTGCTGGAAATCGGCGAGGAAATGTTATGGCTTTTGGGCTACTCCGTTCTGACGGCCAGCGACGGCGGCGCGGCTCTTACCCTCTACCAGCGGCATCAGGAGCAGATTGGATTGGTCGTCCTCGACATGATCATGCCGGGACTCAGCGGCTATGACACCTATGCAGCCATGAAGAAAATCGACCCGAAGGTGGCTGTACTGCTTTCCAGCGGCTACAGCATCGACAGTCAGGCCGCTGAAATGCTCGAACTGGGTTGTAACGGTTTTCTCCAGAAACCGTTCACGGTTCAGGAGCTGTCTCAGATGGTGCGCTCCATACTTGACGGGCGGCACTGCCCGGGATGACCAGGAGACGGGACGGCCGTGTCCGGTTCCACGCTCAGCCCCCTTGCCTATTCGTAACGCCCCAGAGCCCGCTCGATCCGCGATATGAGCGTAATTTCCTTGATCGGCTTGGGGATGTAATCGAAAAACCCCATCCTGAAAACCCGCGCTTCGTCATCATCGGTCATCTTGTCGCTGATCAGAATGACCGGAATCGCTCTGAACTCGGGGATTGCCTTGAGAGAACTGAGCAGTGCGAACCCATCCAGCTTCGGCATCACCTTGTCGGTAAGAATGATCTGAGGCCTGCAGGCAATCGTCTCCCTGAAGCCTTCGATCCCATCCTTGGCGATTACGACGCGATATCCATGACTGTTGAGCATATCTCTCAGGATTGTCTGGATAAGCACGTCATCGTCCACAACGAGAACCGTTGTCTGTTTGGACTCCTGAATGTTTTTTCCAAGATAGAATGTGCAGATAGCTTCATGGATCTCCCTGCGGCTTGCAACGCACGGCATGATCTGCACACCATGATTCGCTCCGAAATTGTGCAGTGTCTTCAAGTCGGTTGGGTCGGCAACCGCCACAACCAGCACCTTGTCTTCGAGCTTGAGGGGGAAAACCACCTGCTCGAGCACAAACTCGACGGTAAATGTGTTCAGCAGCTCCTGACTGTAGGAGCCGTTCACCAGATTGGTGACCCGTCTCAGTTCGAACTGGCGCGCAAGAGCCTTGGCCAGTTCATCACCCGTAACAAGTCCCAAATCCTCGAGAGTCCATCCGAATCGCGTATTGTGCCGTTTTGCGATGGCGAGCAGCCTCGCCACGGCAACAGGAGTCAGTATCTGCTCTTCGATCAGGATATGACCAAGTTTTTTCCACTGTTTCATTGAAATGCTCCGCGTGTCCAGAGCCATGCAAGCTGAGATCGACTTAAAGATAGAATGAACCGAATTGCTGATAAAAACCAGCAGGGGATGCCTTGATGAGGAACGAAACCTGACCGGCAGTACACCATAGAATTTCGAGGAAAAACCGTCAAGCCGGTAATCACCAGAAGGTGACGCTATACGAGAGGCATCGCGTAGCCTTGGTGCAGCACACCCAGCGCCAGATATCCGGGTTGGAGTTGAGACGAAAGGGATCGCCGTACAGCAGGCGGAAGTCATCTCCGTTTTCGCGCGGTGGCACAGGAACGTGCGTCGCCCAAACGAGAGCGACCATGTCACACTTGATACGCATAACCCGATCAGATACATCGTTTTTTGTTCGCGGAACAGCGCATCGCCGCATGGACCGCGACTGAAAAATATGCTAAGACTGGGTTTTCGAAATTCCAGTCATCCCAACAGACACGAGGAGTAACCCACGGTGCAGACAATGACGGGTGCAGAAATAATGGTCAAGAGCCTGGAGGACCTGGGGGTCAGCCGCATCTTCGGGTACACGGGCGCCGCCATCCTTCCGGTTTTCCACGCCATGGGCAAGAGTTCCCTGGCCATCAACGTCAATGCCAATGAGCAGTCCTGCGCCTTCAGCGCAGCCGGTTATTCGCGTGCCAGCGACAAGGTGGGAGTAGCGGTGGTCACCTCGGGGCCGGCCATCACCAACACCCTCACGGCCGTGGCCGACTCCTTCGCCGATTCCATCCCGCTCCTGGTCTTCGCCGGCCAGGTGCAGCAGAGCCGGCTGGACACCGACGAGTTCCAGCATATCAACGTCAAGGACGTATTCGCCAGGGCAGCCAAGAAGGTCATCCAGATCACCGACATCAGCGACATCGAGGAGACGGTCAAGGACGCCTACTTCTTCGCCAAGACGGGCAAGCCGGGACCGGTGGTGATCGACTTCCCCCTGGACTCCCAGCGCAGGACCGGAGTCTACCGCGGCATCGACATCGACCTATTCCGCTACAAGTACGACCAGGAGTCCCACCTGGGCATCAACCAGTGCCAGCAGTTCTTCGACCTGCTGCAGCGCTCCCAACGGCCGCTGCTCTACATCGGCGGCGGGCTCAACTCCCGGGCCGCCAGCGACAGGATCCGCGAATTCAACCGCATGTTCAACATCCCCTCCATCAACAGCCTGATGGGCAAGGGGATCCTGGACGAGTCCCTGGACACCTCCCTGGGCATGCTCGGCATGTACGGCACCCCCTATGCCAATATGGCCATCCAGCGCACCGACCTGTTCGTCGCTTTCGGTGTGCGCTGGAACGACCGGGTGGTGCAGAAAGTGGGAGAATCGGGGCTAACCGCAGAGATCGCCTACATCGACATCAACGCAAAGAAGATGCAGGAGGTCAGGGTCACCCGCAACCCCAAGTTCTCATTCATCGGCGATGCCCGCACGGTGCTGGAGGATCTGGTGGAGTACGCCCGTGATCACCAGGTGACCCTGGACATCGCCCCCTGGCAGGAAGAGGCGGCCAAGCTGAAGCGCAGCTATCCCCTCACCTGCAACCGCGAGGCCCGCATGATCCAGGCCGCCGAGGTCATGGACCTGCTGTCGCAGCGACTGACCGACACGACCATCATCACCACCGGCGTGGGCAACCACCAGATGCTTGCGGCCCAGTACCTCAAGACCGCCCAGCCGCGATCATTTCTGACCTCCGGCGCCTTCGGCACCATGGGCTTTTCCCTGCCGGTCTCCATCGGTGCGCACTTCGCCAACCCGGAAGCGCGGGTCATCGCCATCGACGGCGACAGCAGCATCAAGATGAACATGGGGGAGTTGCACACCATCGGCTCCCTGGATATCCCGATCAAGGTGCTCCTGATCAACAACCACGCCGACGGCATGGTCAGGTCCATCCAGGACGCGCTCTACGACGGCCAGCACACCGCCTCGGAGCGTGACTTCGACGCCAACTTCGCCCACATCGCCCGGGAATGCGGCTTCGGCTGGTGCCGAAAGGTTCTCAGCCGTCCCTACCTGGAGGATGCCCTGGATGAGTTTCTGGCCGCCGACGGCCCCTGCTTCCTGGAGATCGTCACCGACCGGGAGGAGACCATCTATCCGCTGATCCCCCAGGGCAAGGGGTACAAGGACATGATCCTGGGACCCTACATAAGCAAACGGGAGGAAGCGTGACCTCCACCACCCGCGTGCACCTCATCCGCCACGGCCAGGTGGTAGGGCATGATCAGCCGCGCTACAACGGCCAGACCGACGTGGCCCTGACCGAACTGGGCATCAGCCAGTACCAGCGCCTGGCGGAGCGCCTGGCAGACAGACGGATCAGCGCCTGCTACACCAGCGACCTGTCGCGCTGCGTTATCGGTGCGAACATCATCTGCGCCAGGTTCGGCATCCAGCCGGTCAGCTGCAGCCAGCTGCGGGAGTTGCATATCGGCATCTGGGAAGGACTGAGCTGGGACGAGATCAACCAGCGCTGGCCACAAGAGTGGCAGGACAGGATGGCGGACCTGGTCAACTACCGGGTACCCCAGGGGGAGAACCTGCTGGATGTGCAGGCGCGCGTCATGCCGCTTATGGCCGAGATAGTTGAGCGGCACCGGGGAGAGGAACTGCTGGTGGTGGCACATGGCGGCGTCAACCGTATTATCCTGCTCAACGCCATCGGCGCGCCACTGAGCGGGATGTTCAACATCGAGCAGAACTTCGGCTGCCACAACATCATCGACTACTATGGCGACGGACTGTCCACAGTGAAACTGCTGAACGCACAGGAGTAGGGACATGGCGGGAAGATCGCGGGGCCCCAGAACGGTGAAGCTCCCCAGCGCAGCGGAGGCAGACGCCCTTTTACGGCGCATGCGGGGCGAGGTGGAGAACAACAGCAACTACCGCACGAAATCGCTGAAGATCCATGGCCCGGTCTGCGCCAGGTGCGGTCGCCAGTTCGACGCCGCCAGCATCAATCAATTGACCGTGCACCACCGGGACGGCAACCACCACAACAACCCTCCCGACGGAAGCAACTGGGAGAATCTCTGCAACCACTGCCACGACGACGAGCATTCGCGCGGACTCCTGGGCGACTACCTGGAATCGGCGGAAAAGCCGCACACGCGCTAGAATTCAAGGTTAAGCTCGCTGCTGTAGCACTTCCTGTTTCGCGACAGGAAGGGAATCGTGCAGAGCCGGGGAGTACCGATGGTCACGCGGAACTCCTTCATGAAAGAAAAACTCTTCCTCCGCTCTTCAGGCAGCGCCGATACGACCACAGCCTCGGCCATGGGCTCCACATCGCACTCGGCCATCTCGATCTCCCCGATCCGTTCCGGCGCCTGGGAGGCACCGCGCAACAGCGGCATCCGCAGGGTCATCTGCCGCCCGATCCTGATAACCTGCGGCGCCTGCAGGCTAAAGGCGGGCAGGAAGAGCAGGCTGGGAGAATCAGCCCCCGCCCCTTCCCGCAGGATGTTGCCGCTGAATCGCGCAAACTCCCCCCGTGTCCCGACCGTCACCCCGGCGGACTGGAAGGAGAACGGCGCCACCCAGAAAGGAAGGAACAGGTCACCGTTTCCGGCGGCATGGAGCATGGAGCGCGGTTTGGTCTCCCTGCCGCACAACTCCGCCGCGCAGCGGCAGAGCCGGCAATAATAGACCACCTCCCGGGGTGTTGCCTGGAGAGGGGCTGAACAGCCGGGACACGTGAGCGGCAAAATCATGAGATCGTGGTCAGCCACATTTCACCTCCTCTCCCCGCTCCAGCCACCCCGCGAAATAGCACAGGAGCCGCTGGGGAGCCAGGCTGCCCAGGGTCCGCCGCACCATGGCTGCGCAGATGGCTGTTGCCGCCGTACCCACCAGGGGGTGGATGCTCCAGGCATAGGCGACAAAAGCCAGCAGGGCCAGGGGGGAGAACAGCCGCACCCTAACCGCTCCCGGGAAACGTCCCTTGAACAGCGATCCGTTGATCCCGTCCACCACAACCGGATAGATACGGTCATGGTGTTCGAACTCCAGACGCCAGACCGGATAGTAAACCAGGGAGAGACGCTCCCGGGCCAGGCGGATTCGCACGTCCTGCCGCAGCACCCCCTGCCCCCCTCCCTGGCCGCGGGCCGTAGCCAGTGCCTCGTCCCGCACCTGGCCGGCCTGCTTGACGGCATCGACCACTACTCCCCGACTGGACATTTCCTCGAAGTTCACCCCCCGCAAGGGCAGGACCGCCGCGGCCAAGGCCACCCCCGTGAGGCCGAAGCCCTTCAGGCTGGCTGCCGGCGTGCTGTAGTCCACATGCCGGCTGACCACCTCCAGTTCCCTGACCGGCTGCCCCATCACCCGCCTGCTGCGCCTGACGCCATCCTCGTCAACACCCTCCTCCTGGACCGCGTTTTCCTTTTCCGTGAGCCGCCAGCCGCAGGCGACACCGGTCAATCTCCAGAACGGAAGGAAGTAGAGCTGTCCAGAGCCATACGTTATGGAGCCGGCGAACCCCCTGTCGATGCGCTCGTCGGCCAGGAATTTCCTGGCGCTGCTGCGCGCCTCCCCCTCATCCAGACGCTCAGGGATGACGAAACGAGTTATCCCCGCCTCACCGCTGATGGCCAGGCAGGCCTTGCAGGCCGGGCAGAGCGCGGTGCGGGCACCCTCGTTGAAATCCAGGGGGGAGCCGCACTCCGGACAGATGATGGCGACCGTGGCGCTCATGGAGAAGCCTCGGCCGAAACCATCCGCCGGCCAAGCAGCCAGGCAGCCACCAGCACGAGGGCGAATACCGCTCCCCTGATCAGGTGCTGGTGGATAGTCACGGCCGCCACCAGCAGCAGCGCCCCGTAGACGGCAAGAAAGCGGATGCGCGTGAGCGGAAGCGTCGTTGATTCCAGGGGGGGCAGAGCATCGGCGTACAGCTTCCAATCGGCCACCACAACGGTGCAACGGTAGCCGACGCCATCAACCCTGTACTCCAGCAGTTGCAGCGGGAGATGGACCAGCGAAACCCAGCCATCACCGGGAGAGATCCGGGCCGCCTCCAGAACCCGCTCCAGCGGCTGGTCGGGCGCCACATATGACGAGTTGTCGGTCAGGGGAACCAGGTCGCACCCCGGCAGGCTGACGCTCTCCAACAGCGGGGCATCAAGGGCAGCGGCGGGCCGGAAGAGCGTTCCGCCATCCTTCGTTCGTACCAGCCAGAAGGGGCAGACAACCGTACTGCACTGGCCGCGCTGGACAGCGGAGCGATGCCCCCCCTGCTCCAGGTGGTCGGTCAAAACGCTCCAGGCAGAACGTTCGTCAGCCCGGATATCGGCCAGGTACTCTGCCACACGCCTGCCTCCCGCCACCGCGAAGGTCGAGCGGCAGTAGGAACAGGAATAGAAACGGGTCTCGGATTGCAGCACCTGGCGGGCGCCGCAACGGGGGCAGATAACGTTCATCGTTCACTCCCCGGGCCGGCCATAGCAAAACCGGCCGGAAGCAGGCAAGAATCATTCATAGGATATTACCCCACACAGGGGGAAACTACCGCCTGAAAGCATTCAGGAAAATAGACCATGCATTGATACCAAACCTGCATGCGGCAAAACAACCTCAAAAAGAGTCCCGAGCCCATTTGCCGCAAGGCGCGCAACTCACCCCCCTCAAGAACGACAAAAAAGATAATTTTTATCCAAAATCAGTTTGACAATGAGCAAAGCTTATCCTATAGTCCACCCCATGAAACGCACCGCTCGCCATTGGCGAGCAACGAGAGCGGATATACGTTGACACAAACAATGCACCCGAGCCATACGCATTGCACATTCCGAGACACATCACAACCTGACAAGGAGGACATATGAAGCCTGTCGAACTGAAAAAGGACATCTACTGGGTTGGCGCAATTGACTGGTCGGTACGCGATTTTCATGGCTATGAGACGCCGCGCGGCACCTCCTACAACAACTATCTGATCATGGATGAGGAAATCACCCTGATCGATACGGTGAAATACGACTTCTCCGACATCACCATCAAACAGATCAAAAATATCGTCGACCCTGCCAGGATAAAACACATAGTCATCAATCACATCGAAAACGACCACGTCACCAGCATCGATGACATCATGGCACTGACTCCCGATGCGACCATCCATATATCGGCACGCGGCAAGAAGGGGCTGGACCGTTTCTTCGACACCTCCCGCTGGAAATTCAACATCGTCAAGACCGGCGACACGCTCAAGATCGGCAAGCACTCACTGGTCTTCATCGAAACCCCCATGCTGCACTGGCCCGACTCCATGGTCTCCTTCTGCCCGGAGGCAAACATTCTCTTCAGCCAGGATGCTTTCGGCCAGCACGTGGCCTCCTCGGCCCGCTTCGACGACGAATTCGACGAGTGCGTCTCCCCGGCCGTGCTGGACGATGCGGTCATCGACTACTACGCCAACATCCTGATGCCCTTCGGCAAGCTGATCCTGGAAAAGGTCGGCGACCTTCAGAAACTGGGCATCCAGCCCGAGATCATTGCACCGGACCACGGCGTCATCTGGCGCAAGAATCCCCAGCGGGTCCTGGACTCCTATGTGGCCATGGCAACCAGCAAGGCCGACCTCCGCGCCCTGATCGTCTACGACACCATGTGGAAGAGCACCGAAATAATGTCCAACCCCATCGCCGACGGCATCCGCAGCGAAGGGGTCGACTGCCGGGTCCTGAAACTGCGCGCCACCCCCATGAACGTGGTCATCAAGGAGTTCTGGAAAGCCCGCGGCACCCTCTTCGGTTCCCCCACCCTCAACAACATCCTCTACCCCAGCGTGGCGGAATGCCTGACCCACCTGCGCGGCCTGCGTCCCACCAACCGCCTGGTGGGCGCCTTCGGCAGCTACGGTTGGGGCGGCGGCGCGGTGAAGGAGGCCTACGAGGTCTTCGCCAAGATGGGCCTTGAGCCCTTTGAACCGGGCTTGCAGTTCGTCTTCAAACCCTCGGTCGAGGACGAGGAGAAGTGCTACGAGTTCGGCCAGAACTTCGCGAAGAGGCTCAAGGAGTACCACAGCGGTTTCTAACGCGCCCGATTGAAACGGCACGAAAAATGGCGTCCGCACTTTATGTGCGGGCGCCATTTTCATGTGACCGTATGCGGCACATCAGGTGCCGCGCTCCCCGCCTCAACTCTTCCCAGCGATGAACCTGAGCAGATTCACCATCCTGCCGAAACCATTGATGGCTACGCGTAACGCCATGAAGCGCCTCCTCCCCACCCTCGTATCCGGTCAGCGTCATGCGAAAACCGCCGCATGCCGTGATTCCGTTACCGCCTGAAATCAATAGAGCACAATGCCGATTCGTCAAGGCGCGGGCTTCATCGAGACACAAAGGCCGGAATCCATGGGTACACGGAGACCGGCCTTTGAGCTTCTCTGTCCCACCGGTTACCCCGGTGCGGCCAAACCTGACCAATGAGGGTACATCCTTGCCAGAGGGAGCGGGATCACCTCTTCTCCGGCCAGTAGGAGCCCCCCACCAGTATCGCCGTGACACTCCCCAGCCGCACCTTTGATTTCATCTGCACCGGTATGCGCCGGTCATCGTCGGTCAGCCAGATGAACATGTCTCCGCTCCGGTTGAATATGCCCGGCGTCTTCAGCAGAGGCTTGATCACGATCGTCCTGAAGCGCCCCAGGGGCGTGGAGATCTCTTCCCGCCGCAACACCTGCACCTCGGTGTTCCAGGTCTTCTCGCAGTCGAAGATTTCGATAAACCGAGATTCTCCAACCTGGAGCGGAATCATGCGCAGATGGAAAAAACCGGAGAGCAGGTCATGGGTCTGGGGGGGGATCTGCTGGAGCGTCTCCTTCTTCTTCAGAAAATCCCTGCTGACGACCTCATGCTTTTGCCGGTCGAAACGCGCATCCCTGTGGCGCCGCGCCCACCCCTCCCTGATACGCTCGCTGTACAGGCGCGACGGCCCGAACAGCTGGGGAGGGGTGGCTGGAGCCAGAATGGATTCCACACGATCGTCCACCGGGAACAACAGCTTCAACCATGTGGCGGAACGGACGGTGGAGACGATATGCACCTCATGGCCGGACCTGGTCACCTCCTGCACCGCAGCCCCGGCCGGGATACTGGCATAGCGTATCTCGAATTCGAGCCGCTCGGGAACGGGGAAAGCCCCCACAGTGGAGGAGAGCACCAACAGCACGACGGAAACGACGACTGTCATGGCCACAACCATAGTGCATCTAGCCGGCATCAGCCTGCTCCTTGTCACTGTCCGATCCTGCCGACGTGCACTATGCCTGGCCAGCCGCCGCTGAATTCTCGAAGGAGGCGCGCGCCTTGTGAAGCTCCTCAACTTCCCGCAGCTTGTCGCCCAGCCAGGCGTGAAAGACCTTGGCGTTCTCGTAGCTCATCACCACACCGGTATCGATGAAGCGCACCATGCTATTCGGCAGATCCTCCGGCTCAACACCGGTCTCGCGTCCGATGGCGCCCTGGGGGGTAATCTCGTGGCTGATGGATTCAGGCAGAGGCTGACGCTCAAGGTAGAAATTGATCACCATTTCTCCGCGCGGAGAGAAGCCTCCCTGGGCGCCGTTGACATAGGTGGGGTTGTAGCCGTAGTTGAAAACATACTTGAAGGTGAGTTCGGGTTTCTTGTTACTCATGCTTGATCTCCTCGCAACGGATTGTTAGTGACGGTCTGAAGCGTGCGTCCCCACCTTCACTTATCATAATCCGGGGCAATCATGATAATAAATTCGTATCGCTCGCCAGGACAACAAAGGCGCCATGCGAGGCAGCCGCATTGACAAGCTGTCCGACGCCTGATAGAAAGATGAACAAGGCTTCATCACTCAGAATAAGAGGAGGAATTTCATGAAAAGAAACATCACCGGATCCATCCTGTCAGCAGCGGCCCTCCTACTGTCCACCAGTCTCGCCCTCGCCGCGGATGTCACCGTCACGCCCCCCGACGTCAAGGGGGCGGCAACCTCAACGGTTGAGAGCACCAAGGCGCGCGCAAAAACAGCCGTATCCACCACAAAGGCAAAGACAAAGGCTGCCACCGAAGCCGCGAAACCGGCCCAGGTAGACATCAACAGCGCCACCCAAGCCGAACTGCGGGAGATTCCCGGGGTGGGCGATACCTATGCCGCCAAGATCATCGCCGGCCGCCCCTATGCCAACAAGTCCCAGCTCAAGACGCGTAACATCCTGCCAGCTCCGGTCTATGAAACGGTCAAATACAAACTCGTCGCCAAAAAGCCAGCCAAGAAGTAAATAGTATCTCCTAAAACGGGGGGTGACACGAAAGGGGCGTCCGGCAACGGGCGCCCTTTTTTCGTGCCGGCATACAGGTCCGGCGGTTCTTTCCGCTCTGTTCCGGTGGGCAAGCCCCCCATAAATCTTGACTTTAGCATATGAGATCAGTATTCTGGCTGTTTTAAGAGCAGACAAGGAGCTGTAATGAAACCACTTTTTCTAAACCCCCCTACCTTTGATGACTTCGACGGCGGTGCTGGCGCGCGCTATCAGGCCTCTCGCGAGGTGACATCATTCTGGTATCCCACCTGGCTCTGCTTCCCGGCGGCCATGATCGAGGGGAGCCGCGTGGTTGACGCCCCGGTACAGAAATTCGACCTGGAAAAGTGCCTGGAAATAGCCAGGGATTTCGACATGGTGGTGATGTACACTTCCACCCCGACCCTGATGATCGACATTGCGACCGCACGGCGCATCAAGGAAGTAAAACCGGACGTGATAACCGTGCTGACCGGACCGCACGTCACCATCTTGCCCGAAGAATCCCTGCGCGCCGGCAAGGGCGCCATCGACATTGTCTGCCGCGGAGAATTCGACTACTCCACCAAGGAACTGTGCGAGGGGCGCCCTTGGGACAGGGTGGACGGCATTAGCTTCCTGCGGGACGGCAAGGCAGTCCACACCCCCGACCGTCCCATGATCGAGGACTTGGACGCGCTCCCCTTCGTTGCCCCTGTCTACCGCCGCGACCTGCCGATCAGCGAATACGTGATACCCCACTTCAAGAATCCCTACGTATCCATTTACTCCAGTCGCGGCTGCCCCTCCAAGTGCATTTACTGCCTCTGGCCCCAGACCTTTTCGGGCCAGCGCATGCGCACCCGCTCAGCGCGGAACGTCTACGAGGAGATCAAGTGGATCACCGAGAACATACCCGAGATGCGGGAACTCTCCTTCGATGACGACACCTTCACCGCCAACCGAGAGCACGCCCGGGAGGTTGCCCGCCTAATCAAGCCGCTGGGTATATCCTGGACCATCAACGCCCGCGCCAATACCGATTACGAGACGCTCAGGGTTATGCGCGAATGCGGCTTGCGCCATGTGGTGGTCGGTTTCGAGAGCGGCAACGCCCAGATACTCAAGAATATCAAGAAGGGGGTCAGCAAGGAGCAGGCCATCCAGTTCGTGAAGGATTGCAAGAAGCTGGGGCTTTCCATTCACGGCGCCTTCATTATGGGATTACCCGGGGAAACCAGGGAAACCATCGCTGAAACCATCAACTATGCCAAGCAACTGGACTTGAACTCGATCCAGGCCTCCCTGGCCTCCCCCTACCCCGGCACTGAGTTCTACACCATGTGCAAGGAGCAAGGCTGGATCGCCTCGGACAACTTCCTGGACGACAGCGGCCACCAGAAGTGCGTAATCAACTACCCCCACCTTTCCAATGCCGAAATATTCAACTCGGTGGAGGAGTTTTACGATAAATTCTACTTCCGCCCCAAATACATCCTGCGCAGCATCGGCAAGATGATCGTTGACGGCGAGGAGCGCCGGAAGCTGCTCAAGGAAGGGAAACAGTACCTGCAGTACATGCGCAAGCGTAAAGAGTCCCGCTGCGACTGCAAATAGCGGTCGACCGCGCCTTGAAACAATGAAGCAACTCATTATCACCTCAGACGATTTCGGCCTCTCGGACGGAGTCAACCGCGCGGTCGAACAGGCCTGGCGCAACGGAATACTAACCAGCGCCTCGATCATGGCGGGGGGAGAGGCCTTTGACGGGGCGCTGGATGTTAGTCGTCGCAATCCCGGCCTGCAGGTGGGCCTGCACCTGACCCTGGTGCAAGGGCGTTCGGTGCTACCGGCTGACGCCATACCGGGCCTGGTGGATGAGCGGGGATACTTTCCCGACAACCCGGTGGCCGCCGGCATGCGCTACTACTTCGACAGGGGATTGCGCAACCAGCTCAAGCGGGAGATCGAGGCCCAGCTTGCCCGGGCCAGGGACGCCGGGATTGCGCTGTCGCACATCGATGGTCACCTCAACATTCATCTACACCCCACGGTGTTCTCCCTGCTGACCGAACTGATGCCGCGCTACGCCATCGCCAGCATTCGCCTCTCCCGGGAACGCCTGACCCATAACCTGCGCTTCAACCGGGAGCGTCTGGCAGGAAAAGCGATGGAACGCCTCATCTTCGGATCCTTGGCCCGTCATGCCCGACCAACGCTCGACCGGATGGGGATACGCTATGCCGCGGAAGTCAAGGGGGTACTCAACTCGGGGCGCATGACCGAGGGGTATATCCTGGCCATCCTCGACGGGCTGAACCGGGGACTGACCGAGATCTATTTTCACCCCGGCTGCCTGCCGGATGCGGAAATCACCCGCCGCATGCCCGATTACCGGCATCAGGAGGAGTTGGCCGCCCTCATGAGTCCACGGGTACGACAGAAACTCACCGACCTGGAAATTGAACTGACAAGCTACCGGGGAGACAGAAAATATCATGCTTAAGACGATCGTTGTCATGCTGTTGGCCATAACCGCCGGAACCATCGGCGACATCCTGCTGACCAAGGGGATGCGGGAAATCGGGGATCTCTCGGCTATGAACCTGAGAGGCATCATCAATGCTTCACTGCAGGCATTGACCAGCCCCAAGCTCATACTCGGCACCACCATGCTGGCCGTTTTCTTCTTCCTCTGGCTGGCCGTTCTCTCCTGGGAGGACCTCTCCATAGCCCTCCCCATGCAGGCGCTGAACTATGTTCTGGTGGCGATCCTGGCCAAGTACCTGCTGCATGAGCAGGTGTCACCACTGCGCTGGACGGGAATCATCCTGGTATGCATCGGCGTCATGCTGATCACCTCTTCCAGTACCAGCGAAGAGCGGCAGAACAAGGCTAACATCGAGGTTCCCCAGACGGATTCTACTCACGGAGGCTGAAACATGCTGATAAACAAAAAAATCGGTTTCATCGGCGGCGGCAACATGGCCGAAGCCATCATAAAGGGACTCCTCGCCGATTCTTTCCGGGCGGACGCCATCATGGTTGCCGAGCCACAGGAACAGCGCAGAAAATCCCTCTCCTCCACCTACGGCATCGGGACCAGTGACAGCGGATCCGCCGTGGCCGGCCAAGCCGATATCGTCATCCTGGCCATAAAACCCCAGATGGCCGCCGGGGTGCTGAGCGATCTGGAACCGGCAATCCCGGCGGACAAACTGGTCATCTCCATCATGGCCGGAATCCCCACTACCTACATTGAGGAATCACTTGCCAGCGGCGTGCGGGTGGTTCGGGTCATGCCCAACACGGCGGCACTGATCCAGGCGGCAGCCAGCGCCATCTGCCCGGGGAGAAAAGCGGACGACAGCGATCTTGCCACCGCGACCGAGATTTTCTCCCGCGTCGGAGCGGTGGTCACCACCACGGAAAAACTTATGGACGCGGTCACCGGGTTGTCCGGCAGTGGGCCGGCCTATGTTTTCAGTTTTATCGAGGCACTCTCCGATGCCGGCGTCAAGAACGGTCTGGCGCGGGACGTGTCGCTGAAACTGGCCGTACAGACCGTGCTGGGGGCCGCACGCATGGTGGACGAGACCGGAGATCACCCGGCCCTGCTGAGGGAAAAGGTAACCTCGCCCGGCGGCACGACCATCGCAGGCCTGCACACCCTGGAAAACGGCCGCTTCCACGGCCTGGTCATGGATGCCGTGGACAGCGCCTGCGCCAAATCCCGGGAACTGGCCGGAAAGTAGCTCCGACACCATTTGACCTGATTCGCAGATGTTGCTGTCGTTTCAAGACAGTATCTACCCTGGTCCGTCGTTGTTCCCAGCGTGATAACGCTGAATGCAGCCGCCGCCCCCGACCTGTGGGGTGAATTTACGGCTGCAGCGCAACGGGGCGTGGAACAACGGGATCGGGGGATACGCTGAAACAAAGAACAGCGTCACCTGCCGAATGTAGTTCATTACATGCAATCAGCATGACATAGTCCACGTGGAGGTATCCCAATGTTTGAGGTTTTGAGCAACGAAGCTCTCACCCCCGTGCTTCACCGCATGGTTATCAGGGCCCCGCGGGTAGCTGCGGTCCGCAAACCGGGGCAATTCGTGATCATCCGTGCTGCCGAGGGCGAAGAGCGCATTCCCCTGACCATCGCCGACGCCGACGCGGAAGCCGGCACCATAACCCTTTTTATTCAGGCGGTGGGTGCATCCACCCGCTTTATCGTCTCCGTTCCCGTCGGCGGTTCGCTGCGCGACGTAGCCGGTCCACTGGGCATGCCGACCCACATCGAAAAGTGGGGACGCGTCGCCTGCGTTGGGGGCGGAGTGGGGACTGCCGTTCTCTATCCGCTGGCCAAGGCCCTGGCCCAAGCGGGAAACGATGTGACCACCATCATCGGCGGACGCAGCGCATCCCTGATCATCCTCAAAGACGAACTGGCCTCCTTCTCCAAACAGCTCCTGGTCACCACCGAGGACGGCAGCATGGGACGCAAGGGATTCGTCACCATGGAACTTTCCGACATGATGGCTGACCCGGCCACCTGTCCCCAGGCTGTCTTCGCCATTGGTCCGGTTCCCATGATGCGGGCAGTGGCCGAACTCACCCGCCCTCAGGCCATACCGACCATTGTCAGCCTCAACCCGATCATGATCGACGGCACCGGCATGTGCGGCGGCTGCCGGGTGCTAGTGGACGGTGAAACCCGCTTTGCCTGCGTCAATGGTCCCGAGTTTGACGCCCACAAGGTAGATTTCGCCAACCTGATCGATCGTCTCGGCACCTACCGTGAACATGAGGCCGCATCCGCAGAGTGCCGGCTGAAACAGGAGGTGAAGCCATGACAGCCGATATGACCATCAAGGAGCGACTGGCCATCAAGCGGGTCCATATGTCCGAGCGGGATGCCGGGGAGCGGAGCAGGGCCTTTGTCGAGGTAAACCAGGGGCTCTCCCTGGAGGACGCTATCCGCGAAGCCCAGCGCTGCCTGCAGTGCAAGACGCGTCCCTGCGTGGCGGGATGCCCGGTCAGCGTTTCCATCCCTGAATTCATCGCCAAACTGGCCGACAACGACCTGGTGGCAGCTGCCCGCATCCTGCGCGGCGACAATGCGCTTCCCGCAGTCTGTGGCCGGGTCTGCCCCCAGGAAACCCAGTGCGAGGAGAAGTGCGTCTGCGGGATCAAGGGAGATCCGGTCGCCATCGGCTATCTGGAGAGGTTCGTCGCCGACTGGGCCATGGAACACTCCGACCAGCTGGAACAAGAGATACTGCCCCCGCCCACCGGCAAGCGGGTCGCCGTTGTCGGCAGCGGCCCCGCCGGCTTGACCGCGGCCGGAGAACTGGCCCGTGCCGGACATGACGTGACCATCTTCGAGGCACTGCACGACACCGGCGGCGTCCTGCGCTACGGCATCCCCGAGTTCCGTCTGCCCAACGACATCATCGACGCGGAAGTCAATTGCCTGCGTACCCTGGGCGTCAAGATCGAGCTCAACGTCATCATCGGCAAGACCCTGACCCTGCCCCAGTTGCAGGCCGAATTCGACGCCCTCTTCATCGCCAATGGCGCCGGCCTGCCGGTGATGCTCAACATTCCCGGCGAAAACCTGAAGGGGGTCTATGCGGCCAACGAATACCTGACCAGGGTCAACCTGATGGGAGCGGGGCGTTCCCAAGATGCCGCCACGCCGATCATTAAGGGAAAGAACGTTACGGTCATCGGCGGCGGCAACACGGCCATGGATTGCGTACGCACCGCCAAGCGCCTGGGCGCCGAGCGGGCCATGATCGTCTACCGTCGCACCGAAGCGGAAATGCCGGCCCGTGCCGAGGAGATCAAGCACGCCAAGGAGGAGGGGGTGGAGTTCCTGCTACTCACCGCTCCAGTGGCCATCCTCGATGAAAACGGCTGGGTCGCGAAACTTTCCTGTCAGCATATGGAGTTGGGGGAACCGGATGATTCGGGTCGGCGCAGACCGGTTCCGGTGGACGGCGCCTATTTCGACCTGCCGGCCGACGTGGTGGTCAACGCCATCGGCACCCGGGCCAACCCGCTGCTGACCGCCACCGCCCCTGATTTGAAGCTGAACCGCTGGGGCAACATCCAGACCGATGAAAACGGCTTGACCAGTCTTGAAGGTGTCTTCGCGGGCGGAGATATCGTCAGGGGGGGGGCCACGGTGATCCTCGCCATGGGTGACGGGAAGCAGGCCGCGGCGGCGATAAACCGCTATCTGGCATCAAAATAGCGCCACAAAAACAAAAACAGCATTTTATCCGCTTGATCTACACGGGACTGCCGCAGGGCATGTCCCGTTTTTTATGCGCGGGCATCTATGGGAGGAGGCGTGAGGGGCATTTGGTCAGAATTCGAAATCAAGAAACTGCAGGGCGACCTTGGATGCATCCAGGCGGGCAACCCTGGCGGGATACTGGCCGGGGCATACCTTGGGGTCACTGCAGAGCATCAGGCCGCACCTGTCTCCAAGATGAATCTGGGACGGGAACGACTCATCGCACTGAACCAGCACGCCGGAAATGGATATATTCTCCAGCTTGCAGGTATAGCTGTTGCCATCAAAAACCAACAGGCAGCGGTCATTGCAAGCTACTCTCGTTCCGCGGCGAACTACATTCTGCATGTGAGCCTCCATTCAAAAGCCGTCCAATTCACGCACTATTTTTAATACTGTAGCACATTTCGAGCAATTGAGTCATCCACCCGCGCAGCCAGAAGTATCGCCCAAATTCCCCTACTGATGGACATTCAGCCAGCTTTATCGTTTGTGGCTATGGGCTCAGCATCAAGGGCATTGAGGTGGTTATAGAGTTCGATCTGCTCAGCCAGGGAGAGCTTGCGCCGACAGCAGGCATCACGGTTCAGACAGAGACGGCAGCGGTCATCCGAACACCACTGACAGAACGTGCAATCGGGACAGGGATGTTTTTTCGTCGTCTGGTTATCCATCAGTAGTCCTCCTTCAGTTTGGCCATCCCCCGCCAGAATCCGCGCAACCGCTCTCCCCCTTTCGGCATTACACGAAAAGAGTGAGGATCACAGACATGTTTTCTTTTTAAAAAACCAATTGCGCCACACTCACTAGCGGTTCAACAACCCCATGACCTATCTCTATCAGTTTTACGCTTGACAACTATAAAACAATATTCTAATGTTTTTAAAACGTTCTGTTACAATTATTATTTATTGACTAATATCAGCAATAATGATAATTTGCGCGTTTTCTTTTGGTCTCGAACCAAACACAACATAACACACCTTTATTTAGTACAACAGGATACCATCATGGCAAGAAAAGAAAAAACGGAATACCTCATCCAAGCTGTCTCCCATGCATTGGATCTTCTGGAGCAATTCCACGGCGATGTGGACGAACTGGGTGTCACCGAACTCAGCAAGCGACTCAAGCTCCACAAGAACAACGTTTTCAGGCTACTGGCAACCCTTGAATCGCGCGGCTACATTGAGCAGAACAAGGTGACCGAGAACTATCGCCTGGGGCTCAAGACGCTGGAACTGGGACAGACTTTCATCCGTCAAATGGGACTCTTGCGTCAATCCAAACCAATATTGGAATCACTGGTCAGGGAATGCAACGAGACAACCTACGTAGCGATCCTCAAGGACTTCAACATCATCTATCTGGATGCCGTCGAAACGAGCATGACGGTGCGGGTCGTTCCCCGAGTCGGTTCATGGCTGCCAGCCTACTGCACCGCCGCCGGCAAAATCCAGATCGCCCACATGAGCGACGAGGAACTTGAGAATTACCTCGACTCACACGAACTCAAGGCATTTACCAACAATACCATCACCAACCGTGAGACCCTCAAGAAGCAGCTCAAACAGGTTGCCGAGCAGGGCTACGCCATCGACGACGAGGAACTGGATATCGGCGTCAAATGCGTAAGCGCGCCCATACGCGATTACACCCGCCGCATCATCGGGGCGGTCAGCATCTCCGGCCCTTCCATGCGTTTTGACACGGATCGCATGGAGAAGGAACTGATCCCGCTGACCCTGAAGGCATCCGAAGAGATCTCGGCCAAACTCGGTTTCCAGAAATAGGCTCAGAGGAAAGCAGATATACGGAGAGGCGGCCCCAGGGTCGCCTTTTTCGTTTACCAACGGATACAATGCGCCCCACACCAGCGAACAGTCATGGCAATCAGCCACAGGAGTGTATGCAGATGCTGACCTACAGAGTCATAGAACTCAGCACGGTTACCGAAGAAACCATCCAGGATACGCTGAATGAACTGACAGCCCAGGGATGGAACTACGACGGTATGCAGTTCGCCATGCGCGACGCCAGCCGTCGCCCGGCAATGGCCTTCCTCCTCTTCACCCGCGACGAACCGGGCGAGAGTGACCCGTCATGAGTCACGACGATACGCTCTACCTGGTCGACGGCTCGTCCTATATCTACCGGGCCTACTACGCCATCCGCCACCTCTCCTCCCCCACGGGGCACCCCACCAACACCATCTATGGATTCACCCAGATGCTGCTGAAGCTCCTCAAGGAGCACCAGCCGAGACATGTGGCAGTGGTTTTCGATGTGGGGAGAGAAACATTCCGCACCGAACTGTACCCCGACTACAAGGCCAACCGCGCCGCATTGCCCGATGACCTGCGGGTTCAGATGGGGCCGATCCGCGACCTGGTGCGCGCCTTCAACATCCCGGCCCTGGAACTGGCCGGCTTCGAGGCCGACGACATCATCGGCTGCCTGGCCGCCCGCTTCAGCGCCACCGGCGGCAGGGTGGTGATAGTCACCGGCGACAAGGATCTGATGCAGATCGTCACCGAAAGGGTGACCCTGCTGGACACCATGAAGGAGAAGCGCTCCGCCATCACCGACGTTATCGAGCGCTTCGGCGTGGAACCGCGCCTGGTAACGGACATCCTTGGCCTGGCCGGCGACGCGTCGGACAACATTCCCGGCGTGCCGGGCATCGGCGAGAAGACCGCCATGAAACTGATCAGAGAGTATGGTTCCCTGGACCAACTGCTTGAACGCGCCTCCGAGGTCAAAGGAAAGAACGGCGAGAAGCTACGCGAGTTCCGCGACCAGGCCCTGCTGTCGCGCCGACTGGCCACCATCAGATGCGACGTACCGATCCAGGTGGAACTGGAGGAGTTAGCCAGCCAGGAGCCGGACCGGGAGGCGCTGAACACCCTCTTCCGCCTGTACGGGTTCACCACCCTGATCAAGGAACTGACCGGTCGTTCCACCCTCTCCAGCGAAGGTTACTGCACGGTCACAGCCCAGGAGGAGTTGGAGGAACTCGTCCATGCCCTGGAGAGGTCCGAAGAGTTCGCCATCGACCTGGAGACCACCAGCCTGGATCCCCGGGACGCGGAGATCGTCGGCCTCTCCTTCTCCTTCAGGGACCACCAGGCCTGGTATATCCCGGTGGGGCACACAAGCGATGCCGGCCTCCAGCCGGGCCAACTCCCCCGCGACCTGGTGCTGGAGCGACTGCGCCCGCAGCTGGAGAGCCCATCTCCCACCAAGATCGGCCAGAACATAAAGTTCGACATGCAGGTGCTGGCCACCAACGGCGTCTCACTGAGCGGCATCCGCTTCGACACCATGCTGGCCTCCTATGTGCTCAACCCCTCCCGCCAGGGGCACGGACTTGACGCCCTGGCCCTGGAGCACCTGGGCCACCGCATGATCAGCTACGCGGAAGTAACCGGCAGCGGCAAGACGCAGAAAAACTTCTCCCAGGTGGAGATCGAAACAGCCTCGCGCTACGCCTGCGAGGATGCCGACGCAACCTGGCTCCTGCATCGAAAGTTCTCCCCGCTGCTGGCCGAGAACGGGGTTGAGGAGTTGTTCCATCGCATCGAGATGCCGCTGGTACCCATCCTGGCCGGGATGGAGAACCATGGCGTGCTGCTGGACATTCGACTGCTGGCGGATCTTTCACGCGATTTTTCCAGCCGCATGGCAACACTGGAGGGGCGCATATTCCAGCTGGCGGGCACAACCTTCAACCTTAACTCCCCCAAGCAGCTGGGCGAAGTACTCTTCGAGCGCCTGCAGCTGAAGACCGGCAAGAAGACCAAGGGCAAGACCGGCTGGTCCACGGACAACGAGGTGCTCAGTTCCCTGGCCGAGGAGCACGAGATCGCCCGCCTGATCCTGGACTACCGCGGCCTGTCCAAACTGAAATCAACCTACAGCGACGCCCTGCCGCGCCTGGTGCATCCCCGCACCGGACGGGTACACACCTCCTACAACCAGACCGTCACCAGCACCGGCCGCCTCTCCTCATCAGACCCCAACCTGCAGAACATCCCCATCCGCAGCGACGAGGGGCGCATGATCCGGCACGCCTTCATCGCCCCGCCCGGGCATGTGATCATCTCTGCTGACTACTCCCAGATCGAGCTGCGCGTACTGGCCCACCTGTCCGGCGATCCGGTCTTCTGTCAGGCCTTCGAGCACGACGAGGACATCCACACCCGCACCGCCAGCGAGGTTTTCGGCCTGTTCCCCGAGATGGTCACAGCCGAGATGCGCCGCCAGGCCAAGACCATCAACTTCGGCATCATCTACGGCCAGGGTTCCTTCAGCCTGGCCAGGCAGCTGGGCATCGCCCGCAAAACCGCCGAAGAGTTCATCAGCGCCTACAAGGAGCGCCATGCAAAGGCGGTTGGCTTCCTGGACGACTGCATCCGCCAGGCGGAGGAGCAGGGGTTCGTCACCACCATCCTGGGGCGGCGACTGCCCATTGCGGACATCACCAGCACGAACGGCAACATCCGCGCCTTTGCCCAGCGCAACGCCATCAACTACCCGATCCAAGGTTCGGCGGCCGACATCATCAAGAGCGCCATGATCCGGGTGGACGGCCGCATCCGCAGCGAGGGGCTCAAGAGCCGCCTGATCATGCAGGTTCACGACGAACTGGTCTTCGAGGTTCGGGAAGATGAGCTGCTGGCCATGGAGCTCTTGGTGGAGGAGGAAATGTCACGGGCGGTGGAATTGCGCATCCCGCTCAAGGTTGACATCAGCCACGGCGTTAACTGGAGCGAGGCGCACTGACTCGTGCCCTGGCTGTATGCCCCGCCCTCCTACCTTCTTCCCGTCACCACATCCCACAAACAGCCGCCGGGGAATGGCCGTACGGCCGTTTCCCGGCGGCTCCGTTGCTCCGCACTATCTTAGCCCTGCGCAACGCCCTCCCACCAGCATCCCCTCTTTACACGGACTTTTTCACCCCTTTTCCTGTCATGGCGTAGCGCTGTGGTAAACTCTCTGTACGGTTTCTGGTCGAAAATGTCCCCTCAACATTCCCCCTGCGGGTCCAGTGAAGGAGAGCGCCATGAGAACGGAAGAACGGATCGTCAACGAGGTCGCCGCGGCGCTGGAGCGGGAAACCAGCGTCAACCTGCACCGTTTTCCCCTGCAGCTCGGCTTTAGCGATGGAATCCTGACCATGGAGGGAGAGGTGGACCAGATCATGGCTAAGAAGAGGGCGCTGGAGGTGGCTGCCGCGGTGCCCGGAGTGGCGTGGATCGTGGACCGGGTCCGCCTCGCCCCTGCCTCGGCCATGGAGGACGGGGAAATCCGTGAGCACGTCTGCACCGCCCTGCTGGCGGATAACCAGCTTGCCTCCTGCGCCATCTGGGCCATGGTCAAGGGAAAGCCGGAAGTCATCCGCGAGACAGACCAGGCCATCGGCAGTATCGACGTGGAGGTAAGGGACGGGGTGGTGGTGCTGAATGGCGCCGTGACCAGCCTCTCCGCAAAACGGCTAGCCGGCGTACTGGCATGGTGGGTCCCGGGAAGCAGGGATGTGATCAACGGCCTGGATGTATCCCCCTCCCAGGAGGACAATGACGATGAGGTAGTGGACGCCGTCCGCCTGGCACTGGAGAAGGATCCCTTCGTCAATGCCAGCCAGATCAGGGTCAGCTGCGCGCACTACACCGTCACCCTTGAAGGGCTGGTCAGGAACGAAACCGAGCGGCGGATGGCCGAGGCTGATGCCTGGTACGTCTTCCGGGTCGACCGGGTCACAAACCTGCTGCGGGTCGAGACGTAGCCCTGTCGAGACTCCGGAGTCGCCAGGTAGTTATTCAACATCTTCGTCACAACGCCCCCACACCTGCTGGCAGGTGCGGGGGCGTTGCCACCCGTAGCAACGACATGCCCGGCTTGACCGCCCTCACCTCCGGTCTGTCGTCGGCCCGGCCGCCTTCCCGGTCTGTTTCAGCGCTTGTACCCGATGCGCCGCAGCAGATCCCGCCGCTCCCGTCGATCCGCATCAGTTTCCACCCCCTTGGGCGGGAAACCGTCAATGACCCCCAGCACGCCCCACCCCTGCAGGGTTGACGCGACAATGACCTGGAGCGGGTTTGCCGTTGCGCAGTAGATCCGGCAGACCTCGGGGCAGTTCTTGATCTGGTTGAGAACATTGATGGGATAGGCGTCACGCAGCAGAATGCAGAAGACATGGCCGGCGCCGATTGCCTTCAGCACGGTCACGCCTCCCTTGACCAGACTGTCATCATTTCCATCGGTCCTGATCAGACAGGGTTCGGACGCCTCGGTGAAGGCGATGCCAAAACGGGCCTGCGGCACGGTGGTGGCGACGATCTCATACAGATCCTCGGCCGTCTTTATGAAGTGGCTCTGTCCGAGGATGATGTTGCACCCCTCGGGATACTCGATCTTGACGGCATGCATTTCAAGGTTCATGGGATACCCCCTTCTATGGATGTGCTTCTGGGTTGGCGGTTTACGACCTGACAATCAGCTTATGGCTTGAGGGGCTGTCCGCTCACCACCCCTCTGCCCCCACCAGGGGAACGAAACGAACTCCACAGAGTTCTTCGCTGCGATAGTCATCTTCCCCCTGCCGGCGAACACGGATGAGATTCTGCAGAAATGACGATGCACCCACCGGAATGACCAGCCGCCCCCCCACGACAAGCTGCCGGAGGAGCGGCTTCGGTACAGCGGGCGCCCCGGCCGTGACAACGATGGCATCGTAGGGGGCATGCTCCGGCCACCCCAGGGTACCGTCCCCTTCAAAGACTTCAACATTGTTGTAGCCCAGGCTCTCCAGGCGCTGGCGTGCGCCGCGGGCCAACTCCTCCAGACGCTCCACGCTGTAGACGGTATGGACGATGCGGCTGAGCACAGCAGCGGCATAGCCCGAACCGGTGCCGATCTCCAGGACCCGGTCCGAACTCGACAATTCAAGCGCTTCGGTCATGTAAGCCACGATGTAGGGCTGCGAGATGGTCTGCCCTCCGTCGATGGGCAGCGGATGGTCCTCGTAGGCCAGTTCCCGCATCCCCTGATCGACGAACGCCTCGCGGGGCACCTGACGCATGGCCGCCAGCACGGCGGGGTCACGGATTCCGCGCCCCATCAGCTGTTCGCTGATCATGATCTCGCGCCGGTACTCCTGATTTCTGAGAGAAGGACAATTCATAGGACAACGGTAGCGCATTACCGGCAATTAGCAATCGGGGGCGGCCGGTCCGCCACAACGGGGCAGTGATGGCGACCGCGGCGCCGTCTGATATACTCTGGCACATATCCCCGCCATGGAGAACGTCATGGTTTCTGGACACGGCCATGACCATTGACCGGAAAACAGAGGGCTGTCGATCCTGCTCTGCTCCCTGGCAAGCCTCGCCTGCGCCAACCTGCGACTGTTGCTGCGGCAGACCTGCACTTCCGGGACTCTCCGGTCAGGGGGATGAAACGCACTGCTCAACGTCGGGAAACCCCCTCCGTTTGGCGATCAGCGGCAGGATCAACCGGTTTGAAATACCAGGCTCCTCAAGCAAGATCATCAACAGGACAGAGTGGAAGCTGACCGGCACGACTACTCGCGCCGCATCGGGGAGACATACCATGATCGTCGTCGAGATATTCAAGGGAAAATCCATCAGCGAACACCGGGTGGAGATCGTGGAACGGAAGGGAACCGGTCACCCGGACCAGATCTGCGACTCGGTCATGGAGGCGATCTCCATCGCCCTCAGCCGCGAGTACCTGGAGCGCTTCGGGACGATCCTGCACCACAACATCGACAAGGGGCTCCTGGCTGCCGGGCGCACCGAGAAGCGCTTCGGCGGCGGCAGGGTCATCCGCCCCATGGAACTGATCATCGGCGATCGGGCCACCTTCACGGCAGACGGACAGGAGATCGCCGTGGGAGACATCGCCGTGGCGGCAGCCAAGGAATGGATCAGCAAGAACCTGCGCTTCGTGGACCCGGAGCGGCACGTGCGCTACCGGGTCGCCCTGGCGCCCGGATCCGATGAGCTGGCAGACATCTTTGCGCGCCCCGGCCAGGTGAGGGTGGCCAACGACACCTCGGCGGCGGTGGGGTATTACCCCTTAAGTCCCACGGAAAAGGTCGTCATGGGGATGGAACGATACCTGAACAGCCCGGAGTTCAAGCAACGCTTCCCCCAGAGTGGCGAGGACATCAAGGTGATGGGTGCGCGCTCGGGGAGGGATCTGGATCTGACCGTGGCCATGCCGCTCCTGGCTGGCCAGGTTCGCTCGGAAGGGGAATATTTCGACATTAAGGCGGCCATACGGGCGGAAATGGAGGAGGTCGCGGAGAGGTTCGCCGGCTTCAGGCGCATCAGGGTGCGTTACAACACCCTGGATGTGGTGGGACGGGGGCTGGGAGGGGCCTACCTGAGCCTCTTGGGCACGTCGGCCGAGGACGCCGACTCGGGGCAGGTGGGGCGGGGTAATCGCGTCAACGGCCTGATTTCCCTGAACAGGCCCATGGGGACCGAGGCGGCTGCCGGGAAGAACCCGGTCAGCCACGTGGGAAAGATCTATAACGTGCTGGCCCATTGCATGGCGCGGGAGATCCACCAGAATATCGAGGGGGTCAAGGAGGTGTATGTCCTGCTGCTGAGCAGGATCGGCAGCCCCATCGACCAGCCCCAGTTGGCCACGGCCCAGTTGCTGCTGGAAAAGGGGCGGCGGATCAACGAGATCTCCAGGAGGGTGGAGGCTGTCTTTGAGCGGCAATTCGCGGAGATCGGCACCTTCTGTTCGGCCCTGGCGCGGGGGGAATACCCGATCAGTTAAGATACGCTTCAGCGGCGCCCCGCGTTCCGCTGCGGCCGGGCAGCGGGGATCAGGCCAGGACCCCGCCTGTTTCGAAGCAGACGGTTTGGTCGGCGATGCGGGCAACCTGCTCCAGGTAGTGGGAGACCACCAGAATGCACAGGTTCTCTTTCAGGCCGATCAGCAACTCCTCGATGACGGCGGTGGAAGCGCGGTCAAGGGAGGAGGTCGGCTCGTCCAGCAGCAGCACCTCGGGCTCCAGCACCAGGGCGCGCGCGATGCAGAGACGCTGCTGCTGCCCTCCCGACAGCGTGCGGGCATCATCTTTCAGCCGGTCCTTGACCTCGTTCCACAGATTGGCAACCGTCAGTACCTGTTCGAGCCGCTCCTCCATGAACCGGCTGTTCTTCTCGCCCGCTATCTTCAGGGGAAAGAGGATGTTGCGGCGAATGCTCATGGGCAGCGGATTGGGCGTCTGAAACACCATCCCCACTTTTTTTCTCAACTCCGTCAGCGGCATGGAACTGGCGTACACGTCACGGAATACGCCTTGCAGCTTGATCACCACCGTCCCGGTCATCTCTGTTTCCGGAATATTCTCCCAGAGCCGGTTGAGCGTCATCAGAAAGGTGGACTTGCCCACGCCCGAGGGGCCGGTGAGCGCCGTAATGGCATTGTCGGCACAGTCCAGGGATACGTTGTTCAGCACCGTGCGGCCGCGATAGGAAAAACCGAGCCTCTTGACCCGGATCTTGGTGGTATCAGTCATTGCAGGTTTCATGGCCTCCGGAATGCGACATGGCTCACACCCTTCCTGATGCCCAGGGCCAGCAGGAAGAGCAGGGCGCAGAGTAGCACAAGGATGATGGCGGCCCCGTATCCCCGTGAGAGTTCATCGGGATCGGAGTACTGGGACGAAATATAGTAGATGTAAAACGGCAGCGCCTCATAGGGTGATAGCAGCGATCGGGGAAGGCCTGCCGAAGCCACGGCGCCGGTGAGCATGATCACCGCGGTGTCCTCGGCGCAGCGGCCAATGGCCAGGATAACGCCGCTCATGATCCCCGAAAAAGAGCGCGGCAGCAGCACCAGCGCGATGTTCTGCAACCTCGTGGCCCCCAGGGCCAGGGCCGTCAGGCGGGTCTCCCGGGGGATGCCCTCCAGAGCCGTCTGCGTCGTGCGGATGATGTAGGGCAGCACCAGGAAGGAGAGCGCCAGACTGGAAACGAGAATACAGGGCTTGATGGCATCGGAATAGTGCCGGTGAAGAAATACCGTCAGGGAAAAGCCGAACAACCCGACGACGATCGACGGCATACCTGACAGGATATCGAAGACCAGGTTGAGCGCCGTGCGGGAGAAGACGCCAGCATACTCGGCAAGATAGATCCCGGTGGCGATTCCCACCGGGATGGCCCAGGCGATGGACAGGGTTACCAGAACGACGGTACCGGCAAGTGCCGGAAACAGCCCGTCGAACACCCGCTCCTTAAGCAGGAGCGCTCCCAGGGGAGAGGCTTCGCCAAACAGCAGGGAAAGAGTGATGGATTCGTGGCCGTTCCAGACCAGATAGCCTATGATCAGCAGCACGGAAGAGACAAGGAGCAGACCGGCTGCCCAAGAGAAGACGATGACCATACGTTCGGCGATACATACCTTTTTCACCGCTGCTCTCCCCCTGTGCGGCCCCAGGCGCGGACGGCAACCGTCACCAGCATGGTAAACAGGTAGAGCACCACGCCGCAGGTGAAGATCGACCTGAATTCGGGGCTTTCGTAATCGGCCGCGATCACCAGGGCGATGTGCGCCGTAAGGGTCCTGGCCGAATCCAACACCGATCCCGGCATGCGGATGGAATTGCCGGCAATCATCAGCGCGATCAGCGTATCGCCCACCGCACGTCCCAGAGCGAGAATCACGCCCATCAGCATGCCGCTCCGCGCGGAGGGAAGCATGACATGGACCAGCTTCTGCACCCGGCTCGCCCCCAGTGCATCGGCGGCATCCAGGTAGGAACGGGGTATCCTGTCAAAGCTGTCACAGAAGAAGAGGGTCATGGTGGGAGAGATCATGACCCCAAGCATCAGGGAGGCGGCCAGGATGCACATGCCCGACCCGTACTGAAACAGCTCACGCAGCACCGGAACAAGGAGGAAGATGCCGACGAACCCGTAAATAACCGTCGGGATCCCGGTCATCAGCTGGATCAGGCGTCGCAGCGCACCGCCGACCCCTTGCGGGGCGATGACCGTGACCAGGAAGGAACTGCCCAGGCTCAAGGGGAGGGAGAAGGCAACACTCAAAAGGGAGATCGCAGCAGTGGTTACGATCATGGGAAGGATTCCGTAGGAGCCCTGGAAGGGGTCCCAAGGCGTGAACAGCAGCTGCAGAAGTCCTCCTCCCCGCATGGCGGGAAGCCCCATGTACACCATGAAGGCCAGAATCACCAGGGTTATGGATGAGCTTGCCAGTGCGGAGAGGAGAAAAAACCTCTCCGCAAGCAGTTCCCTGATTTTTTTCATCGGACCGGGATAAATCCGTGTTTCCTGATGATCGCCTTCCCGGCTGAAGTACGCAGATAGTCGATGAATTTCTTCGTGATGCCGGAAGGTTCTCCCCTGGTATTGCTGTACAGTCCGCGGGAGATGCCATAGCTGCCGTCCTGCACGGTCCTGATCATCGGCGTGACGCCGTCAAGGCTGACCGCCGACACGGTCCGGTCGATATGCCCCACCGAAACATAGCCGATGCCATAGGGATCCTTTGCCACGGCCGATTTCATGGCGCCGTTTGACACCACCACATTGGCAGCAGAAGAGATCTGCCCCTTGCCGAGCCCCTTCTCCCAGAACACTTCGCGGGTTCCGCTGGCCTCATCGCGGGTGTAGAGGTTGATCCTGCGGTCAGTGCCACCCAGCTGTTTCCAGTTGTCTATCTTTCCGGAAAAGACCTCGGCAAGCTGGCCTTTTGTCAGTTTTGTGACGCGATTCTTGGGGTTCACCACCGGCGCCACACCGTCCACTGCCCACTGATAGACCCTGAGCTGATAGCGGGCGATTTCGTCCCCGGTCGGCTTTCTGCCGCTATTGCCGATGTTGACCAGTCCCTCACCCACCTGCTTGATGCCCACACCGGAGCCTCCGCCGGCGATGCTGATCTGAATCTCGGGGTTCACGGTCATGATCTTCTGGGCGGCCTCCTTCATGACCGGGATGTGCGCGGTTCCCCCGGAGATCTTCAACTCCCCCCTTTCGTTCTTGAACGAATCGAGTTCTCCCGAAAAAACCGGAAGGGCGGACAGTACCAGGGCAGCCAGTGAAAGCGCCACGCGTACCAGGGCTGTTTTCTTCATTCTCTCCTCCTTTGCGAAATGACTTGCGAAGGGGGGAGGCTAGCAAATACGCCATGCGATGTCAAACAGCTTCAAAACGGCACAACCGGTACCCGGGGTCAGCCCAATCCCGGATTCACCGGACGGGAGCTTCCCGCGCGAAGAGCGGCAATTGACACATCACCCCCGTCATGGCAGAATGCACCAGATTCCACCTAGGGAGCCCCGACGTTTATGAAACACAAAACCGTCTCAGGATCACGCAAAACCACCCGCATGCTTGAAATCAAGCCGGTGCGCGGCTATGCACGGACAGCATCCATGCCGGAGGGGCACGTCTAGGTATCCTGAACCAGAGCACCTCAACCCCACCGGCCACAGCCGGTGGGGTTTTTTTGTATCCTGAATACGGGGGCGACCGTACCGGCATTCACCCTGCCACCGCTCCACCCAGTTCGGTCAGGGAGGGTGCGCTCCATCCTCTCCGTTGCGCACTCAACTGAAAATACATACACGGACGACGCCATATCCGCCGACCAGGGCGGAACAACCACCATATACAGAAGGAGAGTTTTATCGTGAAAAAACACACCACACAGAGACAGATTTTCATTACTGATTTCGACATGCAGCGCCTGGAGGAGTTGATCGAGGGCGCGAAAGCCAGGGTATCCCGCGACAGCCGCAACATCGTGGAGCTCGAGCAGGAGTTGCACCGAGCGGACGTGGTGGCTCCCGACGGCATTCCGCCCGACGTGATCACCATGAACTCGCGCGTCTGCCTTCAGGATATGGATTCCGGGGAAGAGCTGGTCTATACGCTGGTCTTTCCGGGGGACGCCAACCTGGAAAGCGGCAGGATTTCCGTGCTCGCGCCGGTTGGCACCGCCATGATCGGCTACCGCACCGGCGACCGCATCAGCTGGCCCGTTCCCGGAGGAACGAAAAAGCTGAAGGTCAAAAAGGTCCTCTACCAGCCTGAAGCGGCCGGCGACTTCCATCTCTAGCGGCGCCGGCATGCCACGGGCGGAGCAGGAGCACGAAAAGACGCTCCCCGACTCCGCCTATGGCAGCCCGGCATTTCCATTCAGTTCGTCCGTTCCAGTTCCTTCTCCATCTCCAGCACCCTGAGGGTGATCTTCATGACCGAGTCCGGGTTGAGAGAGATGGAGTCGATCCCTTCCCTGACCAGGAAGGCGGCGAACTCGGGATAGTCGCTGGGAGCCTGGCCGCAGATACCGCTGTGGCGGTGATTGCGCCGGGCACCCTCGATCACCTTGGCCACTGAGCGCATCACCCCCGGGTCCCGCTCATCGAAGACATGGGCCACCAGGGCCGAATCCCGGTCCACCCCCAGGGTGAGCTGGGTCAGGTCGTTGGAGCCGATGGAGAAACCGTCGAAGAGCCTGCTGAATTCGTCGATCAGGATGACGTTGTTGGGGATTTCGCACATGACGTACACCATGAGACCGTTCTCCCCCCGCGTGAGCCCGTTCTTCTCCATCTCGGCAAGAACCTTCTCCCCCTCCCCCACCGTACGACAGAAGGGGATCATGGGAATCACGTTGACCAGCCCCATCTGGTCGCGGACCCGCTTCAGGGCCTGGCACTCCAGGGCGAACCCCTCCCGATAGCGCTCGTCGTAATAGCGCGAGGCGCCGCGGAAGCCGATCATGGGGTTCTCCTCCTCCGGCTCGAAAGCCCTGCCGCCGATCAGGCTGGCGTACTCGTTGCTTTTGAAATCGGAGAGCCGCACCACCACCGGCCTGGGGTAGAAGGGAGCGGCGATGGTGGCGATCCCGCCGGCCAGTTGCTCCACGAAATACTCTTCCCGCGGGCTGAACGCGGCGGTGAGACGCTCGATCTCCCGGCGCTCCTCCTCGCCCGCGATCCGCTCGGGATGGACCAGCGCCATGGGGTGGATCTTGATGTAGGTGGTGATGATAAACTCCATGCGGGCCAGCCCGACGCCGTCATTGGGAATCCTGGCCAGGGCGAAGGCCTCATCCGGGTTACCCAGGTTCATCATGATCCTGGTGCGCGGCCGCTCCAAGTGGGCCAGGGAGATCCGCTCCACCCGGAAGGGGATCAGCCCCTCGTAGATCCTGCCCACCTCCCCCTCGGCGCAGCTCACCGTGATCTGCCGGCCGCTGTTGAGTCGCTGCGTGGCATTGCCGGTCCCCACGATGGAGGGGATGCCCAGTTCACGGCTGACAATGGCGGCATGACAGGTGCGACCGCCCCGGTTCGTGACCACCGCCGCCGCCTTCTTCATGACCGGTTCCCAGTCAGGCGTGGTGGTGTCGGCCACCAGGATCTCACCCGGCCTGAAGTCGGACAGGCCGCGCAGGTCGGTGATCACCCGGGCGACGCCCGATGCGATCTTCTCGCCCACGCTGGTGCCCGAGGCCAGCAGGGCGCCCTTCCCTGCCAGATGAAAAATCTCCAGGCAGTCCATGTCCTTCTGGGACTGGACCGTCTCCGGCCTGGCCTGGACGATGAAGAGCTGGCCCGTCTCCCCATCCTTGGCCCACTCGATGTCCATGGGGCTGTCCCTGCCAAGCCTGTCGGCGTAATACTCCTCGATGATCATGCCATAGCGGGCCAGCTCCAGGACCTCCGCGTCGCTGATGCAGAAGCGGTCGCGCTCATCCTCCGCCACCTCCACATTGCGGGTGAGTTCACCCGGCCTGTCGCCGCCGTAGACCATCCTGAGTCGCTTCTCACCCAGTTTCCTGCCGACGATGGGACGATAACCGGTGCGCAGGGTCGGCTTGAAAACGTAGAACTCGTCCGGGTTGACCGCCCCCTGAACCAGGTTCTCCCCCAGGCCGTAGGCACCGTTGATCAGCACCACATCCCGGAAGCCGGTTTCCGTATCGATGGTGAACATGACCCCGCTGGCCGCCAGGTCGGAGCGGACCATCTTCATCACGCCGATGGAGAGGGCCACCTGGAAGTGATCGAACCCCTGGTCCAGGCGGTAGGAGATGGCCCGGTCGGTGAACAGGGAGGCGAAACAGCGGCGGCAGGCCTCCAGGAGCTGCTCACTGCCCCGGATATTGAGGTAGGTTTCCTGCTGACCGGCAAAGGAGGCGGTGGGCAGGTCCTCCGCGGTGGCACTGCTGCGCACCGCCACATCCGTTTCCTCCCCGTACTGGTCGCACAGACGCCGATAGGCGGCGATGATCTCCGTTGCCACCTCTTCCGGCAGGGGCGCCCGGCAGACCAGTTCCCGCAGCCGCTCCCCCCGCCGTGCGAAATCAGCTAGGTCGTTCCTGTCCATGCCGCCCAGGAGGCGCTCCATCTCGGGGAGGATGCCCGCCGAGGCCACCAGCCGCCGGTAGGCCTCGGCGGTCACGGCAAAGCCATTGGGAATCCTGACCCCGCGGGGGGCGAGCTGGCGGTACATCTCCCCCAGGGAGGCGTTCTTGCCCCCCACAAGAGCCACGTCATCGATGGATAATTCCTCGAACCAGCGGATGTAGTCCTGTTGATCTACCATGTCCTTTCTCCCCGGGGTATACCCCTGACCGGCGCGGGCCCGCGCCGCTGGCGCCTCACACCTCTTGTCCCTGCATCACACCTGTAAAAGAGTGTACCCGCGGGAGCGGAGTTCGCAACGGGGAGCACCTCTTTGGCAACGGACTGAACAAGCGGATAAAAGGGGATGTCAGACCACGAGGCTTTGAAAGCTGACCAGATAACGGTATGATTGCCACACACAAAAGGGACCCGGGACGACTATTCACCAGGGAGGCGAAAACAATGACACCCCAGGGGCAGGCCAGCAGGGCCAAGGCACAGCAGCGGGCCGACCGGATACAGGCTTTCAGGAGCGAACTTGGACAGGTTGAAGCCGAGGGGGTGCTGCGCCTTGACGAGGATCAGCACACACGGCTGAGCGACTACCATACCAGGCTGCTGGGCGAGCTGGAAGCCCGCTTCGATATCGACACCAGCCCTACGGCCCGCCGCATGTCCGCCGGCATGCGCGTCGTCTCCTTCCTGGGTGCGCTGGCCCTGTCGGCGGCGGTATTTTTCTTCTTCTACCGCTTCTGGGGTTTCTTCTCCACGACTGCCCAGGTTGCCATCCTGGTGACCGCGCCGCTGGTGCTGCTGATGGGGGTGGAAGTCGCCGCCCGGTGCGAACGGACGCTCTACTTCTGCTCACTGATCAGCCTGGTGACCTTTGCCGCCTTTGTGCTCGACCTGAGCATGCTGGGCCAGATCTACAGCATCACCCCCAGCCAAAACGCCTTCCTGGCCTGGGGTCTCCTGGCCCTGATCCTGGCCTATAGCTATCACCTGCGCCTGATCCTGGTGGCAGGGCTGCTCTCGCTCATGGGTTATCTGGCCGCCACCATGGGGACCTGGTGCGGCCTGTACTGGCTCTCCTTCGGTGAGCGGCCGGAGAACTTCATCGCTGCGGGGCTCGCTATCTTTGCCGCGGGATTCCTTCCCCACCCTGGTCGCCAGGAGTTTCCGCCACTGCTGCGCACCTTCGGCCTGTTGGCGATCTTCATCGCCCTGCTGACCCTCTCCCACTGGGGCGCGGGCAGCTATCTGCCGTTTCCCCATGAGCAGATCGAAACCGGCTACCAGCTGGGCGGGTTCGCGCTGGCCGGGCTGGTGATCTGGCTCGGCATCGCCCGAAACTGGCCCGGCCTGGTCAACCTGGGCAGCAGCTTCTTCGTGATCTTCCTCTACACCAAATTCTTCGACTGGTGGTGGCAATGGATGCCCAAGTACCTGTTCTTCCTGCTGCTGGGGGGAGCAGCGGTGCTGCTCCTGATCCTGCTCAGGAAGATGCGCTCGCTGATTCGGGAGGTGACGCCATGAAGCAGAGCGGACTCCTGGCGGCCTTGGCCCTGGTCCTGATCACCAACGGCATCATCCTGGCGGGCGTACTCCACAACCGCCTGGGAGAGCCGGATGCACGGGTGGAACTGACCGAGCGCGAGCTGCGCCTGGAAGGACACAACCGGGAGAACAGCGCCGTCTCCCTGAGACTCACCCTGCAACGGCAGCACGACGACATCAACGGGCCGTTTCCCTGGCTTGAGCGCGGGAAACTGGAGCAGCTGGGATTCGACTGCCGGACGCCACCCGATGCGCAGGACGCCGGGCTGCGCTATGACCGGGCGCTCCCCCGCCGGGTCTGGCTGGTGCTGGAATACGAGGGGAAGGCCTGGCAGGCCTGGCGCAGCGAGGCCAAACGGCGTCTGGCGGAACTATCCCGCCGCGGCACAGAGGCGGGGGAAGGCTCCCGGCCCCGGAACTTCGAGGCGAAACGCCTCAGGTGGGAGAGTATGGCTGGATCGCGGCTGTTCGCTATCGACGCGGGCAATGATCCTGCCAGTCTGCGGCAACGCTATCCCGACCGGACGCACTGCATCATCACTCCGGCTCTGGTGCGGATCCAGCTGCTGCGCGCCCACGATCAGGAGCCACACCGTCCCGCCCGCCTGGCCGGATACGTGCAGCAACTCCTGACCGATTCCATCCAGGTTCCCCGTGACCGCCGGGGAGTGCTGACCTCTCTCGCTGCCTCCCGCCAGGAATACTCTTTCAGCGGACAGTCGGAAAAGGTCTTCGCCCCGCGCTACCGGGTTACGCTGAACTACGGCAAACGGCATGAACCTTGGGTAACGGCCGTGCAGCCCCTCTCTCCGGCACGCTCCGCCGCACAGGGAGAGGAAGGAGCAACGAAGAAGTGACACCTTCAGCCCGGCCAGCAGCCAAGGCAACGGACCGGTCTGGCTCGAACCGGCCAGACGCAGATACCGTACACAAAGGGAGGGCGAAAGGAGAAGCGCTCATGACAGCCGACCAGTATGACGTCATCATCATCGGCACCGGGCCGGCTGCCCTGGGGGCCGCGTTCCACCTCAGCGACAACAATCCCGCCATCTCCATCCTGATGATCGACAAGGAACCGGTCTGCTCCGGCGGGCTCCTGAACGACTGCAAGCAGAACTACTCCTACCCCATCGGCTTTGCCGAGGAGTGCTGGACCAGGGAGGAGGCGGAACGCCTGCTCCCCCTGGTGGAGCGGAAACTCCAGCCGGTATTCAAAGAGAAGATGAACCTGGAGACCTACCGCAAGCGGGCGGAGCGGGTCGGGGTGGAGCTGTTCGACGTGCGCCAGGCCCACGTGGGGACCGACCGGAGCAGGCTCCTGATCCGGCGGCTGATGGACGAGCTGGCCGACCGGGGTGTCCAGGTCATGCTCAGGCGCGAGGTCACCGACGTGCGGGAGGAGCGGGAAAGCGCCCTGATCACCCTGGACGACGGCCGAACCCCGCGCGCCGGAGCGGTGGTGGTGGCGCCAGGGAGGAAGGGGTTCGCCTTCCTGCAGCGGGTCATGGAGCAGCTGGGGGTGGAGTACGTGGACAACATCCTGGACGTGGGCATCAGGGTCGAGACCCGGCTGGAGAACTACCCCATCGTCCGGGACTACTACGATCCCAAGTTTTACTTCCCCGACCGGGTGCGCACCTTCTGTACCAACTCCGGCCAGGCCCGGGTGGCGCTGGAGCGCTACGGGGAGTTCAGCCTGGTGAACGGCCATGCCCTCTCCTCGGAGAACAACGGCAACGGCTTGGTCAATTTCGCCCTGCTCAAGACCATCGGGCTCAAGGACCCGGTGCGCAGCGGCCACCAGATGGCCCTCATCTTGGGGCGTCTGGCCAACGAGATCGGCGGCGGCAGACCGCTCATGCAGCGGGTGGGGGATTTCCGCATGGGGAAGCGCTCCACCGCCGAGACCTTCAACGACGACCTGTACTCCTTCCGTCCCACCTGTCCGGTGACCGCCGGCGACCTGGGGCTGGCGGTTCCGGCCAAGATCATGCGCCACATCTGGGCGGCCATGAAGAAGCTGGACACCATCGTCCCCGGGGTTCTCCATCCCAGCACCATCATGTACTATCCCGAGATCAAGATGTACGCCAACAAGCCCGCTTTTCTGGATTCTCATTTCCGGGTCACCCCCCACATCTACATGGTGGGCGACGGCGCCGGAGTCTCCCGCGGCATCACCGGCGCCTGGGCCAGCGGCATCAGGGCCGCCGAGGGAATTTTCGAAGGAAAAAGATGACCACACGGCAATCGACTGGCCCTTCAGGTTTCTTAACTCGCCATGCCATGAATGTTGTGGTTTGGGTAAATTTGCTACATGGGTTTTTGGAGGGGCTTTGAGAGGCATTGCTTCGTTTATTTGAGCCGTTTTGTCAGCCTGGTATTGGTGTGAAGGCCCAGGCTTTTTTTGAGGGCATCATGGGCTACGGTGTTCTCAGGTCAGCATCTTTGAAGATATCGAACAATTCCAACTAAAAACGATAACTAATCCCTCTCTATTGGGGGCATGGTTTCGTCAAGCCCACCAAAAAACATCCCGCTGTTGTGATCAGTATCCCATAACCCACCATTTTTCTGATGTAATCTCTCCTTCTAACTGCTCGCTATTGTAATGTGACCCATCCCGGTGGCATAGGGCGATGACGGAAGATGCACCGAATCAAAAGAGAATATCAGTTCTTTAAAAGCACGGTATTTCGGGATTTTAACCTTTGTAATGTGTGGTTTGACGGCGCTCATCAGGCAATCGCACCAGTTGCTCAAACTGTGACTCATGCCACATTTTCATATGTCATTTGCTGTTACCGTAACAAACAACGATCAGTAAATTACAATAACGACCCAAAACGAACATATCCCCGATTATAAGGGGGCAGGAGTCAAGCCGGCAGAAGAAAATTCAGTGCGTAAAAACAATACAATTGATAGACGACAATACTAAACCATTCGCGAGAATGGGACGGAAAGCCTACAGGGTCTCACCGAGACAGCCGGGTCGCCGAAATATCCAACTCAGATATTCGGCCCCGGCTTTTTTATTGCCTGCGACACAATGTCGCGGCTCTTATGACAACAGCATACAGGAGGGTATGATGACGGGAATATGCTCAATAGAATCAAGTACTAAGAATATATCGCGTGATTCGGGAGGTGGTGGGAGAGCAGAAAGCAATATCAGTTGTACGCCTGAAAAAGGCAAACCATTCGAAAGGATGGGGCGCAAAACCACTGGTCTAAATCCCGGAAATTCGGGACATGACAGCAGGGCTGCCGGGCTTAAGCAGTACCTCCTTGTGAGGTGCGGTTTGCTCAGGCACAGACAACAAGGAGAAATCTGCATGAAATCAATTGGTTCAGTAGTTGCGGTGCGAAGGGCAGTAGGCACATCGAAATCAGGCTTCTTGCGGGCCACAGGACTATTGCGTGTTGGGGTTTTTGCATTTGTAGCAGCATGTACGCTTGTTTATCCGCTGAAGGCCCATGCGGCCCAGACAACCCTCGGATGGGCAGCCACTACGAGTTCAAATGTTTCCGGGTACAAGTTGTACTACGGCAACACCTCAGGTACGTACTCACAATCTGTGGATGTGGGAAACACGACAAGTTATACTATGAGTAACCTGACTGCTGGAAAAACTTATTATTTTGCTGCTGTCGCCTATGATGTGTCTGGAAATCAAAGCGATTACTCCAACGAGGTGAGCAAAAGCATACCGCTGGTTCAATATACTGTAACCGCCAGTGCGGGAACTGGGGGCTCAATTTCCCCCTCCGGTTCGACTACCCTCAATTCCGGAGCAAGTAAGACGTATACCATTGTCCCTGCTACAGGTTACAAGATAGCTGATGTGAAAGTCGACGGTACATCAGTCGGTGCGGTCAGTACCTACACATTTGGCAACGTAACCGCGAGCCATACCATTTCCGCCACCTTCTCGGCACAGGTAACTACCATAACCCCTCACTGGAACGATGCGACAACCAAGAATACGACCATGCTCACCGCTAGTCCTAAATACATGGTATGGAGCCCTGTTGTGGCCGATGCAACGGCAAAGGTGACGAGCTTGAGGGTGAATATAGGTCTTTACGGCCAAGCAACTCAGGTCAGGCTGGCACTTTATGACAAAAGCGGTAAAAAAATGACCGAGGGGACCGGTACTGTTTCAGCGGCAGGATATAAATCCATAACCGTTCCATTAGTGAGTGTTACCAAGGGCAATACCTATTTCATAGCAATACAGGCAGCTTCCAGCATGCTCAAAAAATTCAACTGCGGTGCTTCCACAGGAGGATATGCGGCTAAGAATACATACTCAAATGGGTTTCCAAGCAGTCTGCCCAAAGGGTGGAGTGATTATTTGGTCACTTCTGGAATGTTTGTACAGTAAGCAAAGCGGATTGCCGATAGGTAGTCAGGAGATTGTGTTACATGCGGTTGGCGAGGTTCAGGCCTCTTGGCAGACGGAAAGCCCAAACAAGATTAACGAGGAGTATTGCTATGAAAATCAATGACTTTATAAGGAAAACACGGACACTGTTTTTTACGCTGACTTTGGTGTGCGGTGTCATGTCATCCGGGTGGGCAGCAACCTACTACGTGGATTCCGTAAGCGGAAACGACGCCAATACGGGCACAGAGGCTGCGCCCTGGAAATCGCTGACCAAAGTGAATTCGACTGCTTTTAAATCAGGCGACTATATCTATTTCAAATGCGGGCAAACATGGAGTGCCGCCTTAATTCCAGTATCAGGTTCCAGCGCCGGTTATGTTACATATGGATCGTACGGAAGTGGCGCCAAACCGGTAATAAGAAACTTTAATGCAACTGGCAAGATGTACGTTAAGCTTCAAGGTGTAAAATTAAGTTCCACCACAGCAGATTACCCTCTGTATATCAATAAATCCTCGTATATATGGGTTGAAAACTGTGAAATATATGCCGAAAGCGGATCGACTGCCTATGCTGCGGCAAGAATCTACATGGACTCACACCACAACAAGATAGTTAACTGCGTTATTGAACATAGAAATTTTAATAGGCAAAATGATGCTCTCAATCTGAAATATAACGCAAACTATAATTTGATCGAAGGCAACAAGATCGGGACAGCAACACACTATGCACTTACTTTAGAAGGTTCAAGTTCCGCCTATCCTGGTTATGTATGTAGTTACAATGTTATAAGAAAAAATACCATAAATAACCCTGAAGGTGCAGTAGTTGAACTTCAGTCAAACGCAAATCGCAATGTGTTTGAGAACAATACGGTAACAGGCGGAAAGAATACTTCTTTTTGCGCCAACCAGCCCCGTTCCTTTAAAAGCGTGTCACAATATAACATTATTAGGGGGAATGTAATTTACGATAATCTTGAATCGGCTGGATCCGGCATCTCTTCACAGGCTTATCAGTATAATACCGATCCGGCCAACAATGTCGTGGGTAACCGCATTTATAACAATATTATTAAAGGCATATACGCTAGTCCTATTATTCTCGACAATTATGAGCCCACTGTGTGCAAGGTGGCGGATAACGTGTTCAAAAACAACATCATCAGTGGCAATGGTGTGTCGAATGGTCTTCAACTTATTGTGACAGCGAACAGCAATATTACGGATAATTATTTTCAAAATAACCTTTTTTACAAATACGGCACAACCAATGTCTTGAAAGTAAAGGGTGTGTCGTATAGCGTCGCTTCAATACAATCAACCTCCAGCACTTACTTTTCAGGTAATATCCAGAAAGAACCAGCTATAGGTACCGACAACAACCTGCTTTCCGGTTCACCGTGCATCGATGCAGGCGGATTTTTGACAACAGTGACAAGTTCAAGTGGTTCTGGCAACATAATATCTCTTGCAGATGTCAAATATTTCAGCGATGGATTTGGTGTTGCTGAAGGTGACAAAATAATGGTTGGTAATGCTTTGGCAACCATTACATCTATAGACTATTCAACAAACAAGGTTGTTCTTAAGGACCCAATTTCATGGCAGCAGGGAGCATCGGTGAGCCTTCCTTTTGCTGGTACCAAGCCTGATATTGGAGCTTTTGAAGTCGCTGATCTGTCTTCTACTATTTTGCCTCCAGTAAACTTAAAAGTTGTTGAATAGCAGATGACTATTAGTTGAGTATATCTTGTTTGATGTAGAAAAGGGGAATACAAATTCCCCTTTTCTATCAGCCCTTTGCAAGCAATAGAGCAGCAATGCGTATCAAGATAATCAGAAAACCCGTGTCAGTAAGCATCCCCCGGCACAGCCGGGGGCTTTCAAAACCGTGAACCGCTCAAAGCGGGTTTTCAAAAGATTAACTGACCACCAGTGGTGGTCACCCTTCGGCCAATAACGTCAATTGAATCCAAACGTTTGTCTTCGTCTTCCTGGCTCCTGATGTATTTGGCAATCGTTTCTGAGAGTAAACACGATAATCGAGGGAGGTTCAGACTTGCTAATTGAGGGATCATTGCAGGCCCTGACCTGACGATCATGGATGCTGGATGGGCAGCGGTTGAGCCCTGCATAACAGTAGGTTCATCCGCCGCCCCCAGGTTTTTCCTACCTCAGTTGCCGCATGAGCTCCCTTGCCTTCTTCCGGCTGTAACCGATGTCCTCCCTCGATACGTCATACAGATAGACCGGATAGTTAAACCCTGTCTTGATGAGCAGTCCTCCGTTCCAGTCAGTGATCATGGTGATGCTTCTAATATTCCGACGGTAGCGGAACCATGTCGTATTTTCCTCCGTGATCTCCACATCGAGCGTTTCCAGCCGTCTTTTCTGGGGGTTATACACAGTGCATTCCATATCCACCTCCCGGGCTATTTCAGGAACGGCGCGGCTGACGCACGGGAGGAGTGAATAGGTCGAAGTAGAGGGGTTCGTCGATGCGCGGGAGGTTGCGCTCGGCGGCGGCGGTGAGCAGTTCCGCCGCCATGTGTGTGAGCACCCGCAGGTTTCCGTGTGCATGGGTTGCCAGGGTTTGGATCAGCTCCGGTGCGATCAACTGGGGCGCCCCGGCTTTCTGCAGGACGTAGTCCAGGTAGGAAGCCAGCTCCTGCGGGGTGAGCGCGGAGAGTTCCAGGCGGGCGCGGATGCGACTGCCCAAGGGTAGGAGTTCCGGGGTGCGGAAGCGCTGGGGGAGCCGGGCGTCGCCGCACAGCACGGTGAAGAGCAGGCTCTGGGAGTCGAAGCTCGCGCTTTGCAGGAGCCTCAGTTCGGTCAGGCACTCGGAGCTGACCTCCTGAGCCTCATCGACCAGGAGCAGCGGGCGCAAGAGAGTCGCTGCACAGTGTGCGCGCCAGCGCTCACGCAGCGCCTTGAATCCGCCATACCGGTTGGCGGGATTGAGCTGAACGCCGAATAGCTCTCCAAGCTCGCGATAGAAATCGGCGACCTTGCTTTGGGGGCGCTCCATCACCCCCACTACGATGTCGGGCAGTTGTCCCAGGCGGGCGCCAAGCCACTGCAGGGTCTTCGATTTGCCGTAGCCCGGCTCACCGGTGATCAGGGAGAACCCGCCCTGGGAGACCAGGGACTCCAGGCGCCGGGCAAAGAGTTCGGCGCCCGGCAGCGGCCAGAGCGCCTCCACGGGAAGCGCCGGCACGAACGGGTTGTACTTGAGCCCGTAGAGGGCCAGGAGAGTCTTATCGTTCATCGGGACCCTCCTTCACGGCAAGATAGGCCGGTGGAAGCCCGGTGGCGGCGTAATCCGCCAGCCACTTGCGAAGCAGTGCGGGCATCTCCTCGGGTGAGGCGTTCGCCTGGGCCGACTGCGCCGCAACCGGTTCCAGAGTGCGGCGCTGACCGGAGGCGTTTTTCTCCTTGTCCTGGGGGAGCAGCCGGGCCAAGGGATTGCAGCTGTCGGGATCCACTAGAACCATCCGGCTTACGTCCCAACCGGCATGGCGTAACGTCAGGCGGGGGAGATGCCTGAACCGCGACGGGACCTCGAAGCGCACCCCCTCGACCGTCACGGTTGCATCGCTTTTGCGCTGGGTGCGCGTAACCTGGCGGGTGAAGGCGAGATTCAAGGAGTCCATGTCGGGAGCCGAGCGGGAGACCTCCGGTCCGGCGAGCAGGCGCTCGATCGGAGCGCAGCCGATCTCGCTGTGGGTACGGCGGTGATAGTCCTGTTCGACCCACGCCTGGGTGGTGCGGTTGAGGAACTCCAGCCGCAAGGGGCTCACCCCGCGCAAAAGCTCCATGAGACGTCCCTCAAGCTGCGCCCAGAACACCTCCTGTTTCCCGTTCATATAGGGCGAGTAAGGAAGGGTTGTGTCGTGGCTCACCCCGAGTCGGGCCAGCCCCTCCCGGGTTTCCTCCGCCAGCATCGCGCTTCCATTATCGGTCATCAGAGCCCTGGGAAGCCCACGTTTCAGCATCGCCTGCGTGAGAGCATGCGCGAGGTTCTGGGCGCTTTCCGCCAGATACCACTGCAGATGGCAGCAGAGCCTGCTCCGGTCGTCCAGAACCGCGCACACCAGGGGCGTCTGCCAGCCCCCCTCCTCGTCCAGCACCTTGAGGCTTCCCTGGTGGAAGTCGAGGTGCCACAGGGCGTGCACGTGGCTCGCCTCATAGCCGCGAATCTCACGGCTTTCGCGGCGCCGGACGGCGCGGCGTTGTCCTTCGGTCGGGTTCGCGGGCTCGCGCCTTTTCTGCCACCCCTTCTCCCGCATTCGGCGAAGCACGCTCTGGTAGCTCGGCAAGGCTCCCATCTGGGGCTTTTGGGCCACTTCGGCGGCAAGGTTGTCGTAGTGCAGTTGCACCGTCCAGCGAGGATACCTGGCATACTGCACTTCCAGGGCGCTCAAGAGCGCCTCGGACAGCGCAATCTGACACCCGGCGTCCGAACGCGCCTTGCGACTCAGCGCAGCGATCGGGTCCGCGGCGTCCTTCGCCTGGTAGTACCAGCGTTCGAGCGTGGAAAAACCAAGTCGTATAGACTTCTCCGGGAGCAGGGGATGCCGGTACACCCTCTCGCTCAATTCCCGGATCTTTCCCTGCAACTCCCCGCTCGCGGCAGGGCTCGCCAATAGCGGTCCGATCACCTGCAGCCGAAACCTGGCCCAGCGCTGCTTCGGGACTACATTCTTCTTCATTGTCAATGGTAGTGCAATAATGTCCCAAAAGCGGTAACGAAAAGTGTACCGCCCTGGAAGCCGTGGTATCCCTTCTGGAGAAAGGAGGGGTGCCCATGATTTCCACGGAGGTAGTTATGGACATAGCCGCGCTCAAACGCTCCGGCCACAGTATCCGATGGATCGCACGCAAGTTGGGCATTCATCGCAAGACCGTGAAGAAGTATCTCGAAAGCAACTCTTTCCCTGCCTATCATCGGAAAGACATCAAACCATCCATCCTTGAACCGTATCACCAGATCATCCGGGATTTTCTCGATGAGGATGAATATCAGGCCACTTGGATACTCACCCGTATTAAAAGGATGGGGTATTCCGGCAGTTACGATACCCTCAAGGTATTCGTCCGCTCCATCAAGGAACAGAAGCGGCGCATCGCCTATCAGCGCTTCGAAACGGAGCCTGGGCTCCAGGCCCAGGTTGACTGGGGAGATTTCAAGGTGGTCGAGTCCACGGGAAAGACCACAACCCTCTACGCCTTCGTGATGGTACTGGGATTTTCCCGGGCCATGTACGTCGAATTCGTTGAACGATGCACCCTGGAGGTGTTCATGGACTGTCACCTCCGGGCATTTCGCCACCTCAAGGGCGTTCCCGCCGAGATCCTCTACGACAACATGAAGCAGGTCGTCGTGGGCCGGGAGAATGGCCGGCCGGTGTTCAACACCGAATTCCTTCATTTTGCCAGGCACTACGGTTTTACGCCCCGCCTCTGCCCTCCCTACAGCCCCTGGGTAAAGGGAAAGGTCGAACGCCCCATGCACTATGTGCGAGAAAGTTTCTGGAGGGGGTACGGATTCCATTCTCTGGAAGAGACCAATCAGGATGTTGCCGCCTGGATCGCGGAGACTGCCCACCAGCGCATCCACGGTACCCACCGTCAGCAGGTTCAGGCCCGCTGGGAGCAGGAGCAGCCCTGCCTGGGAGTTCTACCGCCCTCCGAATACGACACTTCCCTCAAGTATTTCCGCAAGGTCTACAAGGACTGCCTGCTTTCCTTTGGCGGCAACCGCTACTACGTTCCCTACCAGGAAGCCGGGAGAAAGGTTCTCCTGAAGGTCAAGGCCGGCGTCATTCGGATCTATCACGATGACGAACTGCTGGCCCTGTACCAGATTCCGGAACTCAAAGGGCAGACCATCGGCATTCCTGACAAACCGCCACCCCGGACTCCTCGGCAGACCCCGCGCTATGGCCAGGACCGGGGGAAGGCCACCCGTGGTCTCACGACCGGAACGCTCTACCCCGAGGTCTACCGTCGCCCTCTGGAAGAGTATGACCGCTACGCCGCCGGAGGTGCCCCATGGAACAGCTGACCTATGAGCGCCTCCAGGACAACCTGAAACGACTGAAACTCTTCAAGGCGGTGGAAATCCTTGACGATGTCGCCACCATCACCCAGAGCGACGGGAGCTCTCACCTTGCTTTCCTTGACCGGCTCCTGGAGGAAGAAGTGGCGGCAAAGGACAAGCGCCGTGTGGATACCGCCATGAAGATCGCCGGTCTTCCCATGGCCAAAACCATCGAGGAGTACGACTTCACCTTCCATCCCCATCTGGACAAGAAAGCGGTGATGGAACTCTTCGATCTGACCTTTCTGGCCAAACACGAAAATGTCATCTTCCTGGGACCGCCGGGAGTGGGTAAGACCCACCTCGCCATCGCCCTGGCAATCAAGGCCTGCTATCACGGCTTCAAGGTCTACTTCACCACCATGCACACCCTGATCGCCAAGCTGAAGGAGAGTCAGGCCAAGGGAAAGGCCTATCTCAACTCAAGTCTGGTGATCGTCGATGAAGTCGGCTACCTACCGGTCAACAACCAGGAAGCCTACCTCTTCTTCCAGTTCATCTCCTATCGTTACGAGAAAAGCTCGACCATCATCACCTCCAACAAGAGCTTCTCCGATTGGCAGGAACTCTTCGGAGACCAGGTCATTGCTTCGGCCATCCTGGACCGCCTGCTTCACCACAGCAAGGTGGTCAACATCAAAGGGCACAGCTACCGGTTACAGGGACATGCCTTCGCCAAGCAACTCTCTCAGAAAGGAGGTGAATCCATTTCAACAACACCTGATTGAGGAACTTCTCTAACCAGCAGGGTGGTACACTTTTCAATTCCCGAAACTGGTACACTTTTGCGTCCCCATTGACATTCATTTAAGGCTCCTTTCCGGCCGCCATCCAGGCGTCTCCACTGTGGAGCACCTTCGGGTCAGCCAAGAGCCGCCTTATAAACCATTCCGAGCCCGATGCGAATCCGCCATCTTTTGCGCGGACCCTTACGACAGTCCAGCTCCCTCGCCGATCCTGTTCAAAAGCCGCATCCCGCAAGCAGTCGCAGACAGCGCACCAACGCCGTTTCCGGGCCGTCGCGGCCAAGCCCCAGGCGCTCCAGCACCCCCAACGGAATCGCTTCCGCCGCCACTGGAGGGATCAGGAGACCGCGCAATCTTTGCCAGGTTGAGGTATGCGGGAAGGTCGAGCGAAAAAACGCCAGCCAGCGTCTGAAAGTCGAGAGGGTGACGCCGAAGAGGTCCATGATCTTGCGGGCGCTGTAACCCTTTTCCCGCTGTTGGCGAAGGGCTGTGGCGACAACGATCACCCCGCCCCAATAAACACGCCGGCCCAGGAAGAGCACCGATGGCGGCAAGGTCCGTCGTCGGCAACCTTCACGACCGCAGCAAAGACTATGGCGTATGAAGAATGTTTCGAACAGGTTGGCGGGGCCGCCACGGGGTTTGCGCACATAGGCGCCTCGGTGCAGCGGTCCCGAACAGTAGGGCAACCAAGGGAGCGCACCCCCTCGGCAAGGTCGACGTCGATGTTATAAAGGAGGGAAAAAAGCTTCTGACGCTGAATAATTTCTGGTAGCATGACTCCTGCCTGATTCCTGCTGGGCAAGGAGGAGCCCCCGTCGATTCCGCCAAGAAAAGTGAGGGGGCTTCTCCATCTTTTCCTCACATTTCTCGTCTATTTCTCGCCTAATTTCCATCAATTTTTCTGATCAGCCTCATTTCCTCGTCAGCACCAACGGTTGATACGAAGTAACCACGTGCCCAAAAGTGCATGCCAGTATAGTTCTTCTTCTGACCAAGATACATTCGGGCAATATGGATGGCACTCTTGCCCTTGATGAAGCCAATCACCTGTGCAACAGAGTATTTCGGTGGGATCGATATCAATATGTGAATATGGTCAGGTTGAAGGTGACCCTCCTGTATTTTGCACTCTTTCTGTCTCGCAAGACAGTGCAACAAGTCAGCAAGATGTTTCCGAATCCGCCCGTACAACACCTTACGGCGACATTTGGGAACCCATACGATGTGATACTTGCAATCCCATTTCGAGTGACATAAACTTTGAGCGTCGTCCATGAAGCCTCCTTTTTCGTGCACTTTGAGCGGTTCACGTTAGGGAGGCTTCGCCATATTTCAGGAACTGTCAAACTATGGGGGTCCCCCGGCACAGCCGGGGGATTACTCAGATGAATTTAATCCGGGAAGCAACACCGCGACAGCACGATGGGCTACGTTACGGTTGACGGTTACGCGTAAGAACCTAGCCGGAAGTCACTGAGTGTAACTATAATTTAACATGCTCAGTGCGTAGAACATCCAGGCTTGAGACCATCGCATGTATGGAATACTATTTGTATAAAACCTTGTTTTTTGATAATAGAAATATCCTGAATTGTCTTGCATGTTGTTAATAGCCCAATCTGCAATTTTACCTGCTAATTCGATGCTATTAGTGTTGTAAGGCATTAATTTTAGCAGTGTTACAATCCCCTGTGCAGAACAATGGATATCAATAGGATAAAGTGAATTGTGATAGTATTTGGGGCACCAATTCTCTAGCCAAAAGGTCTTTAGATAATAATTATAGGCACCTTTTAATTCTCTCTCCCAACAATAATCATCAGTGTATTCCATCCACTTACAAAGAGAAACAAGGTTAAAACCTGTATGGAAGTTGTCAATGAACTTTCTGTTTTCCGCATATGTCCAAGAATAGTCCTTTTGTAGTGCTCTGATGGCATATATCATAGCTTTTTTAGACTTATCATATAGAGCTCTTTCTCTATTAATCTGGTACACTCTGGCTAATGCTGTAGCACCTAACATGCTAACGTTATAAACCTTACCTCTGCTTCCCGGCATGTATTGAAAACAAAGTGAATCTGGATCTTCAAAAAGAATCAGATTGTCCAGGTAAAAATTACATCCACTTACTGCTAAATCAAAATATTTATGGTCACCTGTTGCTTTGTAGTAGTCCAATAAGGCATTGACAACAAAAACAGTAACAACTAAGTTAGGCGTACTCTTTGGCGTTAGAAATTTTCTGGACTGCCAATCAAAATTATATCCCCAGCAGACATTGTTATAACCTGGAGAAGACAACTTCATAAGTATATCTATTAGTGATTTGGCTTCGTCGTACTGGCCTGAATAAACTAAACCGGAAACGAAGAGCGCTAAGCCCTTTGGGTTATAACCCTTTGGAACTAAAGTGAGTTTTCTTAAATTCAATGGAAAACGTTTGAAAAACTGTATCCAGATCAGCCGCAATATGTAAGAATAGTGAAAAGGTGCACTATCGACAATTCTGGAATTAAGGCCGTCAAAGTTATCCCAACCTTGATAACCCATTGCCTTGCAATAGCGGCTAAGTGAGTCAAGGGCTTTCCTTGTTTTTTCCTCTTGGGTGCTCATATCATTTCGCTCGTGTACTGAATTATGCCAGCAGTTCAAGCAAATAATTTTCCAACCTCTTTACGACATTTCTAATTTCACATTTTTGTACTGCTAGCGCCCTGTTATTGATCATTATACGATTCCAGATTTTCTTGTTCTCGAATAAAAATTTAACTTTACATGCAAAGTCAGCTGGATCGCTTGTTTCTACAAGAAAACCATTCTCTCCATCTTTCATGAGGTCAGGTATTCCTCCAACTGGTCTTGTCACAATTGACAAACCAGCTCCCATTCCCTCTATTATACATATAGGCAGTCCTTCACCATGTTTTGTTGGAAAGATCATGATACCACACATATTTAATAAATCCCATTTGGCCTGATTATCAATCCATCCGGTAAAGGTGACAATGGAATCAAGGTTGTGTTGGGTTACGTACTGCCGCAATTCAGGCATTTGTTCGCCATCTCCAGCCATGTATAATTTTACAGCAGGAAATTCGTGTGCCAAAATGGAAGCTGTTATTATGGCTTCAAGCCCTCCTTTGTCCTTAGTAAATCTTGAAAGAAAGAGAAGTTTAAAAATGTCATTATTGTTTGTGAGTGTATTTTGCTCGAATACCGTTGTTTCAAGGCTAATACTACTAGGGGAAAAACCCCACCGAACAAGGCAGTTTTTAAATTGGCTGGCAAGGACCAATGCCTTATCAAAGTTGAATACAAACCTAAATACATATTTACCATATGAGCTTATAATGTGCTCAAAACTAGGATCCCATCCGTGGAATAGTACAAGTGTTTTCTTATTGAGTAATCTCTTGGAAATCAAATGGTATATTCCATCCCTGATTACAGCCTTGGCATCAAGTGACGGGTTAAGAAAAACTAGGTCATAATCAGGAATTATCTTCAATAACAAAAACAAGTCTTTTAATGTTTTATAGGCCCCGGCAAGCCACGTGCAATTTTTACCTGATTTTCCAGTGTGATATAAATCAATATCAACTGCTGTGGAATTAAAATGCTTACTGACAAGAGAGTAATAGTAAGTTACTCCACCTTTTTCATGGAATGAGGGGCAAAGTATGAGTACCTTGAAATTCATTGTTTTATATCCATACGCAGCAGTGATCGGTTAAAAAATTGCAGTTGATGTGCCGTTCTTTGCAAACCCTATGAATTTTAGTAGTTGCCACCTTTTTACTTGACAGACGGGGAAAAACGCGGGTAGCTAGCTTCGTAACTATTTAATATGATTGGAGTTGCGATGCTGTGCCATATACACCCCTTCTATAGAAGGGCGGTGCCACTTGCGTTGAAGCTGTTGGTCAAACCGGCGATTGATGAGTTGCCCTCCATACCACCACAAAAGGCACAGGGGAATAAACCGATGACGTTTACATTTGAGCACCATCTCAAGGTCCTTATCTATCTTCATCTCCAGGAGTACGAATCAGGCCGGGAACTTCTGCAGGTCCTTGAGTAGGATGAGTTTGCCAAGGCCCATGCTGCCTCTCACGAATGAGTCAAGCGCAGAACAATTCGAGGCTATGAACACACAGATCTCTGGAACAGCTGGTTCAGATGTACGAGCGGCTGCAGGCAAAAGCGAAAAACCTGGTACCCGGTCAGTATGCTGATCTCGGCACGCTGATTGCGGTGGATGGTTCACTGATTGACGCCGTCCCCACCATGGAGTTTGCTGACTATCGCAAAGGGGGCAATAAAAATCCATACTATGGATATGGCTTTACTCGGGCTAAATGTTAACTCAACTTTCGCAGTTGATGATTTACCCGTAACCGCTTGATAGAGCATGTATTTATGCTCATTACTGAGTCAAAAGTAACAATCGCTCTCTGAAAATAGCTGGTAGTGTCTCAACAAATCGCTCAATCAGTTGCTTCACCTGTTCTTTGCACAACCCGATAACGCTGTTCAAGGTTTCTTCCAGTAACTTGAGCAACAATGCCAATGCTTCTGTATAGACAATCTGCCGCATTTCGTCGCAGACAGCGTGAAACAGACTTCCGAGTGTCCGGGGATCGGCATTCTCCCGTTTTGCCAGCTCCAGCATGATGTAGCGGCAGCAGACCAGTGTGGCATGGGCAATCAGGGCGTCGAAGGATCGGCTCTGGAACTCCTTTGCCAGATTCAGAAACGACTTGGCCATTTTGAAAAACACCTCTATGTCCCAGCGACGCCGATAGAGTTTGATAATCTCTTCGGCGGTCAAGGTCGTGTCGGTGGAAAGAAGCGCCAGCCATCTCTTCGAATTCCGGTCGCGGACGAACACTATCTTTGCCGGCACGGGAATGCCCTGATCGGCTGAGCCTATGGTCACCAGTACTTCGGCCAGCACCTTGGCACGACCGCATCGTTTGCGGACGGATTTGTACAGCTCTTTCAGGGAAAGCGGCCATCCTTGCATCTCATAAGTGACCTTTCCCGTGTCCTTGAGCATGCAGACGGTGTGCATACCCAAAGCCTTTATCCGTCTTATGGTGGCAGGAAAGGCGAACCAACTGTCGAGGAGCAGAGGCTGGGCCTTGGTCCCTGCCGTCATGACTAAGGAAACCATATCCACCAGCACATCGGTGGATTTCCTCATGCTTTCCTGGCGGCGCTTGTAGCCGTTGGTCCGTTTGTCGATTCCGTCGTGCATCGGAGCAAGACGGTTCTTTTCTTTCGCCGAACTGAGCATCGAGAGCGCCATGGGGACAAAGCTGTTACCATCGGACCACCCCAGGGTGAGCATCCGGAACCCGCGCATAAAACGGCCGGTATTGTGGTCATGCACCCGAGCCAGGAGTTCAACACACTTGCTGCGGTCGCGACTGTACAGGGTGTCATCAGCGATCAGCACTTTGGTTGTTGTCTCATCAGTCAGGGGAAGCAATCGCTGGACAATGACCCGCGCGCTGAGCAGAAGCAGAAAACGGCGCCAGTTGGCAGTAATCGAGTTCAGCAACCGGTATACCGTGTCTTTGCCGATACCTTCCGGAGTATCTGCGCTCTCGATCAGCCGGAAAAGGTTCTTGCCGGTAAAGGCAAGAGCAAGCATGAACTGGAATAAGGTGTCGAGGCAAACACCCTTTTCTTTCCTGATGTTGCTTTGCCGAAGAAACAGGCCGAGGCCCTGATTATGAAAGAACGAATGAATCCGGTTTTCTACAGCGGCAACTCCTGCTACAATCTGCTGCATAGCGTCGTCTCTCTGTGTTGGTGGATTTGTTGGGGAACAAAGCCATTTTAATCCAGATTACGACGCTATACTATTAATAATTACAATATTTTGCGTATTTATACCAACTGCGAAAGTTGAGTAATTAACAGGAATTGTGTAACCATGTTCTGAATGACATCAAGCTCTCATGCTTGCGGTAAGAACGGATAAAGTTGATTTGATATCAGACTTGCTGGTCTCGTTCGTTGCAATAAGTAAATATATATATATAAGTGGGTATAGCATAGCAATCAGTATGTGCAATGGTAAAAAAGCGCTCCTGCTTAAGGCGATCCATGATAAAGTGGCAGGAATCATTCCGCAAAATGCTATTCTTACTAATGAAATAATTGGAAATTGCCACGGAAATATCCGCTTTGTGGCAATAATAATCATTGAAAGGTAGATTGTGTATGCTACTAGCGTGCCGGCAGCTGCTCCAATAATTCCATAAAAAGGTACGAGGATGATATTCAAAATGACGTTGAATATGCCTGCTGCAATAACAATATACATAAGTGATCTTGTCTTTTCCATTGCCATGATGCCTAATTTATATTTATAAATAATTCCGGCAACAAGTACGCTCAATGAAACATAGGGAACTAATGATGCACCACTCTGGTACTTTGCTGAAACCATAAAAGAGAATATAGTATCAGAATAAACGCATAAGAAAAAAATGCAAGGTACTATAAGTATTAAAAACAATCTCACTTCGCATGCAATAAACCCTTTTAAGGCATCTGCGCCTTCCTGGGCATATATTTTCATTGCCAAAGGCTCTTCCATCATATAAAACAAATGCACTAACATAAAAAGAGAGTTCCAAGTTATATTGTAACAAGCAGAATATACACCAACAGCATGACTGCCGAGTAAATACTTAATAATATATCTGTCTGAAAAATCAAGAAGCCATAAACCAACTATGCTTATTGTAAGTGGAGCACCGTATTTGAAAAATCGACTTATTATATTGATATTTAATTTAGAGGAGATGTTGAAGTTGCTTGAAAGCGCTGTATTCCATAAGAAAGGCAGTATTGCAACAACAACCATTAGCTCACCCAAAAGAATAGACTCAATTCCCAACTTAAGTTTATAAATTAGCACCAAAGATAGTATGAAGGAAAAAACATTTCTAGAAACTATAAAAATGGTGTGTAGATTAATTCTTCTTTCCATCCTTAGTGTGTTTCGCAATACGTTTCCCGTTGGTGTAAAAGCAAACAACACAATGCCAATCTGGAGAAGCCGCTTTAATTCGCTATCCAATTGCATCATCTTTAGCAAAAGAAGCATTGGTATGGTTGTGAGAGCTGCAAGTAATACGTTAGCCTTTATAATACTTGTCAGCATTTCACTCAATGACTGGGTCTTTATGTATTCGTTATAATAGCGGGTTAATGATGCGCCAATCCAATTGCTACAACGGTCTAGTAAGTTTAAAGCGGCTTTAGCTATGTATAGATTACCATATGCAGATGGATCAAACAACTTAGTGTATATTGGCACAGAAATGAAGGCCAATATCGCAGGTAGTATTACTTGCGGAACGTACCTAGTTAAATCTTTTATTATCTTGTCATGAAAGGTCATAATATATGTTTGAAACATTACAGTGATAGATAATAGCATTACAAAAACAACAAAAAGGAAAAACTACTTTCAAACTAACTCCAGTATTTTGTCAACGATTACTTTCAGTGCTGGACGGGGATTGTGGTCGGGTGAACTCGGCCTTTCCCATTTTTGAATAAGAACTTTATTAGTTATATCATCTGCTGTTTCCAGGAGCGTGAGTCTGCCAGTACTCGCTAAATACTTGTCAACAGCTCCAATTTCGCCTTTGAATATACTATATACTGGTACTCCCAAGGCTGCCGCCTCGCGGTTCATCGTGCCACCACCACTGATGACGAGATCCGAATGCCAGATAAGATTCAGGCCGTCCAGCACCCTGTCCGGAATCACCATTTTAGCTTCGCCAATCAAGGCTGGCCATGTTTTACCGATGTGTGCTGCCTGGCTGCTGTTTCTGGGTAATACGACCATACGAAGATTGTCGATGCCCGAGAGCCAGTTGACTGTGGCATAAAACAGATCGTCACTCTTAGGATTGTGATAGTGGGCCTCACTTGCGGGGGGGCGGATGGTGACTACGATTTCCTTTTCAAGTATACCCAATTCCGACAGTATACCCGTTTGTGGTTTGAACGTGGGAACGTAGACATCTTCCTTTATTCCAGGATATGTGCTTATGCGGGAGGTATTCCGCCAGTGCAAGCCCGCGGGAATAGTCTCGGGAACCATTATCCAATCTGAGCTTAAGAAAGATGGCATTTTGTTGGAAAACTCATAATCGGCGAGTTGAAGTGCGGGTATATGAAGAATTTTTGCTGCGAGTAGCTGGGAGCGGGATCCATGGGCAATTGCCAGGGAGGGGAGGGGTCTAGCCAATGTGTTCCTCATTTGCAGAGCCCGTATCACGGCTCCCACTACCTTGAGCGCCTTGTGCTTTCCGTAGTGTCGTCCGATTCGTGTGTAAGGAAGGCCATACAGGTCAGCAAGTCCGCACACTTGGAAACAGTCGCGGGCGGTAATAACAACCCGGTACCCATGCTTTTCCAGTTCTTCAATTATTGGTTTGAAGAACGGGACATGGGGGGAGTTCTCCAAATCGACCCACAGTATTCTGCTATTTACGCTCATGGTCTTCGTTCCTCGTTGTCGAAATGGTCTAATGGCGTCGAAATCGAACGACCCTGGTGAGTTGGATCTGTTCAGTAGTGCTGTCCGCATTAGTCATTCATTTTTTCGAGCCACTCTTCTCTCCAGAAGAAAAAACAACTGCGGTCGCAGGCTCCAAAGTCCTTGGTCCCTTGGCACATCACTCCGTCCAGAATGACTATCCCTTTGCATTTTTTGACACGATAATCCCGCTCATCAAGGAATTTCTCCACCCGTTTCAGAACTCTCTGTCTGGTACCGCAGTATGGCCACATTTCCTCCATAAAAGAGCAACCGTTGAGTTGGTGCCAGTTGTTTAATGTTTGCCTGATTTCCAGCCATGATTTGACGCGCACACTATCACCTGGCTGCAGGGGGGGGGGGGCAATGGCTGCAGCTTCTTTTGCTCCCGAGGAAAGGCTGTTTTTCCAGTCTGCGAGAAACTTGCAGAGGAAGTAATAACGCCTCTTTAGAATTCGTTTAACTCTTTGCCGGGTCTGCCAGATGATTTCAAATAAGCTCAGTTTCTCTACAATATCGGGCAGAGAAAAAATCTGGCAAGGATACTGATTGTGTGCGCTCCGAGGAAACTCGGTATCCTGTTTGACGTTTGTGGAATTACGATGTGTCTTCAGCATGGTAAACTCCGGCGAGAAACAGTGGGGTATTTTAGTTCAGCTCGGATACTGCTCACAGGTAGTTGTAAAAAAAAGAGCCAAGATGAATGAGCACGCTGTCAGGTATGTAGGGGCATATCTTCTTGGTGAGTTTGTACTGAACGGAAAGCTCCTTTGATTCGTAGTCATCGCTTTCTTGATGGGGGCAATAACAATGGGTTATGTCGATGATCTTGGTCCCCCAATGTTTTTTGAACTCCATAAGAGTGGTGTTGTTTGGTGATGTCGCACCAAAATCAAAAATAGAGTAGCCCTCTCTATGAGCTGCCTTGATTCCTTCCCAGAAAAGAAAATGATTGGGACTTACGTCGCGGCAGCCGGCATCCCAGGCAAGAAATTCGGCGGAGACCCGGTCCCGGTATTTGAACAGAATCAGACCGGACAGGATGTGCTGTTGTCGCTTGGCAAGCAGCACCGACATTTTTCCGGTTGCACCGAATTCTTGCCAGAGTGAGATGAAGAAACGGTATGGCTGCGGAGGGAAGCCGAGACGTTTTCTGGTTTTGACGAACAGCTGGAAAAAAAGATTAAGGTCCATTTCGTCCTGACCGACAACGAGTCGTAGATCACTGTTTTCAGCCCGTGAAATCCTTTGTCTGACACAGGTGCGATGGAAGGAGCGGAACAGTTCCTCCTGGCTTTTATCCAAATCAATGTAATGATTTTTTAAAAATTTGTGACGGCTGATCCGCTTGTCATCCAGCAATGGAAACGCATCAAGGCTTCGTACTTCAATCGATGTGATCCTCTTTTGCTGTTGCAGGCTAACTGCCGCATCGATGAGAGCAGACAGGTCTTCGCCGGATGAAACAAGCGGATCACACAGTGTCGCGTGGGGGATGCTGACCAGACGATGTCCTGACAGCTTGCCTTTTCTCTCGAACAGAGGCAGAGCGGCCTTCAGGGCTGTTCCGCTCTGATCCTCAAGCGCCAGATAGTAGCCTTTCATGTTTGCAAAACTGTCCTCAAGCACTCTTTTCCAGCTGGATGTGTGAGAGATCTTTCCAAAGGGGTGCTTTTCTACAAAACTGTCCCACCTTGGGTCAGTGAGCGGGTCAAGGAGAAAAACTCCCCTTGCAGCCACCTTCTTCTCATTCTGTTTTGCCGCAACGGAGTTCGCGCTCATTGCCGTTCACGCCTCTCTTTATGGGATTTTTCAGTCCAGAAACTGGCAAGATCCCGCGGTAATACATGCCAACAGCAATTTCCGTAGCGAGTTTTGACGTATTCCAGAAACTCTATGTAGTAGTCTACGGAATAGCTGCTGCAATTCTTCGCCTTGTTTGTAAAATCCATGTAATCAGGGTGGGTGTTCACGAGTGCCATGCCACCATGCTCGAATATCCAGTCCAGTTTTCTCTTCCAGATATCTATCGATTTTTCCTTGAAGAGCACAAAAAGAGTAAAATCCTGAGGAAGCGTATAGGGCAACTCCACATACCCCTTGTTGTTATCGCTATGGTGTGCCGAAACCCAAAACGGAAAGATCGTTCGCACACCATCCGGTTGAGGTTCAAAAGGGTCTGTGTCAAATGTAGAGGCGTCATATGCTATATCCAGTCCATGAAGCCATTCCAAGTTGTGGTGCATGGATGGAGAGCGAAATCCAACAGACCCCCACTTTTTGAGATATGTGTTGATTATTCCTGCCTGATAATCGAAATCCCCCCTTGATTTATACAAGCTCCTGTCATGCCAAAGACCGTGTATTCCTACCTCAAAGCCGTCTTTTTCCAGCAGATTGCGCAGTTCGTGCGATACCTTGTTTGTTATGACAAAGTTGAATGACGAACGAAACCCCAAGCACTTTTCGATTTCGGCAAGTTCTCCGCATTTATCCTGGCCTGTCACGGTATCTACATCGTGGGTCAGCACCAAGGCAAAGTGACTCTCTTCAGGCCACCCGCTCCAGGTTGCGGGAGTTCTTGCTGCATCTCTGTCAATGGGCCACGTATTTCTGTATACCCACTTTTTCAACAGAGTTACCCGACTTCTGATCATGATCTGCAGTGATCTCGGAATATATGGCTTTATCTGATAGTATGAGTTCACGAGTCTCTGGTTCATCCCGAGCCCCTTTCGCCATACCTGCCTGAATCTGAAGAAAATGGACTGCCAGGAAACAGTTTCCGCTCAACAAAATCTGTTACCCTGGTTATGGAGTCCAGATTCTCCGGAGTGAGTTCTTCATCGTTGACCCTGATGGAAAACTCATCTTCGAGGAACGATACCAACTGCATTACCCCCGTTGAATCGATAAATCCCTCTTCGAGAAAAGAGCTGTCATTCGTCAAGCCACGGTCTTCCCCAAAAAGAAAATTATCGATTATGAATGCTCTGATTTTTTCGCTTTCGCGCATTGGACTGTCGCCTCCCTGCAGGTCGTATCAGGTAGTCAAGCTGTGTATGAAAGTATACCATTTTCCATCACTAGCGCTGAAAGATGGAGGTAACGCGTGGTGGCGCGTTTTGTGTCGATATCTTTATAAATAATTTCAATGTGTTGCTCTGGCATGCCGAGTGCGTTGGCAATGTCCCCGGCTGGAACGGAATTGTTCTTGCCAAATAGACAGAGATCCATCTGATCATAGGGGAGCGTAAAAAAGAATTCATCCTGCCCCTGCTCCAGAGAATAGGTATCCGTGGTCGGTTTCCGCTGCCTGATCTCTTCCGGTATGCCGAAGTATTCTGCAAGCTGGTAAACCTGTGACTTGTACAGGTGCGCAATCGGTTTTATGTCAGCAGCTCCGTCACCAAGTTTTACAAAAAATCCCTGATCATACTCCAGACGGTTCGGTGTGCCCGCAACGGCGTAGTTCAGACGATCGGCATGGTAGTACTCCAGCATTTTTCGTATGCGTTGTTTAAAGTTTGTCGCGGCGACAATTTCCAGATAAGGCTCAAGGGACAGGCGTTTCTTGATAACCGCCCCTTCTTTGGGCTGGGCAACAATATAAAATGATGCATAGGAATGTTGCTTCAGAGCGTTTGATATTACTATTTTGGATTTCCACCCCCTGCCGTATTCGGGTATTACCCGGCAAACAGCTGAATCGTACTTTTGATAGAACCCAACTACCTCAAGTATGTTGGTAATCTCTTCCGTAACTGTCTCTATGCCGAGATAGCCAGCCACCATCTTGCCAAGATGCAAGGAATCTCCGGACGAATTTCGCTCAGGCATCAGTAACCCCAGAACCCTGTCCTGCCCCAGGGCCTTCACGGCAAGCGCCGCTGTGACGCTGCTGTCGATTCCGCCGGAGAGCCCAACGACCAGGCCGCGCCTTTTTATCTGGCCCAGCATCATCTCACGAATTTCGCGACTGATCCTCGACGCTTCATTGTCCGGGTTCAGGCGCAATGCCTCACGCAAATGGTGCACCGTTCCATTCATCGGTCCTCCTCTCCGTTCCGTGTTTGGGGAACTGCACTAACAATGGCTTTTAAACCCGCATCAATCACAATTTCGGCCTATGCGGCCCGGATTCATCGTTGTACTTTCTCAGACCAAACAGAAAATGCCGGTAATCCACATTGCCGTCATGTATCAGTGGATGTGTTATCTGTGCCAAAGGAGCACAGGGCGAGTGCCCATACAGGATTCCGGGAGGCACATTTTTGGTTACGACGCTTCCGGCAGTTACCACTGCTCCTTCCCCGATCGTCACGTCATTTAAAATGATACAGCCGGGACCGATGTACACATTCTTCTCTATAACCACTTTTCCTGATTTTTCCGCAGACCTGTATCCTCCCAGATAAAAATGAGAAAATATGGTACACCTGAGGCCTATTATGACATTATCCTTAATAATTACATTTTCGGGATGGAGCTCATCTATATACACATACTGGCTTATCCAGACGTTGGAACCGATCTGAACACCCCGCTTTCTGTGCAGCCAGGGACGCAGCGAATACCCGCCTGGAGCAATCATGGCAAGCTTGCCGAGCAATCGCTTCTGAAGTGCCATCATTTTAATTCTCCATTAAAATACAGCCTCACATGCGTTCATTTCCCCGAAACAGGTGACGTATCCGGTGGTATCAAGGGGAATTGAGCAGCTCTCGACAGCCGGAACGGTTTATTTTGCCGTTTGCGCTCTTGGGCAGCGCATTGACCAACCTGATTTCTGATGGAATCTTGTGTTTGGGGAGTATTGTCTGGCATCGTGCCAGAACGTTTTTCCCATCCGTTTTCCCTTCAATGGGAGCCGCGATTGCCACGAGCTTTGCTCCCAACAACGGATCATCAACTCCGAGTACGGCCGCTTCCATAACCAGTTCGGTTGCCATGAGAGCATCTTCGATCTCCTGGAGGCTTATCCGGTGTCCCCCCACTTTCAGGAGGTCGTTCTTGCGTCCGGTTACAAACAGGTATCCCTCTTCGTCCATGAATCCCATATCGCCGGTATGGTATCCGTTTTCATCCAGGACTTCGGAGGTGCTCTTGCTGTCCATCCAGTATCCCAGCATGATATTGGGACCCTGGGCAACAAGTTCTCCTGGGACCCCAGGAGAAAGTTCATTCCCTTTTTCATCCATAATTCTGATGGTGACACCCCCAATGGGTCTGCCGATTGAGTCGATTTTGCTTGTTAAGTGGTCCGGTTCGACATAGGTCAGGCGGGCGGCAGCCTCCGTAGCTCCGTACATGACGTACAGTTTCGTGTGGGGTGGCAGCACCTGTAGCAGTTTTTCCTTGGTTTGCCGGGACATATGGCCACCGGCCTGTGAGCAGTAGCGGAGGGCAGTGAGCCTGTCCCGAAAGAGAGCCAATGGTGATCTGTGCAAAAGATAGGCGTACGTAGATGGAACCCCGGAAAAGCCGGTAACGTGCTCCGTCGCCATCTGCTCGATAACGCACGCCGGAAACGCAAACCTGTTGTTGATGACAACCGTACCGGCAACGGCCATATGTGTGTTGAGCAACGAGGTACCCATGACATAAAAGAAGGGAAGGACCACCATTTGGATATCGTCCTCATGGAGGTGCAGATACTGAATGATGGAGTGGGTGTTGGAGGTGATGTTTCTGTGTGACAGCATGACCCCCTTAGGTTTTCCCGTTGAGCCGGAGGTGTATATTATGCTGGCTAGCTCAGATTCGCTTATGGGCAACCGAGGGTTGTCGATCGTTCTTCCACACACGACATCCTCCCAGGCAACAACAGTGCATGCATCCGAACGCCAGGACAACGCTGGCTGGCTGATCAGCATGAGGCTGTTTTTCCGTGACTGGGAAGATGTTTCCTGAAGGATTCTCTCAAGTTTCCCGGTGGCGAGGATCGCCTTGGGGCGGATTTCCCGCAGAATAGCGTCCAGGCTGTCCTGCTTGACGTCACAGTTCAGGGGCACCGCTGTCCCTCTGGCCTTCAGCACCCCGTAGTAGCTGACAATGTACTCGATGCTGTTCTTGAACAGGATGACGATCCTGTCACCGGCGGAGACTCCCTGACTCAGCAGCCATGATGCCAGTTCGTTGGTCATTGAGTTGATCTGGGCGTACGTTGCGCGCACTTCTCCATGAACTACAGCCGTTTTGTCGGGTCGTAGTTCCGCGCTGTTTTCCAGGAAATCATGGACCAGTGATCGTGCCTCGCTATTCATGGAATTCTCCTCTGTATTCTACTTGCACGCTTTTCTGAGAAGCTGAATTCAGTTTACCTTTCCCGGCTCAGCCCCCTGTTGTTCACAATATGTGGGGTACCCCCCGGTTGCATCGATTATCCTGTCCGGTCTGAGGAGCCCTGCTTTCAACAAAGAAGCCCCCTCGACAAACTGCTGATGGAGTATCTGGGTGGAAAGCACGCCGATCAGGGCCATATTCTGAAATTCGGTCGTTAACCCTTCACTGGCGCCACGGTATCGCGCAAAGAGACTGCTTACCCTGTTCACATTGAAATAACCGCTCTTTTTCAGATATGCCGTTGAAAGCAGAGAATCGACATATTCGTTGCTCTGTGCCGCGTGCGGGGAAAACAGTTCCCGTATTGGAGCTCGATACGGCTGTTTGGCCCGCCTCGTTATTCGCTCCGGAATCTGTCCCTGAAATGCCCGCTTGAGAATGTACTTTTCGTTCAGCCCTCTCAGCTTCCACTTTCCGGGGAGCCTCAAGGAAAAATCGATTAACCTGACGTCCAGAAAGGGGTGGCGCGCCTCGACTGAATGGGCCATGGCAACCCTGTCTCCCTGGCTGGAGAGGAGGTAGTTGGAGAGGAAAAGCTCCATTTCAAGGACCTGGGCGCGCGACAGGAGATCGCGGTCAAAAAAACTGTGTGGCAACCGGCTGGCCAGTTCTTCAAAGGGGTCATAAGCACCCAGCGCGGCGATGTAGTCATCGGAGAAAATGGTCAGATTCTTTTCACTGCTTTTCCAGCGCAGCATGTGCGAGAAAAAGGGGTCTTTCGACTGTTCCGCTTTGACGGCAAAGAAGCTTTGCAGGTAGTGTCTGAAGCGTGAAGGATTGCTGAAGATATAGGGATAGAGTCGTTGCAGGAGCAGCGGACGCCACGCCGATTCAGGCTGTTTTCCCCAAAAGCTGCGTATTTTGGCTTCCTTGAAAATATTGTATCCGCCAAAGAGTTCGTCCGCTCCTTCTCCGCATAAAACGACCTTGAATCCTTCGGTGTTTACAAGACTTGAAAGAATGAACAACGGCACCGGAGCCGTACGCAGAATCGGCGTTTCACAGTGCCAGATGGTTTTCTGCAGACAGCCAAGAATCTGCTCATTGTCAATCAGTACCCTGCGGTGATCAACACCGATAAAACGGATCAGTTCATCCTGGAAAGGGGTTTCATCAAAGGGATCTTCCTGAAAGCCCATGGAAAATGTTGTCAGGCTGGTGTTGAAATTTCTGGAAACAAGCATGGCAATGATGGAGGAATCCAACCCGCCGCTCAGGTATGCTCCAACCGGAACATCGGCTCGCAGTCGAATTTTAACCGCATCGGTAAGCAGCGCCCGAAGTTCCTCTATTGCATCGTCCAAAGACAGACTTTGCATGTCGTTGTGGGCATAATGGGGAATGCGCCAGTACGCTTCGGGCGTAGCTGAACCGTTCTTAACCAGCATACAGTGTCCCGGGGGGAGTTCCCGGACACCCTTGAACACGGTTCTTCCCGGCAGAGTCGACCAGAAAATAAAAACTTGCGAGAGTGCTTCCCCGTCAAGTTCGCGTGCGCCGCCTGCCGCAAGAATCGCCTTGATCTCCGATGCAAAATAAAGTCTCCCATCTGAGAACGTGTAGTAAAGCGGCCGGATGCCAACCCTGTCCCTGGCCAGAAAGAGCTCCCTTTTACGGGAGTCCCAGATGGCAAAGGAAAACTGGCCGTTAATCTTTTGCAGACACTCCGTTCCGTATTCTTCGTAGAGATGGAGCAGTACTTCCGTATCGGTTTCCGTTGTGAAACGATGCCCCTTCTTCAGCAACTCCTCTTTCAGTTCGATATAGTTGAATGTTTCGCCGTTGTAGACTATCCAGAGGGTTCCGTTTTCGTTGCTGATCGGTTGCGTGCCGCCATCAATGCCGATAATGCTGAGTCTCACATTGCCGAGGGCTATGCGACCGTCAAGATACACGCCGGCTTCATCCGGTCCTCGGTGCGCCAGAGGAGAGATCATCGTCGAGACCTGTTCCAGTGTTGGCGAGGTTTCCCCCTCGAAATGGAAAATCCCTGCTATACCGCACATATACTGTCTCCTCGGAACATCTGCGGTGTCCGTGGCGAGTTTGCCTACAATCTTCGATACAGGCCGAATGGCATTTTTTGCATCAGGAAGGCTATAAGCCAATATCGCATCGGTATATAGGCAACCCGTTTCTTGCTCTCGATCGCTTTACACATCTGCATAGCGGCAGTTTCCACCGAAACTACAAACAGACTGTTTTTATTCAACGACATTGATGTGTTAACCAGTCCTGGTCTTATGTCGGTAACGGATATGTTTAGCTGGTTTTTTTGGGCATTAAACCTGAGTCCTTCCAGGTAATTTGACAAAAAAGCCTTTGATGCGTTATAGGCAGGCGATTTGCTGCCGCCTCTCAATGCCTTGAAGGAAGATATTCCCACTATATGGCCACCGCCATGCTGTCTGAAGTAGTTGAATGCAACATTCAGCATAGCAGTAACACCAGCAACATTGGTTGTGACGGTATCGTATTCGCTTTGCCAGTTGATCTCAGGATTGTAAAAGCACACTGCCGAACAGACGACTACTATGTCAGTACCTTGCATCTCTTCTATAAGCCCTGTCAGCAATTGCATCGCCTCAACCGGCTCTGCAATATCAAGCCTTTTAATATACGATCTCTCCGGCAATTCATTTTGAACCTCTGCCAATAATGCGATACGCCTGGCAGTCAACCCGAGAATGTAGCCTCTCCCCGACAGAATTTTCGCCAATTCCTTGCCGATACCGGAAGACGCGCCAATTATTATCGCCTTTTTCATGAGTTATGCCTGCACTTTCACGGGAGATCGCGTTGTCGCCTGCCATGGGAGTCATCAGCCATGGTGTGGGTGAACTGCCAGGAGTCAGCCCACATGCCTGTACAGAATCTTTCCGACAAGTTCAGAGAGTCTCACCGGCAGCTTTCGAAATAGCCAGTAGGATCGTTGCGTTGATGACTGGTTTTCCGCAAGGAAGCGCTCTTTTGTCGGGTTGATGCGGTAATAGAAAATGATGTGTTCCTGTCCGCCCCAGCCGTTCTTGAACTGCCTTAGTCCCGTGTTTTCGAAATCAGTCCTGCCAAGGCAGAGGGAGCGGAACCCTTTTTCTGCATACCACCTGATTGCCTCCCAGATGACAAGATTACTGGCCCTCAGGTTCTGGTAGCGTCGGTTGGAAGCGCCATATTTGTACAGGACTTGATCACCCAGATGAAAAAAGACCGCTCCGGCAATCACCTCACCCTGGTGCGATGCAAGCACGACCTTTCCAAGCCCTTGGGAAATAATACAGTCAAAAATGTTTTTGAAGAAAACGGGGGGTTGTGGTGGCAGGCCATGGGTCTTGCGCGTCAAGCCATTCAAACGGCGGAACTCTTCCAGTGCCGCGAAGGTGTCACAGAGTTTCACCGTTACCCCGGCTTTCAGGGCCTTGTGGATGTTTCTGGTGGTGCTGTCCCGAAAACCCACGGCAAACTTGTCCAGATTCGGAGCAAGAGGCAGGACGTGTCTGTAATACCGAGCAAAACAAGGAGCGTCACGGCTCACGCATCCCTGTCCCCTGAATTCGATGTAGCGCCAGCGGGCACGTTTGCCGTACTCGATGAGCGCGTTATACACGTCCTTCGAGGATACGCCCGGGGCCGCCAGCGGCTCGCAGTAATCCGTGAAGGGAAGAGAGACTCCCCTGCGGCCAGTGAGGAGGCTTACGATTTCCATCATCGGTATGAGACCGAGCAGTTTATCCCCATCAAACAGTGCAAAGTACCGGGGACGGTAGCCGTATGATTTGTTCAGCACCATTGCCCAGTTGGCGGAGTGAAAAATGGAATGGTCTGGCAGGGAGCATACCAGCTCATTCCACGCGGGGTACTGCAGCGGGTCAACCATGCGTACGGAGGCGCAGCCGGGAGCAGCGCACGAGGAGTCAATGCTATGCCCGGCTTGCGCAATACGCGGGCCTGTCACCTGCGCGTACGTAACCTGTCCTTCCGCAAGCAGGGAGTGCATACTACACCTCTTGACATCATCGACTGGCCATGGTCACATTCTTCGTCTCTCGAGCAACATACTCAATCTGCTCATGGGTAAGTTCAGGGTACATGGGCAATGAAAGCAACTGATCAGCGACTTGTTCAGTAACCGGGAACGTCCCTTTCGCAAGACCGAAAGAACGATAGGCATCCTGCAGATGTATCGGCAGCGGATAGTGAATGCCGCAGTTGATCCCCTTTTCATTCAGTCTGGCCAAGACGCGGTCCCTGTTCTGCACGCGAATGGCGTAGATGTGATAGATATGCCGTGCATACTCCATCTCCACCGGCAGTATGACCCCCTCATGGACATGGAGGAAATCGTTGTACAGCGCGGCATTCTTGCGGCGTTTTTCATTCCACGACGCAAGATACTCAAGCTTCACGCTGAGGACCGCGCCCTGGATGCCATCCATGCGGCCATTCCAGCCGATCATGCCGTGATAGTATTTGCGTGACTGGCCGTGATCGCGCATCCTGCGTATGTTGCCGGCCAGTTCCGCATTGTTGGTCGTAACCGCGCCCGCCTCTCCGTAGGCGCCAAGGTTCTTGCCCGGATAAAAGCTGAAACAGGCGGCGTCGCCCATGGAACCCACGGGTCTGTCCCTGTACCGGGCTCCGTGGGCCTGGCAGGCATCCTCGATGACGAAGAGGTTGCGCTCCGCGGCGAACGCCATGATCGGATCCATATTCGCGGGTTGACCAAAGAGGTGCACGGGAATGATCGCCTTCGTGTTCGGCGTGACGGCCGCCTGGAGCAATCCAGGGTCAAGCGTGCAGGAGTCTTGCTCCACATCCACAAAAACCGGGCGTGCGCCGCACAAACTGATTGCCTCGGCAGTGGCTATGAAGGTGTTGGGCACGGTTATGACCTCGTCACCCGGGCCAATACCGAGACAGATGAGGGTCATCCAGAGCGCCGATGTGCCGCTGCTGACTGCCACCGCATGGGCAGTGCCGCAGAATCGAGCAAAGGACTCCTCGAATTTTTCGACAAAAGGCCCGCCGACAAAGGCGCTGCTATCCAGCACCTCTTGCACTGCATCCGTGATTTCACCCCGAATTGACTCATACTGGGCATGGAGATCGATAAAGGGTACATTCACCATCTTGCTCTCCTTCGCTCCCTGACTCATGAAGGTCGACAAGCTGCTCATGGCCTGCTGTGTCGGTCTTTTACGGCGACGTTCCTATGGCGCTATGCATCTCTTGATCCGCGCCGGATTTCCCGCAACGATCGTATTGGGCGGGACGTCTCTTGTCACTACGCTTCCGGCTCCGACGATTGCATTTTCACCCACCGTGATGCCGCACAAAAGCGTCGCGCTGGAACCGATGGAAGCCCCGCGTTTGATGATGGTTTTTTCACAGACCCAATCCGCCTCGGTCTGCAAAGTCCCCCCATCCGTTGTCGCTCTTGGAAGAAGGTCGTTTATGAATGTTACGTTGTGGCCGACAAAGACGTTATCCTCAATAACTACCCCGTCGCAGATGAACGTATGGCTGGAGATTTTGCAGTTGCTGCCGATCCTGGCGTTCTTCTGAATCTCTACGAAAGCACCGACTTTTGTGTTGTCCCCAATCTCGCAGCCGTACAGATTAATGAATTTGGACAGTGAGACGTTTTTACCCAGCCTTACATCGTCAGATATGCATACATACTCGCCCATAGTAGTATTCCTCTCTCGAATGCGGCCACGTGTGTTACAGGTAGGTGACGACTCCCCCATTTTTCAGCGACCTGACTGATGCCTCAAGCATCTTGACAACCCTCATGCCGGCAATCCCGTCGTTGATCGGTGTCTTGTTGCCGTCAATGCATTCAACAAAATACTCGGCTTCGTTCTTGAGCGCCTCCACCTGCTCGAATCGCGGTGCCCACATATCGCCCATTCGATAGTGCATCAAGAAATTGTTCATTTTCTCCTTGCTCAGTCCGTTTCCGTTCACCACTCCCCGGTCGTAGACCCTGATTTTCTCGTCCGCCACGAGGTCATTCCAGACAAGCATCTTCTTGTGGCCTCCGATCAAGGTTGTGCGTATCTTGACCGGTGACAGCCAGTTGATGTTGATATGGCCGATGAGGTTACCAGGGAAATAAACGGTGATGTAAGCGACGTTTTCGATGCAGTTGTCAAAATGTGACATGCCGGTTGCGGCAACGGCGACCGGTTCCTGGCCGATAAGGTGGTGCATGATTGAAAAGTCAAGGGGCGCCAGGTCCCAGACCACGTTGACATCTTTCTGGAACAGGCCGAGGTTGATTCTGATGGAGTCAAAGTAGTACAGCTCTCCAAGTATGTCCTCATCGATGAGCTGTTTGATCTTTTTAACCGCTCCGCAAAAAAGGAAGGTGTGGTCCACCATGATGACGAGTTTTTTCTTTTCGGCCAGTTCGATCAGTTCCATCGCCTCTGCGGTGCTGGCCGTGAACGGCTTTTCCATGAAAACATGTTTACCGTTTTGCAGCGCCATTTTCGCGATGTTGAAATGAGTCGAAACGGGAGTGACGATGGCCACCGCGTCAATCTTTGGTGACGTGATGATTTCATTCATGTCCTGCGTGACATGTACGTTTTCGAAGCTTTTTTTTACCTGTGACAGTGCATTCTGGTCCAGGTCGCAGACCGACACAACCGATGCCCCCTGCGCGCAACTGAAGTTTCTGACGATTTTGGGGCCCCAGTAGCCGTATCCGATTACGCCTAGATTCAGCATGGATTCTCACCTCTTTTCGGTATTGTACCCCTATCCGGTATCTCTCAATATGCGCCCTTGCCTCGCAACACCGCCCTGGGGGTTGCAAGAAGGATTTTGATGTCCAGCCAGAGCGACCATGTCCGGATGTACTGCAGGTCGAGTCGTACCATGGCGTCAAAGGTTGCAAGGCTTCTTTTGCTTATCTGCCATAATCCCGTTATTCCCGGTTTTCTGGCCAGTATCCGGTTGAGATGCCAAATGTCGTACTCCGCAACCTCGTAGGGGATCGGCGGGCGTGGCCCCACCAGGGACATCTCGCCCCTCAGGACATTGAAGAACTGGGGCAGTTCATCGACACTCGATCTCCTCAGGAAACTCCCTATTGGTGTCAGTCTTGGATCATGTCTGATTTTGAAAACCACTTCGCCGGTTTCCGGGTCTGGTTCGCGCACCATGCAGTTCGAGATAAAGCCTTTGATGAATTCTCGATGAATCGAATCATCTCTGTTGATATGCATGGAGCGAAATTTCAGGAAAGTAAACGGTTTTCCGAACTGTCCCAAGCGTGTCTGCCTGTAGAGAACGGGCCCGTGAGAGGTTGTTTTTACCAGCACCGCCATGATCACGAGCAGGGGCGAAAACAGCACCAGCGCCAGGGAACTGCCCACCAGATCCATGGCCCGTTTTGCGCCTTCCTCGATCCGACTGCTCATGTCTTTTTGAAAAACCTCCGGATAAAAGAACGGGTTGAAGCTAATTCTCTGTTCAACGTTTTCTTTCTCACCCGGTTTTTCGGGAAAAGCCAGAATCGACAGACCAATTCTTTTGTACAGTGGCGGAGATAGCTTTTCGAGCAGAGACTCCCTGACCTTGTGCTCGACGGTCAGGCGAGCCTGCTCAAGAGCGTCGTGGTGTATTTCAGTGAAGACTATTCCCAGAAGTTCGCCGGTCTGGAGCCATCCGCAGGCATCTGTATCCCTTATGGAGACTGGCAATGGACCGGACAGCAGTGCAAGCACCTCGTTTCTGTCAACACCTTCCTCAATACGGCTCAAATCGAGCAGCAGGAGCAGCATCGACTCTCCCGATCGTTCGACACGCTTTCTCTCTCGGTAGAGAACATGCCTGAAGCTTTCCTCTTCGAGCACGTTTTCCACGCAGCAGGCTGTGGCTCCGTTAACCATGGTGAATCCGTTTTTTGTAGTAAAGATCTTTGCCATGGCTATTCCCTCTACCGGTAACGCGAATTGCCCCTCTCAGAACAGTCGATTGTAGATCGAATCCGGGATGTAATACTTTCTCTTGTTGAAAATCACGCCGATGATATTTCCCCCGTTCCTGACGATCTTATCCTTGACGTTCTCGACGACCTGCCAACGTGTGCGCTCCGCCTCCATGACGAGGATAACGCCATGGGTGAAGCGGGAGATGGCTATGCTGTCGGGGGACGTTATCGCCGGAGCAGAATCGATCAGAATGAAGTCGTATTTGTTCTTCAATTCCTTCAAGAAGCCGGTTGCCGCGGGGTGATCGTACACATGGGGAACTTTGCTGTGCTGGGGTGAAATGGGGGCGAGAAAGAGGTTGCAGCTGCCGGACTGGTGGCAGGCTTTGTCAACCGATTCCCCCGTTCCCATGATGTCTTTCCAGCCAGCCTTCCCCTTGAGGTTGAAATAGAGGTGCTGGGACGGGTTGTGGTGGGCCGCATCCATGATGAGCACCCGCTTGTCGAGCCTGGCGGCAGCCATCTTGGCGAAATCACGGACTATGGTGGATACGCCCTCTCCTCCCTGGAACCCCATGAAAAGAATGGTCTTTTCGGGCGTGTCGGGCAGCAGGTACTCGATATTCTGGTAGAGACAGAACATCTCCGTGTCCATTGACGAGGCTGTGGCATTCCTGCTTCGCTCCCCTTCGCGTAACATCTGTTCCTTTGGATGAACCTCTTCCGGAATGGATATGACGTGGGGTACTTCCGCTCCACTTTTTTCTCTCTGCGCCTGTTCCAGCGCCTCATAGATATTGCTCATGACTGCTCTCCTTGTCTGGGCACGTCTCCACCGTGAGGCTATTTTCCCCGTGCGGGAAAATAAATCTTTTCACCTTCCAGAATTTTATCGATGTCGGTGATGCTAGGGTTGTGCTGTTTGACCTGACTCAAGAGCCCCCTGTCAACGGAACCGTAGGTTTGCGAAACGAGCTTCGCCAGCGTATCGCCTCTTCTGGCGACCCTGACGGTGTAGTTGCTCCTGCTTTCCTGTCTGCTCCCCTTGTATGATGGCGTAGGTGCGCTCGAGACCGGTTGATCCCCCTCATCCGTTTGAGTCTCCACAACGGCTTGTTTTTCCGGGGACGGCGGACCTGCCTGTTCCCTGTTCCCCGTCGCATTCCGGTTGACCTGACCGGGGACCGGCATGGGCTGGACCGCTACCGGCCGGGAGTCTCCGTGGTGTACGTAGATCCACAAAAAACAGGCCGAAACAAGGATTCCTGTCATGCCGGCAGCAGCTACCCTCCACCAACTGTGTCTCTTGCCGGTCTGCTCTTCGATGATTTCTCGTGCCACCCGTGAGCTGACCTTTTTCTGCTGTTTTCCGTAGGCGGTAACCAGGCAGTTGTCGCACAGGATGTTGATAACCCTGGGAATACCTGCCGCCTTTTTGGCGATTCTAGCAAGAGCTCCGGACGAGAATAGCTGGGTATCGTCAATCAGGGAGCGGGATAAGCGGTGGTTGATGTAATCCAGGCTCTCCTGCGCGGAAAAGGGGAGGATCTTCACCCTGATGGCGATCCGCTGATTGAGCTGGCGCAGCGCATGCATGTTGAGTTTCTGCTCGAATTCCGGCTGTCCGCACAGGACGATCTGGATGAGTTTGTCCGTGGACGTTTCCAGGTTGGAGAGCATGCGGAGGTTTTCCAGGGTCTCCACCGGCATGTTCTGGGCTTCGTCGATGATGAGCACGACATTGCGCCCGGCTCTGTACTCCTCGATAAGGATCATATGCAGTTGGCTGACCATGTCGGAAACATCTTCAGACAGGGATGTCTTGCCGAGGTTCTGGTAAATCGTTCTCAACAGGGATTTGAAGGTGATGTTTGAGTCAAAAACATAGATCGCCCTGATGTTCTGCTTATCGACCTTTTCCAGGAACGCTCTGATAACGGTGGTCTTCCCCACTCCGACCTCGCCGGTAATCGCAACAAACCCCTTTCTCCGGTTCACGCCGGAAATGACCGCAGCAAGCGCTTCTCTATGGCTGTGGCTGAGAAAGAGCAGGGCCGGGTCAGGCGTGATGTTGAAGGGCTCTCTTTTCAGATGGAAGAAGGTGAGGTACATGAGCGATCATCCCTCGTGCTGGGCTATAGTCGTGAGCACGGGCAGACCGATGCGGTGCTCGACCTGCTCGGGAGTAGTGAAGGTATGCGATGCCGATTCTGCCAGAAACGCAAGTCCGAGCCCCGACATCACCCCGGCGACGATACCAAGTATAATATTCAGCAGCTTTTTCGGTTTTATCGGTTCAGCTGGCACCATGGCACTCTGAATGACGCTGATATTGGCCAGCTTGAGGCGATTCATGTCGACGGTAATCCGTGCCTCCTCTGCCTTTTCAAGGTAGGTCTGGTAATTTTTTTCATTAAGCTGCATGTCACGCTTTAGTTGCTGCATATTCTTTTCAGAGTAGTCGAGGGAGCGGATTTCACGGTCAAGTTCGGCCAACTGCTGGTTCAGAACCTGCGCCTTCCCCTTCTGGGCATTCAATTCCGTTTCAGCCCTGACCAGTTCTATTTCGGTGCTCTGATAGACCTGGTTGCCCGTTTTAGCCTTGGTGTTGATATCGGATTCCTGCTCTCTCAGGAAGTCCTTGACCATCTGTATTTCCCTGCGGGCATTGACGACCAGACGGTTGTTCTCGGTATACTTCTTCAGCAGTTCCTGCTCGCTGAGTTGCAGGGTGAGCAGTTTGGACTTTGCCTCGACGATTATCCTGTCCCGTTCGGTACTGGTATAGCGTGCCGGACTGGCGGCAATTCTGGATAACTGCTCTTTCTGGCTCGCGATCCGTTTGTGTTGTTCGGATATGATGTGCCGGGTGCTCTTCAGGGCCGTGTCCAGCGCGTTGCGCTGCGTGAGCAGCAGCGTTCTCTGCTCTTCAAGGGAAAAGACGCCGGCCTTCTGTTTGAAATTCTGAAGTTTGCTTTCCGATTCCCTCAATTTCTGGTCATATGCTAGGAGTTGCGTCTCCAGGAATGAGGATTTCGGGTCGCTGAAGACCTGTAGATGTTTTTCCTTGAACAGTTCCACCAACAGGTTGACCGCCCTGGCGGCTGTCTGCGGATCCCTGTGCTGGAAAGAGACCTGGATGACGTTGGATTTTCTCATCCCTTCAACCGTAAGATCTTTTTCAAAACGTTCTATGGCCACATCCAGAGGTTTCACCCGGGCAGATGAACTGTTTAGCAATTCCGGGTAAACATTTTCCAGCTTCAGGGTGCTGATTACCTTCTCAATCAGATCCCTGTTCTTCAGTATCTGGATCTCGGAATTGGTCACCTCTTCCTGGTTCAGCGACATGACCGGCGCATTACTGCCTACCTCGGGCCGGTTAAGGTATTCCCTACCGAGTTTGACGAGCAGGCTCGATTTCGCCTCAAAGACAGGGGTCAGCAGGAAGGACGTGGCGGTTGCCGTAACGATAACGGCAAGAAAAACGCCCAGAATCAGTTTTTTACGCTTGAACACTATGGTCAGGAATTCTCTCAAGCCATTTGCTTCTCGTGCAGGGCTCTTTGCCGGACTTTTCATGACTGACCCCCTCTGTTTAGCTAAAACGGGCTTAATCCCATGGAGACGGGAATGTTTCTGCGGATATACTGATCAACCCACACGTTGACGTTGGCGATGGTACTCTTGGGGACAAAGACGATGTCGTTGGGCAGCAGGGCGATGTCCTGAGTCATGTCGGTGTTGTCCAGTGCGTCTTCCAGGTTGAGTTGCATGGTAACCAGTTTGTCGCCAGGCGTTCGCCGGATGACAATCACACCCTTGAGATAGGCGGTATCCTTTTTCCCCCCCGCCTGTGTGATTGACTGTAAAACGGTCATTTGGCCGACCAGCGGAATGAGGCCTGCCCTGAAGACCTCTCCGTCAACAAAAATCCTCTGGTACGAGAATGAGCGCACGATGACGGTTATCTCTGGATTGTCGATTTCGGATGCGTATTTTTTTTTCAGTTGTTCGGTGAGTTCCGCGGGGGTCAGGCCGCCGGCCATGAGGTCGTTGGCCAACTGGAGAGAGATGCGGCCATCGGGACGGACGGTGACCTGCTCATTCAGCTCGGAGTTGTAGAAGAATTTGACATCAAGAAGGTCGCCGGCTCTGATCCGGTACTCCTGTGCACTGGAGTCGGATACTTGAATTGAACTCTGGACAGGGACCGGGTTGTTCACTGTTGTCGCGCATGCCGTCAACATCAGGGCAATCAGGATATACTGCAAAACGCATAGTGCTTTCATATTAGCCTCCCTATTTCTGTTTAGTGAGTCTTCAGAAAACTATTCTATTGGCAGTGTACGCTCGTTTCCGTGGTTGTTGGCTGTCCATGTGCTCAGTTAGTGGTGGCAAGTGCTTGAGACCAAGTATAGCCGGTCTTTTCTACTTGTCGATTTGCCGTAGCGGTAAAAAGGGGCATGTTTCAACTGGTTCCCTCCCGATAATCAATCCGGGGGAAGGCTGCCAGTGTACGGAACCTGAACGAAATCCAATGGTTGCTTTATGTGATCAATGGCAGGGAGCATGTGTGCCGGGCGGCACGTCGGGAGGGGAATCGTCGAAGAGGGGAGGATGTGTTGTCGTTTGCGAACCGCAGGGCCGCCAGGCGCACCAGGAAAGCAAAAGGGGCGACCTGAGAGGCCCTGATTTAATGGACCGTTTCTGCTTGCGTGCAAGAGACTGCCGGAGACCGGGACTACTTCTTCCCGCCCCGGGGGCGCCGCTCCTGCCCCGGCCCGCGGCGGCCGCCTCCGAATTGCTTCTTCTTCTGGGGGGGCTGCGGTCGGGCTATGCTGACTGTCAGCACCTTGTCGATCAGGAGTGCGCCATCCAGGGTTTCAACCGCATCCTTGGTCTGCTCGGGAGTTGCCATTCTGACATAGCCGCATCCCTTGAATTCTCCTGTCTGCGCATCTCTAATCAGGTGGATGGAGGTGACGGTGCCGGAGATGGAGAACAGGTGCCTGATATCCTCCTCCGTTGCCCTGGCTGAAATGCTTCCCACATACAGTTCTTTTTTCATCGGTTTCCTTTTCTCGTTCATTGGTTCTCGTTGCTTATCTGGCGCAGAAACTCCAGGCTCTTCAGGCGGTGGCCGGCATGGAAGGCCAGGGCTCGGTCCAATGCACTGCCTGTCTGGGCCTGCGCCTCGTCCGGAAAGTGGATCAGTCCGAATGTTCCGGTCTTGAGGCAGGCCAGCATCCGCCCCAGTGTCACCTGCGTCATATCCCTGCCATGGCCGGTGCAGGCGCGGCAGACCAGTTCTCCGTCATCCAGCAGCAAGGCGCCCCGGTCGTCAAAGGGCGTTCCACAACGGCTGCACGCTTCCAGGGATGGGCGGTAGCCCAGGATGTTGAGCAGGTTGATCTCGAAGAAACGGCGTTCTTGCTCGCTGGCGGGATACGCCTCCAGCCTGTCCAGGTATGCCGCCAGCAGACGGAACAGGCGCGGCAGCGGATGACCTTCGGGGGTCATGGCATCCACCAGTTCGCAGGCGTACAGGGCATAGGCAATCCGTCCCAGATCGCCGCGGATGCCGGGGTAGATGCAGTCGATCTCCGCCTGACGCAGCCCGGAAAGCCCCCCCTGCTTGATTTCCACATGTGCCTCGATACGGGCGAAGATCTCAAGAGCGGCGCCGAAACGCCTGCGGCTGTTCCTGGCCCGCCGGGCAAAGGCCTTGATCCGTCCATGCTCAAGGGTGAAGAGCGCTACGATCCGGTCGCTGTCGCCGTAATCGAGGGTTGACAGGACGTATGCCTGGAGTTTTTCCGGATGCATGACTCCCCTTGTGTTGAATGGCCACCAGTCTAGCGGGGTCCGGGGCGGCCGTCCACTATTATTCGCTGGCCAGCACCATTCGTGATGCGTCGTGGAGCCGGCCTATGCCGGCTGAAAAGAGTGCGGTGACGGCAACGCTGTGGCCACTCCACCGAAATTCTTGTGAAATACGCGGATAAGGATACACTATAGCTGCCCCTGTTCCGATTGATAATCACGAGGTTGTGGATCATGAACCAATCCTTCTGGAGACCGCTGTTCGCCATACTCCTGTTCATGCTGGTCTTTCATCTCACCAACATCTTCTTTGCGCAACAGGGCGCCCAGGTGGCCCAGATCAGCTACAGCCGCCTGCGCGCTGAACTGGCTCAAGACAACATCAAAAAGATAACCCTCAAGGGGACGGCTGTTACGGGCGAGTTTCGGGGCAAGACCAGGGTAAGCGCCCTGGTCCAGGGCAAGGAGCAGCAGCGCGAGTTCACCGGCTTCAGCAGTGTCCTGCCGACCATCGACGACCAGACCCTGGTGCCGGAACTGATGGCGCGCAAGGTGGAGGTGAGCGCCCTGTCCACGGAGACCCCTCTGCTGCTCAATGCCCTGATCTACGTGGCGCCCTGGGTGATCCTGATCGCCATCTGGTGGGTGGGGATGCGCTCCATGCGCAGCCAGGGGCCGAGCGGGATGATGGGCGGCTTTTCCCGCTCCGGGGCAAAGGCGTATCTGGCAGGTGACAAGATGGCCGTGTCTTTCAAGGATGTGGCCGGCATGGAGGACAGCAAGCAGGAGCTGAAGGAGGTCGTGGACTATTTGCGCAATCCCAAGCAGTTCGCCCGCATCGGCGGCAAGGTTCCCAAGGGGGTTCTGCTGGTGGGACCTCCGGGGACCGGCAAGACGCTCCTGGCCCGGGCGGTGGCCGGTGAGGCGGGAGTGGCCTTTTTCAGCATCTCCGCTTCCCAATTCATCGAGATGTTTGTGGGGGTCGGCGCCAGCCGGGTGCGCGATCTGTTTACCAATGCCAAGAAGGCCGCTCCCAGCATCGTCTTCATCGACGAACTGGATGCCGTCGGTCGCAGTCGAGGCGCCGGTTTCGGTGGTGGCCATGACGAGCGGGAGCAGACCCTGAACCAGCTCCTGTCGGAGATGGACGGTTTCGACCAGCACGAGGAGGTCATCGTGCTGGCCGCCACCAACCGCCCCGATGTACTTGACCCGGCCCTGCTGCGCCCCGGCCGCTTCGACCGGCACGTAGTGATCGAGCGGCCGGACTGGCGCGATCGGGAGAAGATCCTCCAAGTCCACGTGCGCAAGATCACCATGAACGGCAGGATCGACCTGGGGGTGATTGCCCGCGGCACCCCCGGCATGACCGGCGCCGACCTTGAAAGCCTGGTCAACGAGGCAGCCATCCTGGCCTCGCGCGAGAACGCGGCCGCGGTCACCATGGAGCATCTGGAAAAGGCCAAGGACAAGATCCTGATGGGAAGCGAGCGCAGGATGATCATCTCTTTGGAAGAGAAGCGCATCACCGCCTACCACGAGGCCGGCCATACCCTGGTGGCCAGACTGCTCCCCGGCACCGACCCGATCCACAAGGTGACCATCATCCCCCACGGCATGGCCCTGGGGGTGACCCAGCAACTCCCCGAGGACGACCGTTACCACTATCCCCAGAGCTATCTGGAAAATCGGCTGGTGGTAGCCATGGGGGGGCGAGTGGCGGAGCGGCTTGCGTTTGGCGAGGTCTCCAGTGGTGCCCAGGGGGATTTGAAACAGGTTACTTCCCTGGCGGAGAAGATGGTCTGTCAATGGGGGATGAGTGAAAAGGTGGGCGGGATGACCTTCAGCCGGGGAGAGGAACACCCCTTCCTGGGGATGAAGCTGGCCGAGGAGAAGACCTTTTCCGAGGCCATGGCCTGGCGCATCGACCAGGAGATAGCGGCCTTCATCACCAGAGCGGAGCAGCGCGCCGGTGACCTTCTGTCCGCCAATCGCGAGCGACTGGACCTTTTGGCCCAGGCCCTGCAGGACGAGGAAACCCTGGACGGTAGCCGGGTTGACGAGATCATCGGTTCGCTCAACACGGCTCAGGCGCCTCCCCCCTGACCCCGATGAGGAGTGAGTTATTCAGGGGGCCGGTTCCGCCGCGGGATCGGCTCTCTTTATTTCCGGGCATTGCCTTGCTTCCAGGCGTTTCCTCCGTATACTGTGCGGATTCGACAGATCCAGGCAGAGGAAAGGAGCGCAGAATGGATGTGACCGAAGAGCTGAAGAAGCTGATCCAGTCCATCGGGATAGATTCGCAGGTCGTGGATACGATCAACCCGGAGTGGCCGCTGGCGGGGCATGTGCTGGATTCGCTGGCCTACACCGCGTTTGTCGAGGCGGTGGAGAGCCGTTTCGGATTCACAATGCTCGACCGCTACTCCCTGAGGGTCACCAGTCTGAACGAGTTCGCCGGGCTGGTCACGGATCTGCTACGGGAACAGGCGGGGACGTAGACCGGCGGGAGGATGGCTGTGGCTGCCGGTTACAGCAGCCTGTCGGACTTGCTCCAGCGTCTTCGCGTTCCGTTGCCTCCGTTTCTCTGAATGCGCCTGCTCACCCGATGGAATACAACATGGGAGTATGATCGTATGACCGGATTGCATGATCCCGCCCTGCTGAAATATCGGTGCCATATCAACGGTCTTTGGTGCGATGCCGACTCCGGCGCCACCATCGATGTCACCAACCCGGCCACCAGCGAGACCATCGCCACCGTCCCCCGCATGGGGGCGGCCGAGACCCGCCGGGCCGTCCGGGCCGCCGCCGTGGCCCTGCCGGGGTGGAGCGCCACCCTGGCCCGGGAGCGGGCGCGCATCCTCAGACGCTGGTTCGAGCTGATCATGGCCAGCCAGGAGGATCTGGCGCTGCTGATGACCTGCGAGCAGGGCAAGCCGCTGGCCGAGTCACGGGGGGAGATCGCCTACGCCGCTTCCTTCATCGAGTGGTTCAGCGAGGAGGCGCCGCGCATCGGCGGCAACGTCATCATGCCCCACCAGCACGACAAACGCATCCTGGTCGCCAAACAGCCGGTGGGGATCTGCGCCGCCATAACCCCCTGGAACTTCCCCTCGGCCATGATCGCCCGCAAGGCGGGGGCGGCCCTGGCGGCCGGCTGCACCATGGTGCTGAAACCGGCCAGCATGACCCCCCTGTCGGCCCTGGCCCTGATGGAGCTGGGGATTCGGGCTGGCCTCCCCGCCGGGGTGCTCAATCTGGTCACCGGTTCGGCGGCCGACATCGGCGGGGAGCTGACCTCCAACCCCCTGGTGCGCAAACTGACCTTCACCGGCTCCACCGAAATCGGCAAGAAACTGATGGCCCAATGCGCCGCTACGGTGAAGAAACTCTCCCTTGAGCTGGGGGGAAACGCTCCCTTTATCGTCTTCGACGACGCCGACCTGGACGCCGCGGTGGAGGGAGCCATGGTGTCCAAGTTCCGCAACAGCGGCCAGACCTGCGTCTGCGCCAACCGCTTTCTGGTGCACGAGGCAGTCTACGATGATTTCCGTGACCGGCTGGCTGCACGGGTGAGGAAGCTAAAAGTGGGGGACGGCAGGGACGAGTCGGTACAGCAGGGGCCGCTGATGGAAATGGCCGCCCTGCTCAAGGTGGAGGAGCTGATCAGCGATGCCCTGGCCAGGGGTGCCCGTCTGGTGGTGGGGGGTGGGCGGCATTCCCTGGGTGGCACCTTCTTCCAGCCAACCGTGCTTGCCGAGGCGACGCCGGAGATGCAGATCGCCCGGGAGGAAACCTTCGGCCCGGTGGCGCCGCTGTTCCGTTTCTCCGGCGAGGAGGAGGCCATCGCCCTGGCCAACGACACTCAGTCAGGCTTGGCCGCCTACTGCTACACCCGGGATCAGGCGCGCTGCTGGCGGGTGCCAGAGGCCCTGGAGTACGGCATGGTCGGGATCAATACCGGCTTGATCTCCACGGCGGTGGCCCCCTTCGGCGGCATCAAGGAGTCCGGTCTGGGGCGGGAGGGGTCGGCCTATGGCATCGACGAATACCTGGAGATCAAGTACGTCTGCGTGGGGGGGGGAATCGCCTGAAGATAGACCCGCGCGGTAGGGGTGACAGGCGAAGGGGGGGCGAGCGTGCCCCCCACGGCGCTCCCCTTCATGGGGGGCCGCGGGGGAAGGCTAAAGGGTCAGTTCAGCTTCGCGAGCCCCTTTTCCGCCATGAAGGTGCTCAGCAGTTCCGCGGTTCCGCCGGTGATCTTCAGGCAGTTGCGCAGGTGCTCCTTGCTGTCGAAGGGGTGGGGGTTGAGCACGCGGCAGCAGGTGGAGCCGAACTTCTCCCTGAAGAGGGCATGGAACTGGTTGGCGCCGGCGTATGCCGGCTCCCGGCTCTCCGCCGGGGTAGTCCGCCCCTGGAGCACGCCAAGGATCATGGTGGCGCCGGTGAGGGCGCCGCACAGGCAGCCTGCATGTCCCAGGCCGCCACCGAAGCCGGTCGCCATGCGTACGGCGTCGTCGGAAATGTCCAGTTTGAGCAGGTCGCGGAATGCCCGCACCATCGCCTCGGCGCAGTTGTACCCTTCACGGAAATTCTGCCCTGCCAGCTGTTTCGCGTCCATCTTCTCAGTCATCTGTTCGCTCATCTGTTTCAAACCCCCTTGTAAAGTATTCCACCCTGGGTGGTACCTGCTTACGTTGAAGCTGCCCGGCGGACCGTTGTCTGCTCCTCTGTGTTTCGAGGCGGGCAATCGGTCGATCGTTACGAGAGGCCTTCCACTGTCCGGACGCATTCCGGACAGATCGAAGCAGCCCCTGTTCTTCTCATCCCTGGTCGAACCCCAATAGCGCCGGAAGCTGGTGGATCCCCTCCAGCAGCCAGCGGGCAACAGTGAAGTCGCCCCCCCGATTCAGTTCGCCCGGCATGGCGGCCACGGTCAGACCGGCCCGGCTGGCGGAGGCGACGCCCCGCTCCGAATCCTCGATGGCCAGACAGCGCCGCGGGTCGAGCCCGGCCCGGGCGCAGGCGGTGCGGTACGGCTCCGGGTCGGGCTTGCTTGCGCCGTAGTCCTCGCGGGTGAGGACGAAATCAAAGTAGTCCAGAAGCCCGCTCTCCCGGTGCATGCGCAGGAAATTACCCCGCTGGCAACTGGTGACGATGGCCATGGGCAGCCGGCCGTGGAATCGCTCCAGGGTGTCCCGTACCCCCGGCATCACCCGTGCCTCCTCCCCCAGAAGGCGATAGTAGATCTCGTCGCGCACCCGGCGCAACCCGTTCCCTCCCTGTTCCCCCTGTCCCGGTCCGGCGGCCAGGTCGAGCACGCTCTCACCCTGGCGCAGGGAGATGCGGCAGAACTCCTCCAGCGTCAGTTCCACCCCGGCCAGGGCCAGGGCCTCGGCATTTGCCTGATAGTAGAGGTGCTCGGTCTCCATCAGCACCCCGTCGTTGTCCCAGAAAATTCCGTCGAACATACTCACACCCCCTCCTGTCCTGTCTCGCCCTCGTATGCCGCGCGTGAGCGGCGAGGGTCAATTGTGGTTCATATTCACAGGAAAAAGCAAGTATTGAAACGGCCGGCCGGTTGTCAGGGCATTATTCGGAGCAGGTTTCCTCCCAGAGCTGTTCACAGCAGGATCATGAGAAAAATTGTCCTGAAAACGGCAGTTGAGAGCTGCCGGAGAGAGCCTGTTCGCACGAACGCGCGCAGATGGCATCACGCGTGAATTTCCGATACTCCGCATGATCCGTCATTACCTGTTGAAGTGGATGCTTATACGCGGTATCTACTCATAAACAGGCAGGCAGAATTCCAGAAAGGGCGAGGTGCGTACCAATGAACATTCACAACATAATCGGTGATGTGTACCGACTTTCCGTCAACATCGAGGACAAAAACTATCTCTTTGAAGGTATCTGGCCGATTCCCCACGGCATTTCCATAAACGGGTATCTCATCAAATCCGAGAAGAATGTCCTGATCGACCTGACCCAGGATATCATGGACTTTCCCCGGGCGTTCACCGAGCAGATGGGCGAGGTGTCGTTGGGAATCGAAGACATCGACATTATCGTTATCAACCACATGGAGCCCGATCATGCCGGTTGGCTCAGGGAGTTCTGCCGGAGGAACAAGAAGGCGACAATCTACTGCACGCAGAAGGCCGTTCCCCTTCTGGAGGCCTTCGCTTCGGTACCGCCCGAACGGGCCGTTGCCATCACCGACGGTATGATCCTTGAGGTCGGTGACTATGAGTTGCAGTTCTTCGATACGCCCAACATCCACTGGCCGGAAACGATGATGACCTATGAGCGCAAACGGGGACTGTTGTTTTCCTGTGATGCGTTCGGCTCCTATGGCAAGGTCGAGGAAAACACGATCTTCGACGATCAGCTGTCGGCCGACACGCATGATTTTTTTGAGAAGGAAGCCCTCAGATACTATGCAAACATCGTCGCCACCTTCTCGACCTTTGTATTGAAAGGGCTGGAGAAACTCCAGGGGCTCGACGTCAGGGTCATCTGCCCTTCCCACGGCATCATCTGGCGGGAAAACCCCGCCGTCATCATCGACCACTACCGGCGATACGCCCAGTACAGCAAGGGGCCGGGCGAGCGGGAAGTCACGCTCGTCTGGAGCAGCATGTACGGCAATACCAAGGCGGTGCTGTCGACGGTCGTGGAAACCTTGCGGAAAAAGAACATTCCGGTTCACATCTTCCAGGCTCCCGGTGACGATATCGGCTACATCCTGGCAAGCGCGTGGAAATCAGCCGGACTGATTTTCGGAATGCCCACCTATGAATACAAGGTATTTCCCCCCATGGCCCATGTCATGGAAGAGCTGCTGGTGAAACGGGTCACCAACAAGAAAGTGTTTCGGTATGGTTCCTACGGGTGGGTCGGTGGCGCACAAAAGGATTTCGAAGCTAAAACCGGGAAATCCGGCTGGGATCTCGTGGGGCATTATGAATGGCAAGGGGCGCCAACCGACAAGGATCTGGAAAATATCAGGGAAGCGCTGGAAGCGTATTGCGATTCCCTCATTGCCTTCACGAAGGAGAGTTGAAGGGGGAGGGGCGGGTGGATACGGTTGAGCGCCTAAGGGGACGTAGTTGATCAGTTGAGTGGCGAGAGTGTCAGGGAGAGTGAGTCAACAAATCAACTACGTCCCGCTACCCCGCACGGATTAAGGTCTATGGCAGAATGAAAGACGTAACAACTACTCCTTCTGCTCAGTTGATTGAGGGTACGATTAGGGGTCGCACATAACGCCAGTTCGAGAACAGACGGACCGCCGTTACGACCGGCGGGTGGCAGCAAACTTCCTGCATGCCGCCACAAGGGATGGCGCAAGGCAGGGATTACTGCCGAAATGCAGATGCACGTAGGAGGCCAGGCAGTTGGACAGACAGTACCCCTCCTGGCCAAGGAAAGCTCCCTGACGCGTCACACTGTAGGTGCGCGTAACATCCACCGGCATTTCACAGATCTCCGAGTAGTGGAACTCGTGGCCACGGGCGGTTTCACCGGCAGGCCCCAGGATCGAGACACTCAGGCACTCCACCTGGCGGTAACCCAGGGCCTTGCGTTTCGGCAACATGCGCGCCCGCACCGGGAAAATGCCGGCAAAATCCGCAAGGGGAGCGCCCTGGGAATCCTCCATCCCCCGGGTCAGATAGATAAAACCACCGCATTCGGCATACAACGGCATACCGTCCCGCGCCGCGCCGCGTATGGCATCCAACATAGGCACGTTGACAGCCAGGCGTTCGGCATACAACTCAGGATAGCCGCCCGGCAGGTAGATGCCACTGATCCCCTCGGGAAGAGCGCCGTCCGCCAGGGGGGAGAAGAACAGCAACTCTCCCCCGGCCTCCCGCAGCAGGCGCAAATTGTCCTGATAAACAAAACAGAAAGCCGCATCCCGGGCAACGGCTATGCGCACGGGTAGCATCCCCCCCCCGTTAGTCCGAGAAAGAGACGCCCCCACCGAGCGTGGGGTAATCCTCAAGCCCGCCAGTCCCGCCAGATCCAGGTGCTTCTCAGCCAGATCGGCCAGGCGATCCAGATATTCCGGCGGCAGAGGATTATCTTCCGCCGTAACCAGCCCCAGATGACGGGAGGGAATCGCCAGCGCCTCGTCACGCGGAATGCAGCCGAGCAGGGCGATTTCAGGCAGAGCGCTGGCCATGACCCTGGCCAGCAATTCGGCATGGCCAGCGCTACCCACGTTATTGAAAATCACCCCGGCCAACCTGACGTCCGGATCGAACTCGGCGAACCCCTTGACAAGAGCCGCAGCACTGGCCGCCATGCCGCGCGCATTGACCACCAGCACCACCGGAGCACCGCAGATAGCGGCTATCTGGGCGCTGCTTCCCTGCAGGGGGGAGGCCCCGAGCCCATCGAAGAGACCCATGACCGCCTCGATCACAGCCACGTCGGCGGCTTCCGCATGCAGACGGAAGGTTTCCGCCACGAACGACTCCGGACACATCCAGCCATCCAGGTTGATGGAAGCCCGGCCGCTTGCCATGCGATGGTAACCGGGATCGATGAAATCCGGCCCGCACTTGAAGGGCGCGACCACCAGCCCTCGCCGCCTGAGCGCGGCCATGATGGCCAGGGAGATGGTGGTCTTGCCGCTGCCACTCTGGGGAGCGGCTATCAGAAAGCCGTTTATGCTCATCTCAGGGATCTCCTTGTCATGCCATACTGAAAGAACGCTATCAGGTGGAACTCGTCCTTGTCATACCCGCGAGGAAATCCGCCCACCGGGCCGATCAGCTTCAGGGTACGGAATACTTCGTCATCCAGCACCTTGGCGCCAGAACTCTCCAAAAGCTCCACATGCACGACCTCTCCCCGCCGATTGAAGGTGATCCTGACCGGTGTGACCCCCTGGATGCCGTTTCTGGAGGCCTCCTCGGGATAGCGCCAAACACCGTAGACGGAATTTTCGAAGCGCCGAAGGAACGAACCGAACTGGATGTCGTCGGTATTGAGAAACTTGGTATCCCCCTCGGCAACATCCTTCTCAAACTTGCGGCGATAGTTCTCCTCCAGCCTGGCCATCCCCCCGGCTCCGGGAAACAGCCTCGGCTGCCCTTGGGGTCGTCCGGCAGGGGAACGAGGCTTCAAAAGACCGGCCACCGAAGACCCTTCGGTCACCCGGCTCTCCCGCTGAGGCCTCGCTCCGGGCAGGGAGGGGCTTCCCGGCTCGCCTGCCCGGCCCGGAAGGGGTCGGCTGACCGGCGGTTGCGGCCGCACGCCGCTGTCCACGCTGTCTCTCCCCCGCGGAGCTGCTTCGCGCTCCACCCGCCTCCTCTGGTCAGAGCGCCGCCGCACCTCCGCCTGAGCCGGCTCACGGGGGAGCATCGCCTCGGGCATCTGTTGCAGGTCAATGAAGACCGGTTCCTTGGGAGGCGGCTGCTTCTTCGGCGGCAGGTACAAGAGCAGGGCAAACACTCCCAGGTGCAGCAGAAGCGAGAAGATCAGCAGGTAGAGGAATGTTTTTTCTACGTATCGCTCAGACATGGAAGTGTACTATCCGTAGAGCGGAAAAGAAGCGCTCCCCGCCCTGCCAACGCAGACGCGCCGGAAGCGAAGCTCGACCTTTTCGTGCCCGCCTTAGCCCTGCTTGCGGTAATGGACGAAATAGATCCGTTTTCCCTCGGCCATGAATTTCTTCATATACTTGGACAGGGGGTATTGCTCCCGCGTGTGGCGATAGAAATCGGGGGCAAGGACGTTTTCAAAACCGGCGATGCCCGGCATCATCCGGGCCACATCCTCGCCGTAGTCGTCGAAATCAGTGGCAAAGTGGAAATCCCCCCCCGGCAGCATGAAATCCGCCAGGAACGCGACAAACTCGCCATTCACCAGCCTGCGTTTGCGGTGGCGCATCTTGGGCCAGGGGTCGGGGCAGTTGATGACCACCGCCTGCAACGATTCGGGAGGAATGCAGCGCACCATGAAACCGCGAGCCTCGTCCCGAACCACCCGCACATTGTTCAACTCCAGGTCGTCGATGCGTTTGCAGGTCTTGAGGCACCCCTTGTTGTAATAATCGATGGCGACAAAATTCCAGTCCGGGTGCAGCTGCGCCACCTGGGTCACGAAGTCGCCCATGCCGCAGCCGATCTCCAGGGCCAGCGGGTTGTCGTTTCCAAAGATCTGCCGCCAGTCGGGCATGGCGGCCAGCAATTCCGGTGTGAGAAACCGGGGGGAGGTTATGGGAATAAGATTCACGGCGTACCCTTTGCGTTCAAAATAACCGCAGCAAAATAGCACAACTCTCCGTGACAATCACCGCTTTTTGCACTGCCGGGCCAAAATCGCCCCTGCCCCACAGCCGTACAACGGAGCAAGCCCCCCGATTTGTTATTAACATTTGAGCCCCACTATGCTATAGACGTTCCACGTACAGGGATGGGAGAGGGTATGGAGATTCTCGGCGGCTTCGCGGTAATGATGAGCATTCTCTGTTTTTTTATGGTTGTGGTGCTCTTGGTCACGCCGTTTGTGGTATTCGCCATCAAGGGAAAACAGGACAGGACACTGGATGTGCTGGCCGGGATCGAAAAACGTCTCACCGACATTGAAGCACGGCTCTCGTCACTGCAGCCCCCACAGCACTGAACAACACCTCCAGCGCCATCCCCTCTCTCCGCCCGGCAGCAGCGACAGGCTATCGACCTGACTCCCGCTGCCTTCAGTTATCACATGCATTCCCATGACCACCTTATCTCAAACCGGAGGATAGAACACCTATGTCACTATTACAGGGCAAAAAAGCGCTCATCTTCGGCATTGCCAACGACAAGAGCATCGCCTGGGCCATTGCGCAGGCGATGCACCGACAGGGAGCCGAACTGGCCGTCACCTATGCGGGAGAAGCACTGGAAAAGCGGGTCCGCCCCCTGGCGGAGTCACTGAACGCCACAGCAATCCTCCCCTGCAACGTCACCTGCGACGAGGACATAGCATCCGTAATAAAGCACCTCTCAACCATCTGGGACGGCATCGACATCATCGTCCATGCCATAGCCTTCGCCAACAAGGAAGAATTGAAGGGGACCATCCTCAACACCACCAGGGAAGGGTTCGCTACCGCCATGGACATCAGCGCCTACTCCTTCATCGCCATACTGAAGGAGGCACACGCCATGATGCAGGGGCGAAACGCAGCAGCACTGACCCTCACCTACCACGGCGCCAGGAAGGTCTTCCCCAATTACAATGTCATGGGCGTGGCCAAGGCGGCCCTGGAGGCATCGGTGCACTACCTGTCCGAGGCGCTCGGCCCCGAGGGTATCCGGGTCAACGCCATCTCAGCCGGCCCGATCCGCACCCTGGCATCGGCAGGCGTCAGCGGTTTCGCGCATATCCTCAACCAGGTTGAGGGTAAGGCGCCCCTGCGCCGCAACACCACCCAGGAAGACGTGGCCGGTTCGGCGGTCTACCTGTGCAGCGATCTGGCCAATGCCGTCACCGGCGAGGTTCACTACGTCGACTGCGGTTACAATGTGATCGGACTGTAGCCTCCCCCAGCACGACACCCGAATAAAGAAGGCCCTGGATGCCGGAATGGTCCAGGGCCTCTACATTGCCACCTCACGGCCTGGAACGCCGCGCGCTTGCCATCGGCCCGCGGACGCAGTATCCTGAAAAGCATCTTCAGATCCTGGCAGCAACGGAGTCATCCCATCAAAGAAGTATTCGGCAATCTCACGGGGCTGAAAACCAGCCAGATCCAGGCCCTTGAACGGCTCTACCGGCGGCGCATTCCCCAAGCCGAGTTTTGCACCCAAGAACTGGCCGGCAGACTGGTGGAGCTTTCCCTCGACATCCGCCGCCAGATCGGCATCTTGGTCAACCGTTCCGGCATGGTGGAATACGTCATCGTCGGCGACGAACGGGGACTGGTCATTCCGGAACTGCGCGACTATCCCTTGGGAAAGCGCCCCTTGCGCGGACTGCGCCTGATCCACACCCATTTAAAGAACGAGCAGGTCAGTGAAGACGACCTGACCGACCTCTCCCTGCTTCGCCTGGACCTGCTGGCAGCCCTGCTGTTCTCTCCCGAAAAACGCAGAATTTCCGTTCAGATGGCCTGGATCTCCCCGACCAGCTCCGGTCCGTCGACCATTACCGGTGCGATCACTACTTTCGAGCGGGTCGACCTGGAGTGTGCCCGCTTCCTGGAGGAACTGGAGGCTGACCTGTCGCGCTCCACGCGTGCCAAGAGCAGCGGCGTCGAGGCGCTGGAGCGTGCGATCCTGGTCTCCGTCACCGTGGAGGGGACACGCCAGGAGGCTGAGGATTCCATCATGGAACTGCGCGAACTGGCCCGCACCGCGCAGATCGAGGTCCTGGACGAGTTCATCCAGCGGCCGCGCAGCATCAACCCCCGCTTCGTCATGGGAGAGGGCAAGATGCGCGACGTGGTCATCCGGGCCCTGCAGCACGGCGCCACCATGCTGATTTTCGACCAGGAGCTGACCCCGGCCCAGATCCGGTCCATCTCTGCCATGACCGAGCTGAAAGCCATCGACCGCAGCCAGCTGATCCTGGACATCTTCGCCCGCCGCGCCCAGACCCTTGACGGCAAGGTTCAGGTGGAGCTGGCACAACTGAAATACCTGCTGCCGCGCCTGACCGGACGGGGCGTGCAGATGTCGCGGCTGATGGGGGGCATCGGGGGGCGCGGACCGGGCGAGACCAAGCTGGAGACCGACCGTCGCCGCATCCGCGACCGCATCGCCAGCCTGGAACGCGAACTGAAGGAACTCTCCCGCGGCCGCGACCAGCGCAGGCGCAAGCGGGTCAAGGCCAGCGTGCCGATCGTTTCCATCGTCGGCTATACCAACGCCGGCAAGTCCACCCTGCTCAACACCCTCACCAAGAGCAGGGTGTTTACCGAGGACCTGCTCTTCGCCACCCTGGACACATCCACCCGCAGGCTGCGTTTCCCCCTCGAACGCGAGGTAATCATCACCGACACGGTCGGATTCATCCGTTCCCTCCCCGCATCGCTCTTGGGTGCCTTCAAGGCTACCCTGGAGGAACTGCGGGACGCCGATCTGCTGCTGCATGTGGTGGACGCTTCAAATCCCCGTTTCGAGACCCACATCCAACAGGTTAACCGCATCCTGGACGAACTGGAACTGGGCGACAAACCACGGCTTTTAATCTTCAACAAGTCCGACCTGCTCGCCAAACTGAAAAAGAGCGACACCATCGCCTTCCTGAGGGTGCGCCAGTTTGCCCGCACCTGCGGCGGCATCATGATTGCAGCCACCGACCGCACGAGCATGTCACCACTCCTGGAGGAGTTGCAACGACGCTTCTGGCCGGACGAGTCGTCCCTGATTGATTGACATAAACCGCGATTTGCCTGTATAGTCTCGCACATCTCACAGATCCCGGAATGCCATGCAGGACCTCAAATATCTGACTGAAAAAAAACGTTTCCCCCTGATCGCCACCTCCAGAGCCAACAAGGGCAACCGAAAATTGGCGGCCTCTCGTCATCACCTCTCGCGCCAACTGAGTCTGTCCAGCGAGGAGAAGCGCCGTCGTTTCAAGCAGCTGCTGCTGGTTCTGGCCGCCCTGGCGGTGATAACACCGCTCTGCCTGTACACCTTGCGCGCGGTACCCGCTGCTGCCAGGGGAATGGTAGCATGGCTCCAGAAGCAGCGCAGCCAGACCCCCCGGGAGGCCTTGGCCGCAAAACAGCCCGAGGCCAGCCCCTTCCAGATGGCCACCTCGCTCTTGGACTCCGCCGTCATGGACGGCGACCGCTTCACGGCCCGAACCGGCAAGGGCGACACGCTTCACTACACTATCCAGGGTGATCTGCAGAAACGGGTCCATGACTTCATGGCGGACAGGGAGGTCCCCTACGGCGTCTTTGTGGCCATCGAACCTGCGACCGGCAGGATTCTGGCCATGACCGCCCACTCATCCATCAACCCGGAGTGGGAACGTCACGCATTTTTCGACGTCTACCCCATGGCTTCGCTGTTCAAGATCGTCACCGCCTCGGCAGCCCTGGAAAACAGACTCATGACCCCTGATACCGTTGTGGAATTCCGCGGCGGATTCGTTTCCGAGAGTCCCCGTTATTGGCAGGCCAGCCCGCGCGGCAGGAACAACCGCCTGGACGTGAGCTGTGCCATGGGCAAGTCAGTCAACCCGGTCTACGGGAGGGTTGCAGCCGACATCGCCGGTAAGACCAATGTCATGCAATCGGTAAACAGGTTCGGGTTCAACCAGAAACTGCTGCCGGGCATCCCGGTCAAGGAGAGCCAGGCAATGGAGCCGCTGGATGACCATGGCCTGATGCTCATGGGGGCGGGCCTGGACCACGAGGTAAAGATCTCGCCGCTACATGCCGCCGCCATGATGGCGGCCATTGCCAACAACGGCCGCATGATGTCTCCCGGCCTGACCGAGAGCCTGACCGCCCCGTCCGGAAAGGCCAGGCTTACCCATACCCCCCGCGAGATCCGCCGCCTCGTTTCTCCCGAAACGGCCCAATCCCTGACCCGCATGCTCTCCAGCACCGTGACCAGCGGAACATCCCGCAGGGCGTTCCACGACCGCCAGGGGCGTCCTTTCCTGGATGTTGACGTCTGCGCCAAGACCGGCTCCATCGATGGCACCGATCCCCAGGGGCACTATTCCTGGTTCGCTGCCTTCGCGCCGGCCCAGAATCCGCGTATCGCCCTGGTGGCCCTGGTCATCAACCAGGACCGTTGGAAGATCAAATCCTCCCAGGTGGGGCAACAGGCCCTGATGGCGTTTTTCGACAGGGAGAGGAATCCCTAGCGCCCACGCTGGGTTTGCCCCTACGGGCGATCAGGCAGGTACTCGCTGAGACGTAGCCTGCCTGCCACCATCTCGCCATAGGTCAGGCGCTCCATCCACTCCCCCAGGGAGAGGATCGTGAAGGAACCGCAATCCAGTTCCTCGCAGAAGGCCAGATGAAAATGGCCGGTGACCAGCCCGGTGCACCCCATGCGGTGCACCGAACGGGCAAAGTCACGGATGATCCGGCCGTAATCCCAACGCACCGACTTGCTCCCATAGCTGGAGCGGCTGGCATGCTGGAGGCGCTCCCTGATACACAGCGCCAACGCGGGGGGAACGTGCCTGACCGTCGCGGCGGCCAGACGGTTGCGCAGCACAAGGCGCAGCAGGCGGTAACCGTGGTCGGCCCGGTTGATCTGGTCGCCATGGCAGAGAAAGAGCCGCCTCCCCTGAACCGTGCGGATGGCAGGCCTGGTATGAACTTCGGCTGCCAGACGCTCGTAAAAGATGCTGCCCAGGTGGAAATCGTGATTACCCTCGAAGTAAACCAGACGACAGCCGCTCCGTTTCAGCGCCAGCAGCGCATCCAGCAGCGGATCGTACTGCCGGAAGGGGTGGGAGGGAAAACCGATCCAGAAATCGAACAGGTCGCCCATGATGAACAGGGTTTCCGTGATTCCCTCAAGACCGCGCAGAAAGCGGAGCAGCATCCGGTAATTTAAATCGTCGGGGGACCTCAGGTGGGCATCGGCGAGAAAGATCGTACGCATAGTGGGGGGAATTGTGCTGTCACTCCCCGCGGAAGTCAACAAGGAATAGAGGTCTGACACTATGGCATTTGTGCACAACGTTGAAATTGTCTGGGATGAACTGATTGACGCATTCAGCAGCGGCCAGGGCAACCGGGTCTACTTCCTGGACAACCAGACAGGAGAAATCTTCTTTGTTCCCACGACTCTCGAAGACGATGAGTTCTGGCGGCAAATGGAGAGCAACCGGGAGCGTTTCCTGGAGATTCCCCGCTTCGACTACAGTGTTGAACGTCAGATCATGAACGGCTTCATCGGCGCCATCGAGGATGCCGGCCTGAAGAAACTGCTGGGCAGTTCGGTCAACGGCAGAAAGCCGTTCGGCAACCTCAACGACATCCTCTCCTTCTTCCCCGAAGAACTGGCACGCCTGAAAGAGATCAAGGACGAATTTCTCACCAGTCGGGTCAGGCAATGGCTGGAGGTAAACAACCTGTTTACCGCTGAAACCCTCTCCGTAAGTCTTTCCCGCATCTGACACGGGTGAAATGTGAGTCACTCGCTCCATGGCATGCATCGCGGTGACTACGGCAAACTGATCGCCGTCATCCTGCTGCTCTGCCTGATTGCGGCGGCCGGATACGCGCTGCAGCATACCATATCCTGCTTCCTGCTCTCCTGGGTCATCGCCTATCTGCTGGACCCACTGGTGATGCGCATCGAGAAGCGCACCTTACGGCGCACCCGCGCCCTGGTGTTGCTTTACGCCATCCTGGGCATTCTGAGCATCTTCTTCATGGCTATCATGGTGCCCAAACTGACCATGGGGTGGGACAGCTTTGTCGAAGACCTGCCGCTGTACATCCAGAAGATCAAGCAGATCGCCCTGGAGTGGAAGATCAGGCTCCCCGACCGCTATGGTTCGGACGAAATCCAGTGGCTGATCGACAAGGTTTCCAACAACATCGACTCCGCGGCCCAGAAGGCGGGAGTGATGGTCTACTCCTTCGGCAGCCGCATCTTCTTCAACATCTTCAACATCGTCCTCTCGCCCATACTGGTCTTCTTCATGCTGTACTACAAGCAGACCGTCATCGACACCCTGAAATCCTGGCTTCCGGAGGAGCGCAAGGCGGTCATCATCGACATCGGCCTGGAAGTCAACCGCAGCATCGGTGGCTACCTGCGCGGCCAGGTAATCGTCTCCATCATCGTGGCGCTGCTGTCAACAGTCGCGCTGCTGGTCCTGGACATAGCCCACCCGATCTTCTGCGGCATCTTCGCCGGCGCGGCATCGGTGCTCCCCTTCATCGGCGTGCTCATCGCCACCCTGCCGGCCCTGTTCTTCGCCTGGTACCAGTACCAGAGCATCGCCATCCTCAGCCAAACCGGTTTCGCCTTTGCCCTGATCTATTTCCTGGAGGGGTACATCATCAAGCCGCTGATCTTCAAGGAGTCCATGAACCTAAACCCCCTGATGACCATCGTCATGGTCATGGCGCTGGGAGAGCTGCTCGGCTTCTGGGGCATCATGCTGGCGCTGCCAATAGCCGCGGCTATCAAGATTACCTGGGGACATTATCTCAGGGGGGACTTCGCCACCTGAAGCGCAGCCGGCCTGGCTGACCAGGTTTTGCTCCCCTCTGCATACCACGAACGCCCGACAGAACCGGACTGCGGGAACGCCCATGGCAGAAATCCCACGGGTCGCGTCTGCCCAAGGCGTTTCCGGAGCACAGCCATGACCACAACCGTAATGAGCATAACCGGGATGTCCTGCGCCAGTTGCGCCACCCGGATCGAAAAGGCGGTCACCGCTCTGGAGGGGGTCTCCACGGCCACGGTCAACCTGGCCCTCCAGGAGCTGGTCGTCACCCACGACGAGTCATCCGCTTCCGCGGATATGATCTCCGGAACCGTGGAGAAGCTGGGCTACGCCGTGGCCCGCCCGAAACCGGCTGGCGAGCTGACCTTCGGGGTGCGCGGCCTGCACTGCGCATCCTGCGTGAACCGGCTGGAGGCGAAACTCAAACAGGAGCCGGCCATCGACAGCGCCATGGTCAACCTGGCAACGGAAACGGCCTTCGTCCGCTTCGACCCCCGGCGCCTGGACATGGCCGCCATATTCGCCTTGGTGAGCGACGCCGGTTATACGCCGGTGGAGGTGCGGCAGGAGGATACTGCCGCCAGGGACGACCTGCGCTCCCAGCGCAACTGGATGATCTTCTCCCTGCTGCTGTCGCTGCCGATCATGTTCACCATGGGCATGCACCACAACCGCGCCGTCATGCAGCTCAACTGCCTCCTGGCAACGGCTCTGCAGTTCTCGGCCGGCCTGGTCTTCTACCGCGGCGCCTGGGCGGCCCTGCGCAACGGAAGCGCCACTATGGACCTGCTGGTGGCGCTGGGAACCTCTGCCGCCTATGTCTACTCCCTGCTCTCCTACTCCGGCCTGCTCGGCCCCGGTCACGCGGTCTTCTTCGAGACATCGGCCATGCTGATCGCCTTCATCCGGCTGGGCAAATTCCTGGAAGCTCGCGCCCGGGGCAAGGCGGGCGAGGCGCTGAAGAGACTGCTCCACCTGCAGAGCGACAGAGCCCGCCTGCTGACCGACGAGGGGGAGAAGGAAGTGCCGGCATCCCTGGTTAGGATCGGAGATATGCTGCTGGTGCGCCCCGGAGAGATCATCCCGGTGGATGGCGAAGTGGTGGAGGGGAGCAGCGCGGTGAACGAATCCATGGTCACCGGAGAGTCTCTGCCGGTGCTGAAGGAGGCCGGCGACAGCGTCACCGGCGCCACCATCAACACCAACGGCGTGCTGCGTGTACGCGCCACCCGTATCGGCGAAGAGACCCTGCTCTCCCAGATCGTACGCATGGTGCGCGAGGCCCAGGGAGACAAGGCGCCCATCCAGCGCTTCGCCGACACCGTTTCCAGCTGGTTCGTGCCCGCCGTCATCATCCTGGCCCTGATCACCTTCTCGACCTGGTTCCTCGTCCTGCAGGCCCCCTTCCTGACCGCCTTCACGTTTGCCATCGCCGTGATCGTCATCGCCTGTCCCTGCGCCATGGGTCTGGCAACTCCAACCGCGATCATGGTCGGCAGCGGCGTTGCCCTGGGGCGCGGCATCCTGGTCAAGCGCGGCTCGGCCTTGGAGATCATCTCCCGTCTGGAGGTACTGCTCCTGGACAAGACCGGCACCCTGACCACCGGAATCCCCACCATGACCGATCTGATCCCGATCCGCGGCGTCGACCAGGACCGACTGCTGGAGTGCCTGGCAACGGCCGAGGCCTGCTCGACCCACCCGCTGAGCCAGGCCGTGCTCAGAGCAGCGGCAAAGGCCGGCATCCAGCCGGGCCAGGGGGGCGACATCCAGGAGCAGGCCGGCTACGGCATCACCTGCAGCTATGCCGGTTTTCACCTTGCGGCGGGGAACGAACGCTTGATGGAGCAGGAGGGGGTCAACCTGACCCCCCTGGCCGAAAGAAGCGCCGAACTGGCCCAGGCCGGCAAGTCGTTGATCTTCGTGGCTGCCCAGGGGACCCTGGTGGGACTGGCCGCCTTTGCCGACACGTTGAAGCCACACTCCAAACAGGCCGTGCAGGAACTGCGCAGCATGGGGATCAGGACCTGCATGATCACCGGCGATCACCGTGACGTGGCGACCATCGTGGCCGAACAGGTGGGCGTGGATCAGTTCGAAGCCCAGGTCCTGCCGGAGCGCAAGCAGGATCTGGTCAAACAGTACCAGCAGGGAGGCGTAATCACCGCCATGGTGGGGGACGGCATCAACGATGCCCCGGCCCTGGCACAGGCCGACATCGGTATCGCCATCGGCGGCGGCACGGACGTGGCAAAAGAGACCGGCGACATCGTGCTGATGCGCGACGACCTGCTGGACGTCGTGCGCGCCATCAGGATCGGTCGGGCTACCCTGGCCAAGGTCAGGCAGAACTTGTTCTGGGCTCTTGCTTACAACGTCCTGGGCATCCCTGTGGCGGCTGGCCTACTCTCCCCCCTGGGCATCACCCTCAAGCCGGAATACGCCGGGCTGGCCATGGCCCTCTCCTCGGTTTCGGTGGTGGTCAACTCGATCATGATCAGGCGGGTTGAGCGGGAACTGTGACGGGTCCTGGCTGAAGGGGCAGCTCACACAAGCTGGCAAGAAACTGGCTGGAACTACGGGTGGGGGAAAGAGGTCGTGGAAACGCGGCATCCCGCGCCTCCACGACCGGTGCGGTATCTACAGAAGCGCCTTGGCCGCCTCAAGTACGGCGGCGTAGTCGGGCTCATGGGTGATTTCCGGAACGAGCTGGATATAGCGGATGGTATCGCTGGCATCCAGGACAAAGATGGCGCGGGCCAGCAGCATCAGTTCCTTGATCATCACGCCGTAGGCGCTGCCGAAGGCGCGATCACGGTAGTCGGAGAGGGTGATCACCCGGTCGATGCCGGCCGCGCCGCACCAGCGCCCCTGGGCAAAGGGGAGATCCTGGCTGATGGTCAGCACCACCACATCCCCCTTCAGGTTGGCCGCTTCCTGGTTGAAGCGTCGCGTCTCGGTATCGCACACCGGAGTATCCAGGGATGGCACCGTGCAGATGATCTTCACCTTGCCGGCATAGTTGGCCAGTGTCACGGGAGCAAGCCCGTTGTCCAGAACGAAAAAATCAGGCGCCTTGGCGCCGACCTTCAATTCCGAGCCAAGCAATGTCAAAGGATTGCCCATAAAGGTTACGGTTCGTTCACTCATCGAAATCCTCCTTTTGCGTTCAGAATAATGCTTCGCGGAGCAGCTTAGCCGATCTCGGAAAAAATGCAACCCTGCTGCCGTTCCAAGGGGCGATTTTCCGGGGGGATAAGAACACCGCTTCCGTTGTCGCGGTGCATCTCCAGGAAATGCATGACCAGCCGGTAGGTAAGTCCCCACAGCACCGGAGAGCCGGGCCAGGGGAGCCTGATGGCAGGCACCTCGAATTCCTCGCCGCCGAAGCGCACCGGGGCGATCAGGCGCCGCTCAGGATCGTCCAGTTCATCCAGGTCGGCCCAGTACGTGTCCTGCACCTCGCCGTTCAACTCCAACTGCGGGCGAGAGCCGTTCACCCAGTAGACGTAACAGGAAACCTGCACCGGCAGGTGCGAGCCGCGCACCACCGGCATCTGCCCCAGGTAGCGCGCGCCGGACAGGTCAAGACCGATCTCCTCGGCAGTTTCACGCTCCGCGGCCTGGCGCGGCCCCTCGCCCGCCTGCACCTTGCCGCCGGGAAAGGCGATGTTGCCGGACCAGGGATCGTTCTCATACAGCGCGCGCTGGATAAAGAGCAACTCCAGACCGCTCTTCCCCTGGCGCAGAATCATCGCCACGGCGGCGCGGGTCTTGGCCTCGAAAACGGCCGGGCTTTCCAGCTGCCGATGGCGTTCAAGCTGGGCGGTAATGGCATCGAGAGAAAAAGTCATTCGTGCAACACCTCGATTCGGAACCAGTCGTTATCTTCAACAGCCACCCGTTGCCGGGGAGCACCGTTGCCATTCACAGTTCCAAGCATACTACAAAACAGGGATTCGCCAACTGATCGGACTCACGACGGCCTGCTCCCGAAACATCGGCCTGCCACGGAGACCGGTCACACCACAGTGCCATCACATCACATTACATTTTACAAACAGGCCGGCAGACAAGCCACCCTTCCACATGAAAAACGTTTTTCCGCATCACCCCTGATCTTGTTTTTCAGGATGAAAGGCTCCCGGTGAGGAAAGACAGGGTCTATTCAAACTGCCCCTTGAAATCATCCACCACCCGCCGCAGCATGGCCACCTCTTCCCGCAGGGAGGTGACCTGCTCTTCCAGCCGGGCAATCCGATCATCACCACCTGTCATCTCCGTACACGGGCCTTCCGCGTCAAACATCCGCTCCTCCGCGTCCCCCTGGATATCGCCGCCCAGCAGGTGGGCATAGCGCGCCTCCTTGCGCCCGGCCTGGCGGGCAAGCCGGGTAACCAGCGGCTCTCCACGCTCCATCAGCTCGCGCAGCACCGCCTCCACACCGGCCAGGTCTGCGAAGGGATGCATCCGCTCCGCCCTGGTGCGTAACTCCCCCAGGGTCTGGGGGCCGCGCAGCAGCAACTCGCACACAACCGCCAGTTCCGGCGGGAGCAGGCCCAGCTTTTCCGCCAGAAGGTGGCGGTACTTGGCTACCCGGCCGCCATCGGCGGCAAGCACGGCCAACTGCTTGAAGCGCAGCCCGTCCAGGGCGGCAGCCACCACCGTTTCGTCCATCCCCATGACCGGGTTGCGGTTGGACTTCTGATTGCAGGCATTGGCCAGGGCGTTCAGGGAAAGGGGGTAGTATTCCGGAGTCGTCATTTCCTTCTCGATCAGGCAACCGAGCACCCGTGCCTCGGTATTGTTCAGAATCATTTCCATGGGAGTACTCCTTGTGCGGAATCGGCGGACAGGCAGCGACTACTATAGCAACCTGCGTAAAAAAAAGCACCAGCATGTTGGCCGCGCCAGCCAGCCGACCCGCTTGACATCCCCGGCAAGAGCGGGCATTACCTATTCTCTGTACCCGGTAGTAGTATAGTGGGAATGCAACGGTTACTCCGTTACCCCCGAAGGGAGAGTCTCAGATGAAGAGGAAGGTTCTGATTGCGCTGCTGCTCGGCATCACCGTGGCTGCAACGCTGTTTTTCGTGTTCCGGCGCCCCTCCGGAAGGGAGGATGGGCTCAAGGTGTCCGGTACCATCGAAGTCACCTCCGTGGAACTCTCCTTCAAGGTCGGCGGCCGGATGAGCCGGCGCTTGGTGGACGAGGGAGAGATGGTGACAGCCGGACAACTGGTGGCCCAACTGGAGGACGACGAACTGCGTGAGGAGCTGAACACCCGTTCGGCCGAACAGCGAGCGGCCAGGGCCATGCTGGCGGACCTCAAGGCCGGCAGCCGCCGCGAGGAGATCAGGCAGGGGGAAGAGGTACTGGCGCGCACAAGGGCCGAGGCCGAGCGGCTCTCCCGCGACGCCCTGCGCATGGAAAAGCTCTACCGGCGCGATGTCATCCCGCTCAGGGAGCTAGAGGCGGCCCGTGCCGGCCGCGACTCATCCGCGGCCGCGGTGCGTGAGGCAGAGGAGCGCCTGCGGCTGCTGCGCATCGGTCCCCGCCCCGATGCGGTGCGGGAGCGGAGCGCCCGGGTCGAGGCGGCCGAGGCCGGCCTCTCCCTGGCCGAGACGCGGCTCTCCCACAGCATCCTCAACGCCCCGGCGGCCGGACTGATCCTGTCCAAGCACGCCGAAGCGGGCGAGATGCTGGCCCCCGGTTCACCGGTGCTCACCCTGGGGGTGATGGATCAGGTCTGGCTGCGGGCTTACATCCCCGAGGGCGATTTGGGACGGGTGGTGGTGGGACAGAAGGCGCGGGTCAGCGTCGACTCCTGGCCGGGACGCTCCTTCCCGGGGCGGGTCAGCTTCATATCGTCCCAGGCCGAATTCACCCCCAAGAACGTGCAGACCGAGAAGGAGCGGGTCAAGCTGGTCTACCGCATCAAGATCACCCTGGACAACCCGAAGATGGAGCTGAAACCGGGCATGCCGGCCGACGCGCTGATCGAGACCAGCTCCCCGTGACCGTCATCGCCCACAACCTGACCAGGCGCTTCGGCGACCTGACCGCCGTCGACTCCCTCTCCCTCTCCATCTCCGAAGGAGAGCTGTTCGGGCTGGTCGGCTCGGACGGGGCGGGCAAGACCACCATCCTGCGCATGCTGACCGGCGTCATGGACCCCAGCAGCGGCGAGGCGCGCATCCTGGGGCATCCCAGCGTCAATCTGGCGCCGGTGCGGGGGGATATCGGCTACATGAGCCAGCGCTTCGGGCTCTACCCCGATCTGACCGTGGGGGAGAACATCCGCTTCTATGCCGACCTGTTCGGAGTAGCGGACGCCGAGCGCAGGAGGCGCACGGAAGAGCTGCTCTCCTTCAGCGCCATGGCCCCCTTTGTGGGGCGGCAGGCAGGCAGGCTCTCCGGCGGCATGAAGCAGAAACTGGGGCTCTGCTGCGCCCTGATCCACCAGCCCAGGGTGCTCTTCCTAGATGAGCCGACCAACGGGGTCGACCCCCTCTCCCGACGCGATTTCTGGCGCATCCTGCGTGACCTGCGCGCAGCGGGGGTCACCATCCTGGTGGCCACCGCCTATCTGGACGAGGCCGAGCGCTGCGACCGGGTCGGACTGCTGCACCAGGGGAGGCTCTTGGCCTGCGACACCCCGGAAAAGCTGACCAACGGCTGGTCGTCCTCCCTGGAAGAGCTGGTCATCTCCAGCATCGACGACCATGCTCCCCCGGCATCGAAACCAGGCCATAGAGGCTCAGTGCGCCGGCAGCCGCCCCCCTCCCCTGCTGCAGAGGGGCACAACCGGCTCCCCTCCGTCACCCTCAACGGCCTGACGAAACGGTTCGGCGAATTCGTCGCCGTGGACGACATCAGCCTGAGCGTTCCCGCCGGGCAGATCTTCGGCTTCCTGGGCCCCAACGGAGCGGGCAAATCCACCACCATCCGCATGCTGTGCGGCATCCTCTCCCCCAGCTCGGGCCGGGGACGTGTGGCCGGTTTCGACATCGCCACCGAGCCGGAGCGGATCAAGGAAAACATCGGCTACATGAGCCAACGCTTCTCGCTGTACGAGGAACTGACCGTCGAAGAGAACATCGCCTTCTACGCCGGCGTCTACCGCCTAGCGGCGGACAAGCGCAGGGAACGCAGCGAATGGGTGATCGAGATGGCCGGCCTCTCCGAACGGCGCGGCTCACGGGCGGGCGAGCTCTCCGGCGGCTGGCGGCAGCGGCTGGCCCTGGGGTGCGCCATACTGCACGAGCCGCCCATCGTCTTTCTGGACGAGCCCACTTCGGGGGTCGATCCCTTAAGCCGCCGAAAGTTCTGGGAACTGATCTACTCCCTGGCAAGGGGAGGGGTCACGGTCTTCGTCACCACCCACTACATGGACGAGGCCGAATACTGCGACCGCCTGGCCCTGATCTACCGCGGCAGGCTGGTGGCCATCGGCACGCCTGATGAGATGAAGCGGGAGAGGGCAACGGCCGGAGGCAAAGTGCCGAGCCTGGAAGATGTGTTCATCGGGCTGATCGAGGAGCAGGACAGCTGAGGTGAGCAGAAGCTCCCCTCTCTGCGCACGCACGAAACGGAACCACGAGCCATGAACCTGCGCCGCCTGAAAGCCATTGCCAAAAAGGAATTCATCCACGTCCTGCGCGACCCGCGCAGCCTGATGATGGGCATCGGCATGCCGATGATTCTGCTGTTCCTGTTCGGCTATGCCCTGACCATGGACGTGGAGCGCGTGCCGCTGGCGGTGTGGGACCAGGCCAACAGCGTGGAGAGCCGCGAGCTGGTCAGCCGCTTCAGCGGTTCGCGCTACTTCGACCTGCGCATCACCACCGACAACTACCGGATGATCGAGGAAGCCATCGACCGGCGGCAGGCCCTGATCGCCCTGGTGATCCCCCCCGATTTCAGCCGCCGCCTCTCCCGGGGAGAGACTGCGGTGGTGCAGGCCATCGTGGACGGCAGCGACCCCAACACCGCAACAATAGCCCTGGGATACGCCGACGCGACGGCGCTGGTCTATTCGCGCCAGATCGCCATGGAGCAGCTGCTGCGAGCCGGCACGAGCCTGGATCGGATACCGGCCCTGGACCTGACTCCCCGGGTCTGGTTCAACAGCGACATGACCTCGCGCAACTTCATCTTCCCCGGCCTGATTGCGGTGGTGATGATGATCATGGGCGCCATCCTGACCTCCCTCTGCATGGCCCGCGAGTGGGAGAGCGGCACCATGGAGCAGCTGATCGCCACGCCGGTCACCCCCCTTGAGCTGATCATGGGCAAGCTGGCCCCCTACTTCTGCATCGGCATTCTGGACCTGATCCTCTGCGTCGGAGTGGGACAGTTCGTCTTCCAGGTTCCGCTACGAGGCAGCCTCTGGCTGCTGACCCCCCTGGCCATGCTGTTCCTCTTCGGCGCCCTCTCCTTCGGCATACTGCTCAGCATCATCACCAAAAGCCAGCTTCTGGCAAGCCAGCTGGCCCTCGTCACCACGGTGCTGCCGGCCTTCCTGCTCTCGGGCTTCATCTTCCCCATCGAAAACATGCCGTTCCCCATCCGGGTCGTGACCCACATCGTCACTGCCCGCTACTTCGTCTTCATCCTGCGGGGAATCTACCTCAAGGATGTGGGCCTGACGCTGCTCTGGCCGGAGGTGCTCTTCCTGGCCAGCTTCGGCCTGATCGTTACGCTGCTGGCGGTGGGGAAGTTCAGGAAAAGCATCGACTAGCCAGAGATGACGCACCGGCTCCGTGCGACCTCCGGCAAAAGGATTGTAGAATGTTGGAACGTCTCCGCGCCATGCTGATCAAGGAGTTCATCCAGGTCTTCCGCGACCCGCGCATGAGGATCGTGCTGTTCGTGCTGCCGGCCCTGCAGACGGTGATCTTCGGCTATGCGGTGGACATGGACGTGAAAAACATCCCCACGGCAATCATGGACCGGGACAACAGCAGCGAGAGTAGGGAACTGACCGACATCATCTCCTCCTCCGGGCATTTCAGGATCACCCGGCGCATCGACAACGACAGCCAGGCCCGCAACCTGCTGGACCGCGGGACGGTCAGGGTAGTGCTGACCATCGAGCACGGCTTCAGCCAGCAGCTGGCACGGGGGGAGAACGTGACGGTGCAGGCGCTCATGGACGGCTCCGACTCCAACACCGCCGGAGTGGTCATGGGCTATCTGGGGCGGTTCTCCAACGACTACAACAGCCGCCTGCAGCTCCGCTTCATCCAACGACACCAGGGAGGCACACTCCGCACCGGCCGTGTGGAACTGGCCAGCCGCGCCTGGTTCAACGAGAACCTGGAGAGCCCCCCCTTCTACGTTCCTGCGGTGATCACCAACATCCTGTTCGTGATCACCATGCTGCTCTCATCCCTGGCCATCGTGCGGGAAAAGGAAATCGGCACCATGGAGCAGGTCATCGTCACCCCCATCCGCAAGCGGGAATTCATCCTGGGCAAGACGCTCCCCTTCGTACTGATCGGCTACATCGACGTGGCCCTGATCAGCCTGGTGGGCACGCTGGTGTTCCACGTCCCGGTGCGGGGCAGCCTGGGGCTGCTCTTCCTGGCCACCACCCTTTTTCTGATGAGCGCCCTGGGGATCGGGCTTCTGATCTCCACCGTCAGCCGGACCCAGCAACAGGCCATGATGAGCGCCTTCTTCGTCATCTTCCCGGCCATGCTTCTCTCCGGCTTTGCCTTTCCCATCGAGAACATGCCGTTAGCGGTTCAATGGCTGACCCTGGCCAACCCGCTGCGCTACTACATGGTGATCGTCAGGGGGATTTTCCTTAAGGGGGTGGGATTGACCATCCTCTGGCCGCACATGGCGGCGCTGACCGTCATCGGGCTGGCGGTGCTGCTGGTAGCCGTGGAGCGCTTCCGGAAAACAATCGCCTAACTTTTTCGCCTCCTCACAGCCGCCATGGTCAGAAAAGCATCTGCCACCCAGGGCTTCCCCCAGCCCCCAGACATTCATTAAAATGTAGTTTACAGGACGGCCGGACTCCGCTAAAGTCAACAATCGCTGTTACTCCCCGTTGCACCCCCCATAGTACCCCGCTGCAACCAATCGGAGATGAACTACAATGCATTGCTCTTCGGGCACCACCACTGCCGATACCTGCCATACGGGCATCGCTACAGACGACCTTGTGCGCAACCAACACCTCGGAACCAGTAAACCAACCAACCAGGAAGAGCTGGAACAGGCCAGGGAAGCCCTCAGGCTGAGCGAGGCGCGACATGAGAGCCTCTTGCGCATCATCCAGCACAGATTTACCTCTGTGCAGGATCTTCTGGACTTTGCCCTGGAAGAGGGGATCAAGCTCACCGGCAGCAGGATCGGCTTTATCCATCGTTACGACGAAAAGGTACGCCAGTTCACCCGCAACAGCTGGTCACGGGAGGTCATGGATGAGTGCCGCATCAGCGAGCGACACTCCACCCACCCCCTGGACACTGCAGGCACGTGGGCCGAGGCGGTCAGACTGCGCCACCCGGTGATCATCAACGACAGCCAGAGTCTGATGCAGGGAGTCCCCGAGGGTCACGCCCCCCTGCACCGATTCCTCACCATTCCGGTTCTCAGCAACGGGACAATCGTTGCCGCCATCGGGGTCGCCAACAAGGCAAGCGACTATGACGACACCGACGTGCGCCAGTTGACGCTGCTGATGGACACGACCTGGAAAATCGTCCAGCAGAAGCGGACAGAGGAGAAACTCCGCAAGAGCGAGCAGCGCCTGAGGGTCATCTTCGACGCATCCCAGGCAGGGATACTCATGCTGGATCAGCGGGGAGTGATTACCTTTGCCAACCGCAGAATGGCCGAGCTATTCGGCTGCGGCATGGAAGAACTGATCGGATCGAGCTATGCCGACCACCTCCACCCCTCGGAAAAGGGAACCGGCCACGGCCGCCTGCTGCAGATGATCAGCGGGGAAAGCGACAATGCTTTTACCGAACGCCGTTATCTGCGCGGCAGTGACGAAGATTTCTGGGGCTTTCTCTCCATGAAGCGCCTGGAGGATAGGGACGGCCGGCTACAATCCCTGGTGGGCACCATCGCCGACATCAGCGACCGCAAGCTGGCCGAGGAGTACCGCAACAAGGCCCTGGACTTCGTGGAGGCGCTCCTGGCCCAATCCCCCATGGCTATCCGCATATTCGACGGAAAGAGCGGCGACTGCGTCCTGGCAAACCGGGCAGCGTCGGAGATCGCCGAGGGGAGCGGTCACGCGCTGCTGCAGCAGAACTTCCGCAAGCTCGCCTCCTGGCGGGATGCGGGTCTTATCACGCTGGCCGAGTCCGTCCTGACCGACGGACTGACGCAACGGGTCGAAACGGAGTTACACACAACCTTCGGCAAAACAAAGCACGTGGCCTACTACCTCTCCCGCTTCATGGCGGATGAAAAAGCGCACCTGATGGTCATCGGTCGGGACATTTCCGAGAGGAAGCGCCTGGAAGAGGAAAATCGGCACATCGAGGCCCAGATGCTGCATGTGCAGAAACTGGAGAGCCTGGGGGTTCTGGCCGGCGGCATCGCCCACGATTTCAACAACATCCTGACAGCGGTGCTGGGCAATGCCGACCTGGCCCTGGCGCTCCTGCCCCCTTCCTCCCCGGCCCGGGATAATATCCAGAGAATCAATCAGGCAGCCAGCAAGGCGGCTGAACTGGCCCGCCAGATGCTGGCCTACTCGGGCAAGGGACATTTCATCACCGAAAGACTCAACCTGAACGCCCTGGTCAACGAAATGCTCCAGATGCTGGATGTATCCATATCCAAGAAAGCCAGGCTCTGCTTCAATTTCAGCGACAGCCTGCCGGACATCTCTGCCGACGCGACCCAGTTGCGCCAGGTCATCATGAACCTGATCATCAATGCATCCGAGGCGATCGGCGAGCAGTGCGGCCAGATAACCTTCACCACCGGCGTCATGGAGTGCGACCGGGCCTACCTGTCGAAGATCTGGATTACGGAACAGCTGGCAGAGGGGAAGTACGTCTTCATGGAGATCTGCGACACCGGCTGCGGCATGGACCCGGAAACCGCCGCAAAAATCTTCGAACCGTTCTTTTCCACCAAGTTCACCGGTCGTGGTCTGGGCATGGCGGTCACCCTGGGCATCGTCCGGGGACACCGGGGCGCCATAACCGTTGAGAGCGAAAAAGGGAGGGGAACAACCTTCAGGATATTGCTGCCGGCATGCGAACAGACTCCGGTTCAGGCGCCGCCCTCGTCACACAGGGGTGAAAAATGGCGGGGAAGCGGTACCGTGCTGCTGGTGGACGATGAGGAAACCATCCGGGCGGTGGGAAAGGCGATGCTGTCGCTGCTGGGGTTCCGGGTCATCACCGCCGTGGACGGACAAGATGCCCTGGAGCTGTTCCGGAGAAACCGGACCGACATCGATTGCGTGCTGCTGGACCTGACCATGCCGCGCATGGACGGGGAGCAGACGTTCCAGGAGCTGCGCAGGATCGAACCGGGAATACGGGTGGTCATATGCAGCGGCTACAGCGAGCAGGACATAGCCGCCAGATTCATGTCCCAGGGATTGGCCGGTTTCATCCAGAAGCCGTACAAGCTGTCGGACCTGGAATGGGCCATGAAGGACCTGGTCGCCCCCGTTCCCGCGAATGGCCAGGACCATGCATGCTGAGCAGAGCGATCGCCCAGGGGGGTCAGTAGTGCGGTGGACGCTCGTCTCCATCCTGGTCGAAAATTGACGAAGGGGCGAATGAGCGGAGCTGATCAACCATCAGCCTAACCTGGCGCTCCAGTCTGGTAATGACCTGTTCCTGGCGGAACACGGTCTCGTTAAGCTCCTGAATGCTGAGCTCCTGCTGCATGAAGCGGAGCTCCAGTTCGGTGATGCGCTCTTCCATAATTCCCTCCGAAAATGGTCTACAACAGCTCCCAGGCGGTCAGCTCGGCGATACTGTGCTGGAACTTGCGCCGCGACTCACGGATCACGAAGGGGAGCGGACGTGGTTCTCCCAGCGGCCTGAAATGGGGCGCCAGCGCTTCCTGAAGACCGTCCAGGCTCCAGACCGCTCGACAGCCATCCCGGTATCCCCCCAGCCACTCCGCCTTGCGGGTATGCTCCTCCATCCAGCTGTAGGGCGAGCTGATCACCAGCACTCCCCCCGGCTTCAGCCTCCCCCGGATCGATGAGAGGAAGCGCCGCGGCGAGTGGAGCCGGTCGATCAGGTTGGCTGCCAGCACCAGGTCGTAGCCGGCAAACGCTGGCGGCAGATCGCAGGCATCGGCCCGATGGAATGAGACCCGTTCCCGGACATGCTCCAGTCCCAGTTCGGCAAGACTAATCACACGGAACGAGACGAGCTCTCCCTCCTCGGGAAGGGCATAACGCAGACTGCCCTCATTCCGCAGGCGGTTTGCCAGACAACAGAAACTGGCGGAGAAATCAAGGCCCGTAACCCGCCGAAAACCGCCCCGAGCCAACTCGAACGAACTCCTTCCCAGGGCGCATCCCAGATCCAGGGCATGCCCTTTGGCGCGCCCCTCCATCAGCTCCAGGCAGACTTCGGCGCAGGCGGCAGGCGCATTGGGCACGCCGAAATGTTCCTCGCCGTAATGGGCGTCGCAGTACTGGGCCGCCAGGGCATCGCTTTCATAGGCCGGTTCGCAGGCATCATTCACGGGATTTGACCTCCCCAGGATTCGTGCCATTACAGCTTACGGCAACTCGGTCAGTATGCAATCCAACGACTTACCCGGCATGCACTATTGGAAACAAGGCGTGGTAACGATTTTTGTAGACTGCCGGCCGCTGTTTCCCGTATTCTGACGGGCACAAATAATCGGCGCAAAGCCTACCACACACTGAAAGGTACAACAATGGCACACGCTAAGAATGGCGACAAGGTAAAATTTCATTACAGCGCCACCCTGGAAGACGGCACTGTTTTCGACTCCACCTACGAAGAAATCTGCGAAGAAGAAGAATGCGGCTGCGAGGGCGAGATCGGCCCGATGGAACTGACCATCGGCGCGGGTGAGTTCTTCCCGGAGATTGAGCAGGCGCTGATCGGCATGGCCGTAGGCGAGAAGAAAAAGGTGATGATCCCCTCGGCGGATGCCTTTGGCGAATACGACCAGGAGAAGATCTTCACCGCCAAGCGGGACGAAATTCCCGAAGACCTGCAGCCGGAAGTGGGCGATGCCTATACGCTGGCCAACGACAACGACGAAGAGGTGGATGTAACCGTCGTGGAGGTAACCGCTGACAGCGTCACCTTCGACTCCAATCACCCCCTGGCAGGCGAAGACCTGAACTTTGAAATCGAACTGATAGAGATCTTCTAGAGAGTTCCCCCCACGGATTCACTGCACAACGACTTCCGGGGCCGTGCCCGGGAGTCGTTGTTTTTTTGCGTCCGCACCATCGCCCCCATGACCCCATCCCCAACAACAGACCGCGACAACCCGACGCCACCACGTCTCCTGCCCGGGCCAGCGCACCCCCCGACGCTCCCCTGGCGCCAGGGGCAGACTCCGCTCATGCTCGCTCCCATGCAGGGGGTGACCAACAGCGCCCTGCGCTCCCTGTTCATCGACTGGGTCCGACCGGATGTGGTCTTCACCGAATTCATGCGCGTCAACCCCGCTGCCGCACAGAGACGCCTCTCGGCGGCCGACCTGGCCGAGGCGGGTTCAGCCGGAGATGATGTCCCCCTTGTGGTGCAACTGATCGGCCATGGCAGGGAAGCGCTCGTTTCGGGCAGTCAGGCGGCCCAGGATGCCGGAGCAGCGCACATCAACCTGAACATGGGCTGTCCCTACGGCCGCATGACCAGCGGCCAGACCGGCGGCGGTATGCTGCGCTCCCCCCAGGAACTTTCAAGCATCATACCTGCACTGCGCAAGACCATCAGGGGAACTTTCTCCATCAAACTGCGCTCCGGTTACGACAACCCCCGTCAGATATTCGACCTGCTGCCGCTCTTCGAAGCATCGGGAGTGGATTTCCTAGTTCTGCATCCCCGCACAGTACTGCAGAAGTACGCTGGTTTCGCCGACCACGGCATCACGGCCGAAGCGGTCCAAAGGAGCACCCTGCCGATCATCGCCAACGGGGATATCCGCAGCGTAGCAACGGGGCGGCATGTGCTGCGGGAAACCGGCGCAGCCGGACTGATGCTGGGGCGGGGCGCCATATCCGACCCCCTGCTCTTCCAGCGCCTGCGCAACTGCGCCCCTCCCGACCCGCAACCACAGGAACGGGCGGCGATGCTCTCCCGCTATCTGGATGAGTTGCTGACCCGCTACCAGACCCTGTTCTGCGGTGAAGCCCAGATACTGGGTAAAATCAAGGAGATCGTATCCACCATCCATGAACCTGCCTTTGAAAAAGGCTTCCATCGGCTAAAAAAGGCCCGCAGAATCGAGGCCTTCAGGGAGCTTTTGGCGGAACTGGCCTGACCCTTGGAAACGCAACCCACCTTCGACCACCAGAAACTGCTGGATCTTGCCGCAATGCGCATGCCCTTTGGAAAGTATGCCGGGCGCTTGCTGATCGACCTTCCCGAGGGGTATGTGGTCTGGTTTGCCCAAGAGGGCTTCCCCAAGGGAAAACTGGGTGACATGCTGCGCACGGTGTATGAAATCAAGGTCAACGGCCTGGAGTACCTCTTCGATTCCCTGCGCTGAGAGACGTTACCACAATACCCCCCCAAAAAAACAGGCGGCACCGGAGGTTTCCGGTGCCGCCTGTACTGTCAGTTCATGTTTCCGGGCAATGACGCCCTCCCCCCCGAGCGTAATTTGACAACTATAGCGTGAACTTTTTTAAAAAAACAGCCTGTTTTTTTGGATTTTCAGGGTTATAGTTTACTCAAGGTAGCGCTACCGATACGAAGTAACCAAGGTACAAAGGAGGGCCACACTATAGAAGAAGCTACTCCAGACCACCATAGGCAATTGCAGAATCCGTCCGGCGCAACCTACGGGAGCCGGAACTAACCCTATATTAAGGGGCACGGAATTATCATGACACTGAAGGCCCGCGAAGGTTGCGGGCCTTACTTTTTGCGCGCCCGAATTTTCAGAGCGAAGCGGCTGATCCAGGTGTTTGAAAACATTCGACTGCTGCTACTCCCGCAACGGGGGGGCACCTCCCAGCACCCTCCCATACACCCGGGCATAGCGCCGCGCCTCACGGAATGGAGAGCAACGTTTGAGAACATAGCTCCTGCCCAACTCCCCCATCCTGTTCCCCACTGCGGGGTCAGCCAGCAGTTCCCGTACCAGAGTCCTCATTTCATCGTCGCTTCCGTAGAGCCAACCGGTCCTGCCGTGACGGATCAGGGAGCGATTTCCCGACACATCCCGCGCCAGCACTGGCCTGGCCATGCTCATCGCCTCCAGCAGGGAGTTGGCCATCCCCCCTTCGAAGTGTGAACAGTTCAGCACCAGATCCGCCGCGGTAAACAGCGCACCCATGCGCTGCCAGGGAATATCTCCCAGGAGACGCACCCAGGCCAGACAGGCGGCCCGTTCTCCCACAATGCGGGCGTACTCCGGGTCAAGGGCGCCGCCGGCAAGCACGAGGCGCAGGGAGGGGAACTCTTCGGCCAGGGGAGCCAGGGCGTCCAGGGCGGCCACCACTCCCTTCACCGGCCGCAGGGCAGCCGGCAGGAACGCCACAAACTCGTCCGCAGCGCGGCAAAGGGGCTCAGAAACCGGCAGAGGTTGAACTCCCTGGGGGATAACAGCAATCCTTCCGGCGACATCGGGAAAAAATTCCACCAGTCGTCGCGCCATCAGCGGATCGAAGCAGGTAATGGAGGCTGCGCCGGCCATGGCCCGCCGGGTCGCGGGAGCATCGCGCAGGAGCGGGTCGAACAGGTCGCTGCCGGTGATGGTGATCAGGTAGGGAATTCCCAGACAACGGGCAAGCTCCTGGGCAACCGGACCGCTATGGAAAGCGTGAAAGGCGTGCAGCAGCAGGGGGCGTTGCCGGTCCAGCAGCGCCTGCTGTTCTGCCAGTGTCAGTCTGTCCAGGGGAAGCATGTCAGCCAGGACACCCGCTTCCGGTAGATGGGCGGTTATACGGCGAACCGTGGTGATATTGCCCCGGACAGGGCCGATGCTATAGGGGCAGATGAGTGCTACCCGCACCCAGACCGCCCGACAGCCGGAAACGCGCGCCACCGCCCCAGCCTCCTGCAACACCATCCAGAGGCATCGGCAGGGCTCTTCACCGTCGCCCCCCCAGTCCACGTCCCACCCGCAACAGACGGCAAACGCGGCTGGTGGCGGTCTCCACCAACTCGGCGGCCCGGGCCATGCAATCCTCCAGCGGCATGGGACAGGAAACAATGCCGAGCAGCGCATCGATGCCATGCTCCAACAATTGCTCGGCCCCCGCGCCCAGCCCCCCCGAGAGACAGATCACCGGCACTCCGCCGTTGCGCGCCAGCCGAGCCACCCCCAACGGCGCCTTGCCGTGGGCAGTCTGAGCATCGCTGCACCCCTCGCCGGTGATCACGAGGTCGGCCGTCTTCAGGGCCTCGGCAAACCCCACCGCATCCAGCACTATTTTCACGCCGGGAAGCAAGCTGGCATTGGTGAAGTAGCGCAGGCCGGCCCCCAAGCCTCCGGCAGCCCCGCTACCGGCCTGGTCGGAGACGTTCCTTGCAATGGCCTGTTCCACGACCTGGGAGTAGTGCTCAAGCGCCCGATCCAGTTCACGCACCATCTCCGGAGTGGCCCCCTTCTGGGGACCGTAGATGACCGAAGCCCCGTTTTCCCCGCAGAGCGGGTTAGTGACATCACAGGCAACCTGTAGGGAGGTTTCAACCAGGCGGGGATCAAGCCCGTCCA